>CAZNKS010000010.1:2582-21786 GCA_964574065.1 uncultured Pseudomonadales bacterium | reverse complement strand
GAAATCCCATCAATTGTATCGTCGAGTTGCATTGGGGGTATTGCGGGAAGTTGTAATCGCAACATTTTTTCAACAGTTTTTTTGTCACTTCTGCCGTCACCTGCCACGGTTGATTTCACTTGTAGTGGTGAATATTCCGCTACTGTACAGCCATGTTGGTCAGCAGCAAGCAGGACGATCCCGCGCGCCTCTGCCACTTTGATCACTGTTTTTTCGTTGTGAGCAAGGAAAAGCGTCTCTATCGCAACAATCGTGGGTTTGTGAATGAGCATGATGGCTGATAATTGTTGATGCAGCACATGAAGACGCGTCGCGGAAGAAAGCTGTTTGCTTGTTTGAATAATTCCGCAGTCAAGAAACACGACAGTTCCTCTCTCTCGAGCCACAACTCCCCATCCCAGTCGGTCGTATCCAGGGTCTATACCAAGAATAATCATAATTATTTGCTTGAAAATTTCTCTTCAAGTAGGTCCAACACCTTGCTTCCACTCTCTTCCCAGGAAAATTGCTTCGCCCACTCTCTCATTTCTGCTCGACGCATTGGACTTGGTGGAGCTGCCGCCGCATCAGCAAACCCTTTGGCAATGCTTTCTACCGAATATGGGTCAACAAGAATTCCAAACTTTCCAACTACTTCAGGAAGGCTGGCTGCATTGGCAACCACTGGGGTAATGCCTGCAGATAAGCTTTCAATGGCTGGGATTCCAAAGCCTTCATAGTAGCCAACTAACACGCTGCACAGCGCAGAGCGAAGCAAGACATACTTGTCCCAATCACTCACAAAGCCGGTGAGGATAATATTTTGCTTTTGAGGGCTATTTGCAACGGCTTCATCAAACTCAGTTGTCATCCATCCTGGCTTCCCAATAAGGACGAACTTGTAGGAATTGTTTTGACTGCTATTGAATTGTTCAAACGCATGGATAGCACTAATGATATTTTTTCGTGGTTGGATTGTTCCTACCGAGATAATGTACTGGTTGGCCTCCAATCCATACTTGGCAAGCAAACTTTGAGTATCTTGCCCAAATGCATCCAACATCCCTCCTTCAAGCTTTGTTTCTGTATCAATTCCAGGATAGATGATGGTTATATCTTCAGGACTTTTCTTGTATTCAGCCACAATATCGGCTTTGGTACTCTCAGAGATCGTCACGATCTGCTTTGCTTGCTTGACGCTATATTTGGTCCATTCCTTTAATTGGTAGACATCTTTCTTGAGGAAGAATTGCGGAAACTTTAAAAATGCGAGGTCTAAGACACAGACCACTGATGGAAAGGGACACAGTCGTGGCGCGTAGTGACCAAGACTAAGGAACACATCATGGCGTAGTCCGCCAAAATACAGATCAAACGGCAGCCTCCACTGTGTCCATAGTTTCTTGGGAGGAATGATTCGGTACGTAAACCCAGGACGCTGCTTCGGAAGATCGATTAGGGCTGGAGATGGTAAATACACGGTCCACTCAAAGCGAACGGTTCGTTTCTTTGTAACAGGTCCAATGTGTTCGTGATCCTCACGAGTTTGTCGTTCAAGCTCGCAGAGCAATTCATGGGCGTACTTATTACTTCCAACTCGCTTGGCAACATTTGCCTCATATGCGTTGATACCTACATGGATAACGTGATCAGTCATTACTTCATTGTACTGCAAGAAGCGCAATCAAAACACGGTCTCCTACGTTTGACACATGGCATATACTACTAAAATACCAATGGAGATTGTATGACAGAGTATATAAATACCCCTCAACAATTACTTACCGAAAATGGAATCACAGATCCTGCTGCCGTGGAGGCATTGATCGATGGATTAACATACATCGTTGGTAAGAAAAGATACTATCTTTTCTATTCTCTGAATGGATGGACACTCCTGTCAGAGGAACTCAACACCGATAGAGAAACTACACTTCTTGTCCCAATAAGAAGAAGTTGAATCTTACTTTCTCTCAAATTTGGCTTTACGGTAGACTTCGAGCGTCATTTTGGCACTCTTCTCCCAAGAGAAAGACTCCACACAGTCTTTCATTTTCTTTTGTACCGCTGGGAGTTTGCCTTTCTTGAGGGCATCATTAATTCCTGCTTGTATAGAATCAACTTCCGTTGGAGACACAAGGAATCCTGCATCAGCTGCTGTCTCTGCCATTGCCGAGATATTACTTGTGACGACCGGACAGCCGTAATAGAAGGCTTCAAGGATCGGCAGACCGAATCCTTCGTATAAGGAGGGGAATAAAAGAAGTTGTGCATTGTTATACAAACTTGCCAGCTCCACCATGCCAACACCAGATAGAAGCTTAAGCCCTTGTTCTGGTTTTACTTCTGAAACTCCAGCAGATCCAACAATTGCAAAATCAAAATCTTTGGAAAACTTTCTCCAAGCTTCAATCGCTCGCATCAGGTTCTTTCGCGGTTCATTGACTCCAACCCACAAGAAGAATGGCTTGGTAATTCCAAATCTTTTTAATTCCTCCATCGAGAGTAATTTTTCTTTGGGAAACAAAACTTCAAAGGGAACGGCTTCTGGCACAACGTGTACATGGTCTTCAGGGAACGAGAACAATTCCAACAGGTCACGCTTTGTTTGCTGACTTACAGCCATCACGTGCGCATTGATCGACAACAAGCGTTTGAGAGCGAGGGTATGTTTTTCTTTGGTTTTAGGGTGAGCAATTTCCTCAAATTTAAACAATGCTAGATCATGGATCGTCGCAACGATCGGGGTTTTATAGGAAGGAGGAATAAGTTCTTCCCAAGCATGAAAGACATCGACTTTGGGCATTAAGCTTTCAATATGGAGTCTATTGGCTTGATACCACATCGTTTTTAAGAAAGATGGTGGAAACGCCATGATACTTGGCTTGTGTTTACTTCCAACTTCAGTACCTAGCTGTTTTGACATTGAAGTCAGCTGCCGGTTTGCACGAAAGGAGGAGCCAAAAAGTCGGATGTCAGGGGCATCAGAAAGTTTGGTGAGCGCGCGAATAATATTGGTCGTGTACCTCGATACTCCTCGGTTATAGAGGATGGGAGTGACATCAATACCAAGAGTTATTAAAGCTTTGCTCATACGTCTATTGTATCCTTTCCACAGATGTCTCACTACTGTAACTTTTGCGTCCACACCCGAACAAAACCAATCATTTTTCCATCAATACTGTAAACTTCCCGAAAATCCGATGCAAAAAGAACGCGCTCCATCGTGTGGGAAGAATCTGAGATTTCCCTGAGATAGTCAAATAGATAGAGTTTTGTAGCGTTTTGTATATCTGGCAGGATCTCACTTTGTGTTTGTTCTTCATTGATCACTTTGAGTGTGGAGAGATGCGCCACACGAAGCTCTTTGGGAGCATACCATTGCCACGGTGCGTACGGTGAATCAAAAGCAAAGACAGCAACACACTCTGCCCTGCCACAGTCGGATTGCACTTGGTCGATTAGTTGTTTCCAGTTTTCACGCTGATACAAAGGGTTGGTGACATACTGCACAAAAAACAGGAGCAAAGACCCGATCACCGAACCTACAAAAAGCGAACCGATCGCTGTATTTTTTTGGAACAGGGAATACCCTCCATATGAAATTAGTGAAAAGAAAGCAGGCAAAATCAGCAAAAGTCTTTTTGGTTGGATAACGGGAACAACAAAGGAGACGATCCACACTGTGAGGAGTGGAATTACGAACCAATACAGCAAAAATCTGACCTTTTTTTCTTGCCAAGCTCTCCATGCACCCAATAGGAAGAGAATTCCAGCGGGGATTAAAAGGATTCGCTCCCAAGTTTGCTTGCTAAATTCCACCTGCCCTGTGATGAACTTGATGAATACGAGAGGAATTGCCTTCAGTTGCGGAGTCGCAACCGCAGCCGACCACCCAGGAAGCAATTCAGTCCAACTCATTCCCACCTGTAACTGTTCGATAAAAAATGGAATCCAAGGTAGGAAGCAAAGCAAAACTACTAAAAGAGCATTTCCCATCGACCGTATCATTTTCTTGTGTTCTATCAGGATAAATAGAACTTGAGAAAGTAGCACAAATGGATACAGATACATGGAATACATTCCCAATATGCTCATGATCGTAAACAACACCCAAGTTTTAGACTGGGATTTCTGTATAGCCTGTATGAGAAAGTACCACGAAGCGACCGCGAAAAAACCTGCGAGTGCATACGGACGTAATTCTTGACTATAGAAGATATGAAACGGCGCGATTGCAACCAACCCTGAGGAAAGTATTGCGATTGGCGTTGAAACTTTCTTTCGAAGCAAGGTGTACAGGAATACAATGCTTCCTAGGCCTGCAGCAACAGAGGTAAGACGTAACCACCACTCTGTATTACTCACATACAACATGAAGTGGGTAACGTAATGAAGTAAAGGTGGCTGAAAGTCCCAGGCAATCCGATGTTGTTGCCACAGTGGCCTGCTGCTTTCAATGGCTTGCGCAGCTTCATCAAGCCAGAAAGAACTTGAGAGAAAAGGTAGCCGCATGAACACTGCTACTAATAAAACTGCAATCAGTGGAAGACTCTTGTGAATACTGTTGTTCATAATTTTTGTCTGTCAATCCGATAGAGGCTGCTGTCCTGTGCTTTTTTTCGCCCACAGAATCTCGAAGAGCCACGAGGACGAACAAAAGCACAAGACGAAAGCTCATACACCCTCATCTTTCTGTTCACAAATTTCTCTGCTATGATCAGCCCTATATGTCATTCTATCAAGGAAAGACAGTTCTCGTCACGGGAGCTAGTGGATTTATTGGTTCTCACCTGACCGATGCATTACTTGCGCAAGGAGCACACGTTATCGGGGTAGACAACTTCATTTCTGGACAAGCACAGAACATTTCCCACCTAAAAGATTCTCATCAGTTTGAATTTATTGAAGCAGATGTTATCGATGCTCCCACAACCTATCTTCAAAAAGACGGCAAAACCTTTCCTATCGATCTTGTATTTCATCTTGCTTCACCAGCAAGTCCTGCTGGATACCAGAAACATCCTGTTGAAACGTATTTAGTAAACAGCATTGGAACTCATCAACTGCTGCAGTTTTTGCTTGAGCACAATCCAAATGCGCGCTTTTTATTCGCCAGTACTTCTGAAAGCTATGGCGATCCGCTTGAACACCCACAAAAAGAAACATACTTTGGGAACGTGAATCCCAATGGGCCTCGTTCTATGTATGACGAGAGCAAGCGATTGGGTGAAACAATTTGTGGAGTACATACAAGGAGTTTTGGTCTTGATACTCGCATCGTGCGTATTTTTAATACCTATGGTCCACGGATGGATATTGCTGATGGACGAGTTATTCCAGACTTTATCAAAAACATCTTGCATGGTTCTGCCATCCATATGCACGGAGATGGCAACCAGACGAGATCTTTTTGTTACATTTCTGATTTAGTCGCTGGGCTGTTGCGCTTGATGGAAGAAGATACGGCACGGGGAGAAACGGTGAATATTGGAAACCCTGCAGAAGTGACCATGAATGAGCTTGCCAAGGTCCTATCAGATATAGCTGGCGTCCAAGAAAATATAGAATTTGTTCAAAGCAGACCTGATGATCCCAAACGACGCTGTCCCGACATTTCCAAAGCCAAACAGCTACTTGGCTGGGAACCACAAGTGAACTTACAAGATGGACTACAAAAAACACTGGAATACTTTAGAAAAGAAAGTATATGAAAGATCAAAAAAGCAAATTAAAAACGATCAGTATCGTTATCCCCGTCTACAACGAAGCCAAAACCTTAGAATTTCTCATTCAGACAGTGAAAGACAGTAACACCCTTGGACTGTCCAAAGAGATTGTCGTTGTCGATGACGCCTCCACAGACGACACGTATGAGGTGATGAAAAAGATCAAGGGAATCAAAATCTTTCGCCACGAGAAAAACGCAGGAAAAGGAGCGGCTATTAAAACAGGCTTTTCCAAAGCTACTGGAGACATAGTCTTGATTCAGGATGCCGATTTGGAGTATTCACCAGATGATTTCCCAAGACTCTTAGAACCATTCTTTAAATATGATGCTGATGCGGTGATTGGAACTCGATTCCGAGGCGATAGCGCGAGACGAGTTATCTACTACACCCACGAGCTTGCGAATCATTTCTTAACGTGCTATTCCAATTTATTGACCAACTTCAACTTAACCGATATGGAGTGTGGATACAAAGCGTTTCGAAAACATATTATAGATGAGATCACTCCCAAGCTTGTTAGTCAGCGTTTTGGAATTGAACCTGAAATAGTTGCCAGACTTTCCCATATCAAAGGAATAAAGCTGTATGAAGTAGGTATAAGTTATCAGGGTCGTACCTACGAAGAAGGCAAAAAGATTGGAGTCATCGATGGACTTAAAGCGCTTTACGAAATTACTGTCTTTAATCTCTTTGCCAAATGAAGTTTGGCTTGAAAAGTGGGCACGGCTTTTTCGGTTTCGAGAAATTTCTTCCACAATCTCTTTGTACGCAAAAAACGAGAACCATATTGTTCTTGTCGATTACGGTTGTGGACAAGATATCTTACTGAAAAAGTATTTTGATTTTGTTCATCCCCAGTTATCAAAGAAAATTGAATACATTGGTGTCGATCCTCTCATGCCAAAAAACACCTCCGTTGGGAAGGTAAAGATCTATAAATCAAAATTTGAAGATCTGAAGTTATCTGTGAAGGCTGATATTGTTGTCATGCTCGCAGTCTTAGAACATGTCGATGATGCTACAGAACTTATTGACAATGCCCTTGGCATTATAAAACCAAATGGAATGATCATTGGTACTACTCCCTCTCCATTAGCCAAGCTTCCGCTAGAGTTTCTGTCCTATGTTTTAGGTATTATTTCTGTACGAGAAATTGAGGAACATAAACGGTATCCCACAAAAAATTCTATAGAGAGTAGCTTGCAAGCAATTCAGAGGAAGAAGAGAGTCAAATTAGAATTTGTGCATCATTATTTTGAGGTAGGGATGAACAACTTCTTCCAAATAAAGAAGAGTTAGTCTATTTTAGAAAGAACTTGAACGCTCATGTTTCCGGGACATTGATATGTGGCTGATGGGGTTGCAGCCCCAAAGAGTGTGAGCTCATTAAACGCAGATTTTCCAAATTCAAATCTTCCATTGTCAATCACGACTGCGAGTTTTTGTGCATATCCAGGATTTTGAGTAATATCGCGGGCGTCACATCCGGCTTTATTCATGAAAAATAAATGATCGGGTGCAAAATGAAAGTCATACCAGGCACTCACCGTTACAAATAGAGGATCCTTTTCTTGACTACAGATTATCTGTGCACATGCCTGCAAATCGGCAATACTTCTCTTTTGTCCACGAAACACACTCCCTGCCAAACTTGCTTTCGTTATCCAAGAAAAGAAAAGGATGAGAAGCAAGATATACAAGAATCTTTTTCGTATGAACGAAAGAGAAAAGAAGAGCAGTGTGAGCACTCCGTACATATAATGCGACAACATAATAAAGGGGGCTAGTAGTGTGAGGATAAATACAATGGTTGTTAAGACAGCTGATTTGAAAAGAAACTTATTTTGTGTTGATTGCACCTTTCTTTTCACAACTGCAAGTACACCCATAAGTACGAGGACGATACTCACCTTTTCCCAGAAAGAAGAGAGTCCTACTCCTTTAAGGAATCGTACCATCTCTGACAATTTCGCACTGTATGATATCGAAATCTTTTGTATATATGCTTCTTCCATCAGGAGTCGTCTAATGAAAAAGAACTGATGCTTCACCTCAAACAATAGAAGTGGTCCAAAAACAAATAAGATGCTTGCGGCAAAGGATCCAAAGTACAAGAGCCAGTGCTTTCGAAATATCCACAACCCATACAACCCTAGCACAGCTGCCGTCGGAACAATTGAGTACGACATTCCTATCGCAAAACTAATTCCCAAGGTGAAGGCAAGAATGCGTTGCCACATCTTGCCTTCTGTAAAGAAAGCCGCACATAAAGACATCAGTAAAAATGGTGTGACAAACGATGGATTCCAAGGAAAACGGTGTTGTTCAATGAAGATTGTATGGATACTTACGAGGAAGACCGATACAAGTAATGTGTGTCTTGCTAGAGCATTTTTTCTATACACGTACATTCCAAACACAAAAAAAGAAGTGTACAGCAACAGGAGTGTGATCACGCTTGTATATGGACTCGCGTTTGAAAACAAAAACACAGGATACATAAGATAGAAATACCAAGGGCTTTGATTGAGAGGCAGAAAACTGATTGACGGTCCTAAGAGGGTTGGCTTCCCTGTTATTTTCATTAAGAGAAGCGTGTAATGATCACGGCCAATATCAGCATAAAATTCGAGTGACTGTGGGAGCCTGTAGAGACGTAGGAAGAGGAAGATACTAAGGACAATACAGCTTACCGTTATTATTTTCCAGTGTGTCCGAATATTATCTGTGATTGGCATAATTTCATTTCTTTGCCGGTTCTGCCTTTATCTGCAGTCGATACACGTTGCACAACTCATGACATCCTTGTCGTACTAATTGCAGATCAAAATCGTTTGATAAGTTGGCAAATGCTTGTTGCAGCATTACTTCATTTCCTAGGCCGTATTTTTCGACTAAAACTATTTTCCCTTCATGTATTTGAGTTGCATACAATTTGTGCATATCAGAATAGTCAAAGTCTCCAAATGCTTCTTTTTTGTTCCCTCGAAATTCTTGTTGGCTGTGAAGTGGTAGCAATCGGTACTTTCCAGTGGAATAAAAATCAACTAAATATGGAGGTAAAGATGACACTACAATAACTTCTGCCTCATTTTTTTCTTTTGATAGGACATCATCAACGGCAGTATTTAATTCTTTGACGGAAAGATAATACCAAGGTGTCTCTGCATAGCGAAGATTGAGACTAATCTGACTTTTGACGCGTTTGGCACTACTTATCCCTGCCGCTGCAATAAGGAATCCTATCAGGAGAAGGAATAGTATTCCTTTCTTTCTTCTAGAAACGATCGTGCTGATTGTTTGAAGCAGAAGTGCAAATCCTAACAAGAGTGAAGGAACTGCATACAAAAAATATCTGGCATCAGGGGCATAAAAGGTTGACAAGAAAGCAACGTTTGCAAACAGAAGAACTAAAAGAGATACAGCAATCCAACGATATTGTTTGCTTGCGAGTGATGCAATCAGTGCCGCTAGCCCTGGAATTGCTATAAACCGCGAAAGGAGAGGAATATACGACCACAACATTTTTGTTGACTGCCCCAGAAGCATCTGGAAATAAAAGACAAGATTGCTTGGCACATATGAGAGAGAAAAGAAACCGTTTCCTGCGGATGACTGAACTGCTGCACTACTTGGACCTGCGGGAGATGTAGGTTTGAACTGAAGAAAACCAAAAGCCGTATTCAAGGCTGCGAATACGTTTTTCCCATAGAAATACAGTTCCCAAACGGCAAATACTACAAAGCTCCCAATTCCGGCAGCAATAAATGAAAGCAAAGAAAAACGTCTCTTTGAGAAAGTTTTGATAGGAAACAGGATTTTGATTCCATACAACATACCGAAGGCAACAGTTATGGGGATATTGGCATATTTTGTTGCATAGAATGCAATGGCTATCAACGCAGCTGCACTTGCCCGAACAGGCGTTACTCGTCCAATAAGTAACGCAACTCCTCCAAAAAAGAGAAGTGTCGTTAAATTTTCAGCCATCGCTAGGGTTGGGTACCAATAGATGTAGTAGTTGGAGACAAATAAGAAGAGAACTAAAAACTGTATACTTCGTCGGATCGAAAGTTTTTGCAGAATAAGATAAAAAAGCCCTAATGATGCAACTGACATTGCAACATTGGCAAAATAAGCCATACGAGCATCATTATTCACCGCGAAGAAAGGAAGCAACGTCAAAGAATACAGAATTGGAACTGATGGAATAATATTTCTGCCTTCCCTTGTGATATATGGACCTTTTCCCTGCAATAGCGATCTTGCAGGGACAATATAGTGCAAGGAATCAGGATAGGGTTCAAAATTCGGGATGAGAGTACGATCACTGAAGGGGTTCCGCGCAAGCAAGAGAAGAAAAAGCAACAAACACATCAAAAAATGGATGTGAGTAGTCAACAGTAATAGTAGTTTCTTCATCATAGTACGTCAAAGAGTTTTTTTACATTTTCATGAAATACCTTGGTAGCATATCGTTCACTCGCTAGTGTAGCAGCTTTCCCCAGCCTTTTGCGATGCTCGTTATCGGTAACAAGACTTTTGGTAATAGCAACAAGTTCTCTAATATTCGTCCAGGTGTATCCATTGGTATCATTCACAATTTCTTCTTGTCCCCCTGCTGCAAAGACAACCGGAACACATCCCGCTGCCATTGCCTCAACAGTCGTTATCCCAAAATGTTCGCTTGCAATAGGATTGTTCTTGAGATCTTCTCCATACCCCGTTGCATGCCAGTAGATACTCGCGTTCGAGAGCATTTCATACAATTCATAGTTACTCGCATTCCCATGAAAATAAATAGGTAGTCCCTTGGCTTCCTCCAGAACACGCTGAAAATATTTTTCATGAATCGCTCCCTGTGCTGGCGTACCGATGAAATGAAGTTCCCAGTCATGAATTCCCGATCTATTGAGTTCGGAAAAAGCATGCACAAGTTCAAGTTGCTTTTTGCTATGCCCTCCTGCAAAAAATCTGCCTATATGTACAATCCAGTTTCGCTTGGATTTTTTTGGTTTGATGTGTCCTACATCTACAGGAGGATACAGTAACTGTGAGCCTTTGTTCCAATACCGTTGTATCCACTGCGATGTGAACTGTGAGATTGAAAGAATCCGGGGATAGCTTTCAATTGCGGTTTCCATTTCTTTGTTCGCTCCTCCATGCAAACGTTGTTCAAGGGCTGGCACGAAAGTTGCAAAGATGCGCCACAGCACAAATTGAAGGGAAGGAATCCATATCCGCTGTATTCGAATTCCTTTACAAAGTGGCGATGATGGGAGACACAATGTAATACCACTATCACGGGCGAGTGCGAGTGAATCAAATACGTATGTAATTCGGTTGTGTGCAAGATCAGTTCTACTCTTCGGATGAAGAATTTGCCCTTCGCTTTCGAAATGAAGCTGCTCCGTAACCGACGAGGCGAACAGTGGAAACTCAAGAGTGAGGGAGAGGTGAGTCAATTGATTTTTTGAAAAAGTGAGTCTTGTTCCATCAATAATCGTATCTCCCACGCCCAATTTCATGGTTCGATGAACGGAGATGAAAAAAGATGAGAGGAACGGCACAATGACTTTTCTTTTTACTTTTTCCAAGAACGACGTGTGCAGTGGGCTTGGGAAAAAGACGAGAAGATTCCCGTTTGGATTGGTATTAGGGATATAGTCCAAATGTGACGCGTTTATGAAGAGATCGTACTCATTGGTAACAGAGGCGAGCTCCTCAGATGCAACATCAGGCAAGATTCGAATCTGTACGGAAGAGAGATCAATCCCAAACATTTCTTCGGCTGCATTCAAGTCCGCATGGACGCAAGAAAGTAAGGTGACGGTGTATCCCAGTTTGTGTAGGGAGGAAAGTAACGAGCACACCATTCGCTCCCCTCCCCCCAATCGAAAGAACCACCGATCAAAAACAGCTGCGCTTTTAACTGAATGTTTCATAGAGTTGTGCAAGGCTTTGCTTTTCTTTGTGTGCTAGGTTTGTTCTTTGTCCTACTATTTCCCCTATTTGTGCAATTGTGAAGAGCAAAACGTGCATACGTATAAAGGTTCGCTGGATCCATGTTTGTGCCGAATCGTTTCTTCCCCTCCATACAAAAAGCAAAGAGCGGAAGAGTGATGCTGCAATCCGAACCATGTATCTACCTGTTACGAGCAGACACGCGGTGAACGGGTAGTGTATATACGTGCACAGGAGCATCCCTTGTTCACTGTGTCGTAGAAAGAACAAAGAGTTCTCTTTGCTTGTCGCAGCATGCAGGTGGATAAGTGTCGCTTGTGGCTCATAGACAAGTCGGTATCCAAGACGACGTAGTCGTAGAGACAGCTCCACATCTTCATAATAGAAAAAGAAGAGTTCGTTAAAGCCCCCTGCGTGCATAAATACGTCTTTTCGCATACACAGACTGACTCCACACACTGCACCAACATCGATTGGTGTATCAAAAAATGTAGAGTCCTCTTCATAGTCTTGTTGCTTATCTAACGAAACAATCGCTCCTCGATCTCTTGCCCCTCCATTCGCAAAAACAGTAATCCCTGCATTTTGAACTTTGGCTGGCTTTGAAGAGAGAAGTACTTTTGGATTCACTGCCCCAATCGTTTCGTCCATGACGCGCTTTGCCAATATTTCCATCCAGGTCGGACTCACTATTGTATCGGTGTTTACAAAGAGGAGAATCTCTCCTTTGGCTACCTCTGCTCCGTGATTGTTTGCCGCACCAAATCCTAGATTCTGAGGAAGCTTGTGAACTCGTACTGTGGGAAAGTCAGTTGCAAGTAGTTGGACGGAGGTATCGGTGGAATTGTTATCAACAACAATGACTTCGAAGTTTCGTTTGTCATATGACGACGAGAAAATAGCATGTAAACAATCTGGTAATAAACGTGCTCCATTAAAATTGACGATGATGACAGAAACAAACGGAGTACTCATTGCAATTTTCCCACATAATATGCGTCATCGCTGTATACGGCTTGTGTCTGTTCCAAAAGCCAGCCTTGGACTACGGGCACATAAACTGTATCCATCGCACTTTTATTCAGCTTTATGATTCCGATAGATCGATCGGAAAGCAGCGAAAAGAATTGCTCCTTTTGCCTGTTCACAACTGCATCTGTGAGTGCGTGTTCAAAATCTAGATATTCCTGAGGATCAAAACCACTGTATCCATTTACCATATTGCACTCATGATCTATTGACGAAAGCAACATTGTTGAATCATAGGATAGACTTTCTTCTGTGTGTATCTCTTCTTTCCAAACAGAAAGTGGAAATTCCAATAGCACCAACGGTTTTTTTGTGCACAAAGAAATGATAGGAGCATAGGCTGCCACTTGATACTGCTTTTCTTCCATTCGAAAGGTCAGTGGAAGTATTTCAAACATATACCCTCCCATTGCCAGAACGGTAACCACTACTCGAAGCTTTTTAGTTTGTAGCTTCGCAAGTGCTCGCAGCAAAAACCATGCCGCCCCCAAGTACACAAAAATACTCCAGCGAGAGGTCACGCGAATTGGGTCAAAAAGGGGAACGAGTTTTTCCACCACGTAGTATGGAAGCGGAATTCCAAGAAGAGTTCCATTGGCATTCAGCCTTGGTCCCAACGAGAAAATAAATCCGATGAGTACAAGAACCACCCAAAATACTGTCTCTTGTGTCAAATGGATCGAAAGCGAGGGTGTTTTTTCCCTCTTTTGATAGACAAACAATCCCGCAACCATCCCAAGTGTCAAAACGATACCAAGAGCTCCTGCCGCCTCTCCCCAATGGTGATTGAAGCTATTCAATTTGGATACGGGCGGAAGACGCGAAAATACACTGTTATATCGATGAGTAAACAGATAATCAGTAAAGTGAGCAGAATACTGCACATACTCCCAATGCGAACGCTCGATTGCATACTGTTGTTTTACCCGCACGTAGGTAAGTGCTGCTGGTAAAGCAATGATTGCAAAGAGAGCAAGTGACAGGAGTGCCTCTCGTCTAATCTGTTTCCACTTGTTTTGTTGATACACCAAGCACACCACAATCCAGAGTCCATACGCAGTGAGGAGAAAGACTGCCAAATAGACACTGCCCCAAAATAACAAGCCCAATACTCCTCCAAGGAATAGCCCGCGAAATCTAGTTTTAGGAGCAAACAAGAGGGAAAAAAACAAAAAAACTGGCGAGAGAAACAGCATTTGGAAGTGATTCGCATTCAAAAATAAGAACGGGCTGAGTGAAAAGACTGTCGTACCGATGGTTTGGAGCATGACTGATTTTGTCAAAACCCTTGTGAGTATCCACGCACTCACCGCATTTAAAAATAAATTGAAAAGAAAAAGCGCATTAAAAGACGGGATAGGCTGCAAAAAAAAGGCTGTAAAAGCTCTGTATAATAGAGCTTGAGGAACCAAAAGGTCTGAAAAGAAGAGAGTCCCTTTGAGGGGATAAAAGGCATTCGAAGTTGTCCAATCAGACCCCAAAGAAAAAATATTGCTGCTTACTTGATCAAGTGTCCATACAATGTATGGATAGTCATTCCAATCTGGAAGTCCCGTAAAGAAGTGGATGAAGACATTTCTGAAAACAAGAATAGTCAATGCAAGTGTCCAAAGGAGTGGGAAATAGTGCACATGCTTGGTTCGATTCATGAGTAGTGTTATTGTATAGCCACTGCGCTTGATTTGAAATAATTGTGTCGTATGAACACCATCCTTTACATCGTTACGCTCGTTCCTCACTATGTATGGACGGTATTTTTGGCATTGGTGATTGTCGTCCCTATCACAGGATCCTGTGGCTGGTTGATTCAAGGAAAACTTTCTTTAGCTAAACTTTCATATGCATTTTATTTCTCGGTCGCTGCCTTTGTTATTGCCTGTTATGTGCTTTTAACACTTCGTTTTCCCCCCTTACAGACCATTGTGGCACTAGCAGCCATTTGGTATGGAAGTGGTTTGGTATTTTGGGTTGTAAAAAGAAAATACCTCTTTTCACTGCTAAAAGAGTTTCGATCAAGAGAAGGAATAGCGTTGCTCTTGTGTACGGGGATACTCTCTTTTTTCCTATTCAAGCTCACCTACAATAATGGACTCCATGATGAGTATTTCCACCATGCGCTGTTGCAATTGTTCTTTCATAAACCACAATTTCCTTTTTTGCATCCACACATGATAGATCAGGTCGTGACCATGTATCATGTGGGTCTGTATTTTCCTGTCATTGCACTTCGATCCTCTTTGCATCTTACAATAGAGTATTCACTTGATCTGTTAAAGATAGTATTGCTTCTTCCTCTCCTTCCTGCACTTTCACATGGAGTTCGAAAGACTTTTCAGACTTCAAAAGTATTATCTCTTGTGGCTTCTACATTTGGATTACTTTGCGGACCTGCGCTATTGGGATTTGATACCTATACCGCAAACGTATTCTTTGGAGCAAACTATGCTCAGCTTGTAACCCCGATTCTTTTTGAACTAGCAGGAATAACCTGGTTTGGATTTCCTATCTTTCTGATTTTTGTTTTTCTTGTGTGGAATCAGCTGGAAAAGAAAATTCTGGGTATCCCTCATCTCTTACTTCTAGCTGTTACAATCTGTGGCTTGTACCTGATTAATCAGGCATTTTTCTTTGTTCTCTCAGGATCAATTGGGGTTCTCTTTCTAATCCGCTTCTTCCAACAGAGAAAAAGAAGCTTTTTTGTCCTCTTCCTAACTACAGTCTTCATTTCATTGGTGTGCTTACTATCATTTGGATACTTCAAGGTTCTTTTCTCTGCTAATGTTTTGACTTTAGGGGGAAATAGAAACAAGCAAGTTGGGACGGAAACAAAGGTTAGAATAATTGGATTACGGAGCGAAGAAAAGCAAGGTATTGCTTTTTATGACTCACAAAAATCTACGGACGGGAAAATGTTATTTTCTTTTGCACGGGCGAATGAGCCTCTCTTTTGGAAACAAGTAGGCATATTAATTCCTACTTCTATTATTTGCGCCATTATTCTCTTTCAAAAAAAATTTATTTCCCTAGAATACTATCTAGTTTTTCTAATATGGTTAGTTTTACTACCCTTGACTGTCTATTATGTCCAAACACCGATTGATGAACTAGCACTTACCAAATGGCTTCGGCCAGCTTTCTTCATATCTGGAATAGTAGTAATTACTAGTATCCAAAAGCTAGCACGATCAAATATAAGAATCTTTTTATTCATCTTTTTTTTAATATTAACTATTTCATCTCCTGTATTTTTTTTCTCACGAGGAAATTTAGAAAAAATTCAGAGAGATTGGATTATTGAAGCCGAATCCATTGATTTATTAAGCAGGCAATTCTCTTCAACAAAAAGTCTCTCTAGAATAATCACTAACTCCAGTTATCTAGCTTTCATATTTTCGAATATTTTGTTTGCCCAGGTTGAACCTTGCATTCCCAATTGTATTAGCAAATCAAAAAGAGTCGACTATCTTGTTGTTGATAAAAGGATAGGAGATATAAACAATGAATCTCTCCTTGTAACTTATGAAGACGACATATACAAAGTATATAGACCATGAAAAACATTTTTAATCAAAATACTGTTATTGCTACTAGCGACTCAACATCGTTGTCTGAGAAAATAATACGAGGAAGTAGAACAATTTTATTTTTCTCAACCTTCTCAGCCCCAATAGGATATTTAACTAGAATGATTTATTCTCGGACTTTAAGTGTTGAAGAATATGGACTTTTCTACTCTGTTCTTGCTTTCTACATGGCCATTTCTACTTATAACGATCTTGGTTTTGGATACAGCGTGTCATTTTTTGTTCCCAAATTTTTAAAGGAAAAAAACTATAAATATCTTTGGAATGCCTTTGAGTATGGGAGGTTAATTGAAGTTTCATCTTCACTAGTTTTAGGAATATTAATAATAGCTTTGTCCCCATGGCTGGAGAGAAACTACTTTAAACAAGAGAATATTTCACTAGTTATTTCATTAATGGTTCTGTATTTCGTCGCAAACAGTGCAATCTCAGCAATGTATAAGTTCTTTATAGGATTACAAAAGGAGAGTTTGTATTCGTCAATCTATCCCTGTCTTTATACAATCACACTTATTCTCAGTGGACTTCTATTCATCACAAACGCAGTATCAATTGTCAATATTGCGTCAGTTTGGACCCTATCATCAATAATTACTTTTGTAATATATTACCCTTCCATTTACTTCCTAAAGAGAAGATACAAAGTAACTTTTGAGTGGATAAGAGGGTTGTTTAAGATGATGATCTCCAATGCATTGCCAACATTCCTATCAAATAGTATTGATAATCTTACCCGATTTGTTGACATTTTTTTTCTTACTACGCTTGCGGGTTTCGGGGCTGTAGGCCAGTATAATATTGTTGTCCCAATCATGCTTGCCATGAATATTTTTTTCACTCCGCTTCTAAATTTTGTATTGCCTTTTACCTCGGAATTAGCAGAAACAAAGCCAGAATATTTTTCCAAGATTGTACGTCAAATACTTATAGTCTTCCCTGTACTTGGTTACTATTTTGGACTATTTATCTTCATGTTTCCAGCAATAATTACTTCAATTCTATTTGGTAACCAGTGGTTGGGAATCGTAGAAAATAATCTTAAGCTTGCTAGCGTGTTTTATCCTTTGCTTCTCCCTGGTTTATTTTTGGCTGCTGTTTCAGCAGGGCTTGGACTAGTTAAAGAAAGACTTAGGATAAGTATTATTCTTGCACTACTCAGTGTAGTGGGAGGCTTCTTTCTGATTCGTTCTCAAGGAGTTACCGGAGCAATAATTTCGAATTCTCTCATCTATATCTCAATCATTCTTTTATATATACAAGCAATAAAAAAGAAGGTAAAGATTGATATTGACTATCAAAGCTACATTAATTTATTGATGATATTAGGTACTATCTATTTCCTGTTTATTGTAGTCTTTAAGCAGCATCCCAAAACATTTATCCATCTAATCTCATTGGGAGTGATATACTCACTAATATTTTGGACTCTCATTTTAGTTACAAGAACAATAGATGTAAATTTGATAGTAAAAATCTTTAATTTTAAATTGAAGGGGAAAAATGCGAGTTAAGTTAATAAAGTCAACTTTTTATAAGGAACAGCAGACTAAAGAAGCTCTTATTAAGTTTATTCTAAAATCTCAACAATTAAGTATTGGAAAAGAATGTTTTACTTTCGAAGAAAACTTTTCAAAATGGCAGAAAACTCGGCAAACTGTGCTTTTCAACTCAGGTAGTTCAGCAAATCTTGCATTAATTCAGGCGCTGCTCAATCTGGGAAGATTGAAACCCCGCATGAAAATTGGATTCTCCGGAATTACGTGGGCAACAAATGTAATGCCATTAATTCAGCTTGGTCTGACGCCCATTCCCATTGATGTAGAGATTGAGACACTTAATGTTTCTTTGGCAAAACTAAAAACTGTGCATAAAAAAGAGAAGCTGGATGCGTTCTTTATAACAAATCTACTTGGACTTTGTGATAATTTGTACCAAATAAAGAAGTATTGCGAAGAGGAGAGAATTCTTTTAATCGAAGATAACTGTGAATCTCTAGGGAGCGTTCATAAAAAAATAAATTTGGGTAATTTTGGCTTAGCCGCCACCTTTTCTTTCTTCGTTGGACATCATATGTCAGCAATTGAAGGTGGCGCTGTCTGTACAACAGATTCAGTTTTGGCAAGAGAGCTCAGAATGGTGCGCTCACATGGTTGGGATAGACACTTAAGCACAAGAGAACAGTCTGTTCTAAGAAGGAAGCACAAAGTGAGTGACTTCTTTTCGAAATATACCTTCTACGATCTTGCTTACAATCTTCGCCCCACTGAAATCACAGGATTCTTAGCAAATTATCAATTAAGATTTCTTGATAGTACTATCAAGAAAAGAGAAAGAAATTACAGAAAGATTAGCAAATTTTTTGATAGTAGTACTTTCTATACTTTAAACACTGCCAGTATGGACGTTGTAAGTAGTTTTGCAATTCCAGTAATATGCAGAACGTCAGGGTCCTTCAAAACATATTTGTCCAAATGTGAGAGAAGAGGAATTGAAGTAAGACCAATAGTGGGGGGCGTAATGGTAGACCAACCTTTTTTTAAGAAGTATTTTGATAAGAAGTTTGACTTGCCAAATTCGCGATTAATTCAAAATCAAGGGTTCTATTTTGGAAACAATCCAGAACTATCTCGAAGGGACTTCGACTTAATTAAAGAATGTTTTGAGTAATATGAGAAGTATAGCCATCATTTTTTGGGACCTAACAATAGCAGGCGGATCCATGCGCCAAGCTCTTCAGCTTGCTATTAATCTTCAAAAACAGGGACACAATGTAGAGATCATATCTGCATTTTTTAATCAGAAAACTTGCTATCCAGAGCTAAATAAGCAGATTCCAATCTATTCTGCGTGTGGTGAAGCTGCGACAAGACATCAACTATTAGCAACAGACAATATAATAATAAAAATTTTCAAACA
>CAZNKS010000010.1:0-2572 GCA_964574065.1 uncultured Pseudomonadales bacterium | reverse complement strand
TTCAAACACATACTGAATATATACACGCAAAAAAGAGTACTAAAAAAAGTAGAAAATCTTATTCGAAAACGAGATAAAATTAACAATTTCCAAATAATTAATTACCATGATTACCCTGTTCAAGAGCTATCATCCAAGTTCTCAAACAAAAGACAATTTTGGATGATGAACGATTTACCGAGCTCCTTAGATGCGTTTGTAAGAAAAACAACGAAAGACTTTAAAGCTTTCTCTTTCTTGCTACCTCTCCTGATTAAGAATGAAAAAAGCAAGATAAAATATATAGATAGGATCATCACACTCGACAATAGAAATAAGTTTCTTGTAAAGGAATTCTATCACAGAGATTCGACAGTAATCAGAAGTGGAATTGATCTCGAGAAAGGCACAACCTCCTTTAAGAAGAAGTCCGAAGCAATCCTCAATATCTTATTAGTAGGGATTTTCTTTCCTCATCGTCGTTTTGAAGATTTCATTGAAGCCTATAGAAAGCTTCCATCTGAAATCCAGGAAAAAACAAGAGTAGAAATCGTAGGGGCTTATAATTTTGATAATGGCTATTATCAATATATACTTGGTCTAATCAAAAAATATAAGTTGAGAAAGAAAATAACATTATCTGGAGCTGTTTCTGAAAATATTCTGACAGAAAAATATCATACCGCCGACATTTTTGTTTTTCCTAACCACAATCAGACTTGGGGTCTTTCGGTTTTTGAGGCAATGTTAGCAGGCTGCACTTGCATAGTTAGCAGTGGATGTGGAGCATCTGAAGTACTTACTGATGGAGAAAATTCATTAATCTTCGAAACATTAAATACTAATCACCTGACCGAGAAGCTGCTTTTTTCAATAGAGAACAAGAACTTAAGAAGATCAGTAGGATTCAAAGCACAAAGGTTTGTCTTGGATAATCTGTCATGGGATAAATACGCAAGTGCAATGTTTCGTGTATTCAACCATCATTAGTAATTGCCACTTCTTTTATATTCAAGGACATACTCTCTCAATGCTTCTTCCCAACTGCGCGTATTCTGAGTTGTTTTTAGGATCTCATACATTGGACGTGGTGACGTATAAACTCTAGAGTCAAACTCTGTTACTTTTTCTACACTAACAGATAGTTTTAATATACTTACAATTTCTTCTGCCATTTCTGCTCTTGTAGCAATTCCCTTGTTGATAAAGTGAAAAATCTGTTGTTTTCTTTTATCAAGTAACTGTTTTTCTACAAATTCCGCTAAATCTTTAGCATACGTCGGGCAACCAACGGTCGTATGAAGAGCTGTTCTATTAGTCTAGAAAGATAATCTAATCTATTGTAATTTGGAATACATATACTTAAATATGGGAGCTGTTTCTTCTTCATGATTAGTGACCTATTCTTGCTTGCCATGCTACTACAATTTCGTTAATCAGAGATTCTAAATTTTTTGTAACACCCCATGTGGGATAATGATCCCTCATCTTTGTGAGATCACTATAATAACAAATGTGATCACCTATCCTATTCTGATCAACGTACAGCCAGCGCTGAGCTTTGCCTGTTAGTTTTTCAGTAATTTTAAAGGCCTCAAGTATGGAACAGCTGTTCTCTTTTCCCCCACCTAGGTTATAGACTTCGGCAATCCGCGGTTGCTGAGAAAAAAGATACATGAATTGTGCAACGTCAAAAGAATGAATGTTATCTCTGACCTGCTTCCCCTTATATCCATATATCTTATAGTCCATTTCCTCTAGATTACATTTGACTAAATAGCTAAGAAATCCATGAAGCTCAACTCCGCTATGATTGGGACCCGTTAAGCATCCCCCTCGTAAACAACAGGTGGGGATATCAAAATATCTGCCATATTCTTGAACCAAAATATCACCTGCTAACTTTGAAGCTCCAAACAGAGAATGGGTTGACTGATCAATTGTGAATGTCTCAGGTATTCCTTTTGAATATTGTGGATCATCATATTCCCACCTTGTATCTAGTTCCTTCAATGGAATCGAATTAGGAGCATCTCCATATACCTTATTCGTTGACATGTGAATAAAAACTGTGTCCCTGTTATGTCTACGTACTGCTTCTAGCAAATTTAATGTGCCTAGAGCATTTACTTCAAAATCAACAAAGGGAATGCTTGCTGCTTTATCATGAGAAGGTTGCGCTGCAGTGTGGACTATTACATTAGGTTTTAAATCAGAAATTAATTTGTCTATCTCCTCGCGATTCCTAATGTCAATATTATAGTGAGTATATGCTTCTACTTCTTTCTTCAGTCTTTGCAAGTTCCAGTTTGTGTCTCCTTGTTCTCCAAAAAATTCTTTGCGCTGGTTGTTATCGACCCCATACACATAAAAGTCTTTATTGGCGAAAAACATACACACTTCAGATCCAATTAAACCCGCAGATCCAGTAACAAGGATTTTCTTCATAATTATCTGTATAACTTATTGTACTTTTCAAGTATTTGATTAAAAAACCTTGCAATTAAAAACTCAACAGAATTCATATGCCGCTTTTGTACTTTTTCAAAAAATCCCAAATTTTGATTTCTTCTACTAGCGCCGGATGTCTGAG
>CAZNKS010000009.1:0-26892 GCA_964574065.1 uncultured Pseudomonadales bacterium | reverse complement strand
TGATCAAACTTGAGGGCGCGAATGTCGCTCATGACTTGCTGGATAAGAGCTTTCAGCTCATCGACTTCATCGGAAGAAATGAAAAATGCCTCTCGCTTATGTTGTCCACTCTGTTTGTCAGGCTCAACAAAATCCAGCACAAATTGCTCAGCCTTCGCTGTAAAGGTTCGATCAAGCTGGGTTAAGAGCTTATAGAATACCAACTGTCGCTTATAGACTGGATCTTTTTTTCCTGTTCTTCCTTCAATGTCATTTCGACTTCGTGGTCTGCCGGTTTTAAAGTCAGTAATGCTGACTGTATTTTGGGACTCATCTATCCAATCAATCTTGTCTACTTTCCCAGTTAAAGGAATATCGCCCAGATATGTTTTGGACCAGCCATATCCAAAAAGGCGTTCACAAAAGAGTGGTTTTCGAAACTCATTTTTGTAGTTTTCATAGTATAAGGTGAGCATTCGTTTTCCTTGTTTACGGCGTTTGATCTCTGCTTCCTCTGTCAACAACTCATCCGCAAGTGCTTTTTCAAAAGAAGCGATCAAGTATTCAAGTGCTGGAACTTGATCAGATGCTTGCAGCCGCAAGAAGAAGAGTTCTAGCGCTTTGTGCACCGCAGTTCCAAGAGCTTGGTGTTCTGTTTTGGCACGGGGAACTTTCAAAAGGTGATTGAGCTTAAATTTGTACGGGCATTTGAGATACGTGTCTAGCGAAGTAGGGGAGAGCTTAAAGTTTTTGATCGTATCTTTGAGAAACTCTTCCTCCTCATTCGTTACTAACAATGGCTGTCTGGGGGAAAGCAAACGTTCCAATAATGCCTTTTGATCTTTTTCTACATGTTCGAGTGACTCTGTCTTCAAAAACTTTGCATCGATCTCGGTTACAAAGATACTGGGAACGGTATCTTTGCTAGTCCCGTTGGTATTGATCGTTTGCGGGATAGAGATGGTGATTTCTGATTTGGCACGAGTGAGAGCAACATAGAAAAGACGTCGTTCATCTTCATTTGGATCTTTCGCCTCAACATCCATGGATTGCAAGATTCTCGTTGGAAGAGGAATGAGTTCACGTGTCGTGTTATTTCCCCATTTTTTATCAATTACGGTCATGATGAACACACGCTCCCATTCCTGTCCTTTGGACTTATGGGCAGTTGTGAGTCGGACAGCATGTTTTCGAATGTTTTGATCATCTTCCGTAATCACTAAGTTGTGTGATTGCATGGTTTCAATAATCTGCAAAAATCGTTCCAGCTTTAGAGAATGATCCACCTCAATTACGCGTTTAATCTCCGTAAAAAGAGTATTGACTCGATTGAGATCTTCAACTACCGTAGCTCGTCGCAAAAGGAACGGTAAGAAACCAGTCGTATTGATCATGTATTCAAACCACTGAACAAATGTATGATTGCTCTCCGCATTTAAAAGACCGATAAGTTTTAAAACAAAGGTTTGCACGGCTGCCGTTTTTTCATCGCTATTCACCACAAAATCAGCAGGCATGTAGTCCTCAATGCGGAAGGCTGTATCAACATCAATGAGTGTTGAGACATGTGCCTGTGGTAGTTGCAGAACTGCAGGTGGAGGCGTGATGTTTTCTTCCTCATTTTTTTTCTCTTTTTGTTCAAGGATCACATCGAGGAGCGGTTTATGTCTACTGGCTGCATCACGAGTGAAACGGAGAATGGCGAGTGGATCAAGCCCGGTCCATTCATAGTTTAATAAAGTAAATAAATCTAAATCTTCAATTCCGGTTCGCATTCCTGCGATAGCACGCATGAGCAGTAGTAACTGACCCACAACTGGGGTGGTCAAAATGTTGGCTCCACCATCAATCTCATACGTAATCCCCCACTTTGCAAGTGCAGAGGATATTCCTAAGGAATCATTGTTGTGCCGATAAATGACAGCAATGTGGGCAGGATCAGTTCCAGCTTGAATAAGTTCCTTGATTTTTTGCGCAATTGTTACAACTTCCAGTTGTCCTGACGCTGGAGAGAGATGGATTATTTTCTTTCCATCACCAGTTTTTTGACTTTGTAGACTATGTTCATGACCAGTTAAGGTATCAAGGCGTACCTTGTTATGACAGATCAGTGAAGTAGCGGCATCCAAAATTAGTTGGGTACTGCGGTAGTTTTGTTCCAAATGGATCACGGCGGCAGCAGGATACGTTTTTAAGAAATTTAAGACGTTTTCTGCAGATGCTCCTTGAAAACGATAAATACTTTGATTGATGTCACCCACTACAAACAAATTCGCTTGCTCTCCCCAATAGGAAGCTAACAGATTCATCACTTGGGCTTGTGCACCATTGGTATCTTGGTATTCATCAACCAAAATGTAATGGTATTTTTCTTGATAAGTAGCAAGCAGTAACTCTTCAGTTACAAAAGCCTTGGAAACAAAGGCAATCATGTCATCAAAGTCAAATCGTCCAATCGTACGCAGTGACTCTTGGTACTGGGTATAGATAAGTAGCAGTTCAATGTGCTTGGAAAGGTTTTTTTCTCGGCGCAGTTTTTCTGTCTTTTTGAAATCAATAGTTTCTAGTTCCTTGCGTTCATCATCAATAAACTTTTGGAAGTCAGCAGGCGATATACCTTCACGCTTGAGGTCTGAAATGGATTTAATAATCGCCTTCACGTAGTAGTCAGGAGCATTGATGGGCTTGAGCACTTCGAGCTCATTGTTGGCGATGATTTGGGAAAAGATTTCAAATCGCTCTAGTTCTGAAAGGGCAGACGCATCAGCTGGAAGCGGGAAGTACTCTGGGTTCTCACGAATAACATCAGCACAAAAGGAGTGAAAGGTGGAAATATGAACGTAGTATCCAGTTTGGCCAATCAAAGAGATGAGTCGTTGTCGCATGGCAGAGGCTCCACTTTCCGTGAAAGTGAGCGCCAAGATAGAGCTTGGGTTTGTATCAGTTTTGGTGAGAATATTGGCAATACGGGTTGCAAGGATTTGGGTTTTTCCGGTTCCAGGACCAGCAACTACCATAACAGGTCCATCAATCGTATCGACTGCATGTCTCTGTTCCGTGTTCAGGAGAGCATAAGCTTGGGCAAACTCTTTCGTAACTGGCATCGTAGCAAGAGTATCACGTACGATGACCGATGAAAAGACGAATGTTATGCGTTCTTCTTTGCAGCCTTGGCACGATCAGCCTGGGAAAGTAGTTTCTTTCGAAGGCGTAGCGTTGAAGGAACAACTTCCAATAATTCGTCATCAGCCAAGAAATCGAGTGATTGTTCCAATGAATAGCGAACTGGTGGCGTCAATTTCACCATCATATCCTTCGTAGCTGAGCGGACGTTACTACTGGCTTTCACTTTGTTGACGTTGACTTCCATGTCTTGTTCACGGGAATTCAAGCCTACGATCATGCCCATGTAGATCTCTTCTCCAGCGCCAATAAAGAGGCTTCCACGCTGTTGGGCGTTATCAAGTCCTTCGGTGGCACTCTTTCCATTCTCTGTTGCAATTAAAGCTCCATTTCGAAGTCTGCTAAATTCGCTGCCTGCAGGTCGATATTCTAAGAACAGTGAACTCATTTGCAGTGTTCCGCGAGTGTCGGTCAACAGGGATGTTCGTGCTCCCAAGAGGTTTCGCTCTGAGATCTCAAAAACTAAGCGCGTATCACCGCGTCCATTAGGTTCTATGGTTTTTGTCACTGCGCGTCGTTGTCCAAATTCAGTAGTGATAACGCCAACAAATTCATCTGGGACATCGACAGTTACTTCATCGTATGGTTCCATCAAGACACCATTTTCTTCCTTCAAAATGACCTGCGGACGAGATACTTCCAACTCATAGCCTTCGCGGCGCATAGTTTCGATCAACACTGCCAAATGTAGTTCTCCACGTCCAGATACGACAAATCCTACTCCTGCTGGATCTTCTTCAATTTGAAGCCCAAGGTTGGTTTCTTTTTCCTTCAGCAGTCGTTCCTGAATCTGACGAGAGGTAAGATACTTTCCTTCACGACCAGCTAAAGGAGAGGTATTGGGACCAATTGTAATTTTAAGTGTCGGCTCACTGACTTTAATACTAGGAAGTGCTTCTGGCGTACTTGGTGCGGTAACAGTCCATCCGATGGACAACTCTTTCATGCCTGCAATTGCCACAATATCTCCAGATACAGCAGATTCAACCGGAACTTTTTCAATTCCCTTGGAAACAAACAATTTTTCGACTGTATACGTCCCTTGATGACCCTCCTGGGTGACTAAAGCCACCCGGTCTCCAGTATGAATTGTTCCACGAGAAATACGGCCAATACACATCTTTCCAAGATAGTTATCTCGCTCGAGGGTCGAAATGAGTAACTGGAAAGGGGCGTTATCATCACCACGAGCTGAAGGAACTGTGGCTAAAATCTGTTCAAAAAGAGGCCGAAGGTCTGCTGAACCATTCTTTTCTTCCTCGCGTGGAAGATGATTCCAAGCTTTTCCCTCACGACCAATAGCGTAAATGACGGGGAAGTCGAGAAGGCTTTCGTCTTCGACTAGATGCAAGAATAAGTTTTCAATTTGATGTAAAACCGCTTGGGGATCAGCGTCGCGTTTATCAATTTTGTTGACTACAACAATGAGCTTTAGGCGTCGTTTAAGAGCTTGCTGCAATACAAATCTTGTTTGGGGAAGAGGACCTTCTGCACTATCGACTAATAAAATTGCGCCATCAGCCATGTTAATGATGCGTTCGACCTCTCCACCAAAGTCAGCATGCCCTGGTGTATCAATAATATTGATACGTGTATCACCGTACTGGACAGCAGTATTTTTGGCCAGAATGGTAATTCCTTTTTCGCGTTCCAGATCATTACTATCCAGGATTGTGCTTTGGCTCATTTCAGCCTGGTTGTCACGAAAGGTGTGGGTTTGCTTTAACAACTCATCCACGAGCGTTGTTTTGCCGTGGTCAACGTGCGCAATAATGGCGATATTTCGGATGTCAGACATATTCAACAAGGCTCTAGTATCTTCTAAAGCACGGATCCAGCCCACTCAATCGTTTGAAATTCAATCGTAGTAGGAAAAACTTATAGGACTGTATAGTATACCTTTTCTCCCTCAAAATGGAATCCCCTAGATGGTTTCCACTACATCGGATCAAGTATTTCAACCTGCGCAGGGTCTTGAATAGATATCTCTGGATCAATATTTTCAGGCCAGTATGAAGATACTACTCCATGTATTCGCACATTTTTTCCACGAAGAGTCATCGGATCGTAGGGGAACCTTGAGAGGTCTTTTGCAAATACACGAAGAAGGAGACTCCCGTCATGTGGATCAGAAAAGCCCAAGTATATTGCCTTTGGCATCCTGTTGACGGCCGAGAGTATTTTGCCCTCCACAACCACTTCTTCACCCATGTGTTGGAAAGCCTGCGTGTATGAAATACGAGTGGGATTCTGTAGTCCTAGGATGGAGGTGGATGTCTGGCGTTTTGTAACAGACGATCCCATGCTGGAATTTGCAGTTGGAGAACCACTTTCAAACGCCATGACGGCCCCGTCATTTGTTTTTACTAGGACCATCGCATCACTGACTACGGTGAAAGGGGTTGAGCCACTGTTTATGTCGTTGTTGTATTCATAGAATCCAGCCGGATAGCTTCGGGCATCACCGTATGAATACAGTCCTTGGCTACAGTAACGGGATGGGCTTGTGGGACAGTTGATACCACAGACCGTATTTCCTGTGCACCCAGGATAATTACAGGTATTCGTATTGTTGCATTGCCTCCAGATAACATATGGAGCATTGGTTGTCCGAATCGGATTTGAAAATGAATTGCCAAGAGAATTGCTTCTATCGGTAATTTGTACTGCCGAGTTGATAAGCCAGTGGCTATGAAAAAGAATGTCTCCTCCCATAGCAATATTCATCATCTCGTCTGTTTGAACATCCGGATTTTTCACAAAACGGATATCTCCTGCTTGATAGCCTGGTACGGTCGTATTATCAAGAACCATCTCGCCCATCGTGGCATCGTCTCTCCCGTCACACCAACTTGTATTCATACACGTTTGTTGATTTCGCCAGAGGATGTATGCAACTTCCTTCCCATCAACATTCCGAATCACTGGTTGTGTACCCATTGGTAAATATCCGCCATCCCCCGCACCCCCATTACCAGCCAGAGGAATAAACGCTTGTGCTCCGGTATCGAGATTGAGAGCAAAGAGCGCTTGTTGTAGTGGGTTTTCGGTAAGGTTTGCGCGAATCGCAGAAAGAGAATCAGGAAATGGGCTCCATGTCCATAGCGTATTCCAGTCGAGCCGGTAGCGGATGAAGACAATCCCGTGTTGTTGAGCTATGACTGGCCAGCCTTCCTCCGCCTGAGCTCCACTAGAGGAGAGATTGCCGGCTTCATACGTGCGTATAGTTGGTTTCGTTTTCCATGCGCGTGTACCAGTATCAGCATGAACCGCATGTACGTAGAGGTCTTGTGTGACAAATATGACAAGGTTCTTTGTTGAGGCGTACGAAGCTGGAGTAGAGCCAATACTACCTGCCGAGTATTTCCAGATCTCCTGCATTGTGTTTGGATTAATTGCATATAAAATCCCGGAAGAGGAAACAGCAAACAGCGTGTCGTTGCCAAGTGTCAATGAGAGGTTAAATGGGGAAGGTCCACTGAAAGTACTCAATATTGTTCCATTTGTAGCATTCAATTTATAAATGCTTCCGTTGGCTGAGGGAACATATAGGCTTCCCTTATCATAGACTGGAGTTGCGTTTAGGCTTCCAAGTGAGTTTTTTGTCCATACTATAGATCCGTTAGCTCGATCCAATGCATATACACCATTACCCGCAATCATATACACCCGACCATCACCAGTGATTGGCTGGACCAGATCAGGAACCTGGAGATGGTTTGCTTGTTTTTTCCCACTAGCATCTGCGCCATTCCATTGCCATTTATATCTCCAGGGAGTTTTTATGTTCAGGGGAGAATAGTGTGTGTGTTGGGCATTTTGCCCAAACTGTGACCACTCTGTTGTAGAAGGGGATGGGATTATGGGGGTTGGTGATGGAGTAGTGCTGGGTTTCGGGCACACAACGCTCTTGGTGAACCACCGCACAAAAATTGTGTAGTCAACCAAATCAACTTGGTTTTGTGCGTCTTTATTGATATTACTACGAGGATTTTTTGGTGATGGTTGCAAGAAATCGCTTACAAAAATCGCATAATCCGCAAGACTCACGATGCCAGAATACGTATCTGCAAGGACTGTTCCTTGTTGGTCAATGTCGGCATTACAAGCCTCGGTTGAGCTTGATTGGGCGAATGCAGGTGTCATTGGGGATAGTAAAAACAGAGAGAGTAAGGCAATCAGTAGATACCTAGTTCGATATATGAATCTTGACATATAATCTACCTTTCATCTCATCCTTTTTCTACCCCCACAATAGATTTTACTCGTTTTTTGGTAGGAGGGTGGGAATGCTATCATCCGGACAAGCTGCAAATTCACATGCGGGTGGTATCCTGATAACCGATGATCCATCGGAACAGATCATTGCATCCTGTGTGCAAGAGATCGTTTTTACATGCGGTGTTGATGAAGTATTTGATACTTGTCGACCAAGTAGGAACCCGAGTACTCCTACGGCAACAAGGGTAAGTAATAAAAGGGAAAATGCTAGCTGAGCAGTTTGTCGGAATTCTTGTTCAAGGAAATGCACTTTTTTTGAATCAGCCATATCTTCATTGTAATAAAAATGTGGGAAGATATCTATACCCGTGGTTTAGAGCCGATCTTTTGCATGATATAGTACAAATTACGCAAAGATTGGGGGAAAATGAATAAATTACGCCTGGGAGTGATTTTTGGTTCACGATCTGTTGAACATGAGGTAAGCATTATTACTGCATGTCAATTGATGCGACACGTCGATACAGAAAGATACGAACTCATAGCTTTATACATCGACAAAAAAGGAAAGTGGTGGACAGGAAAGCAAGCGCAAACAATTGAAGGGTTCAAAGGACAAAATCTTGAAGCCCCCACTGGATTTGAATCCTATGAATTTTCACCAGACCCCCACGTTGATCATGGTATTGATGTTGCCGTTCTTTGTTTTCATGGCACTCTTGGTGAAGACGGAACGGTTCAAGGATTGCTTGAACTAGCAGGCATTCCGTATCAAGGCCCTGGTGTTGTGGGATCTGCCGTCAGCATGGATAAGATTATTACCAAAAAAGTGTTAGAAGCATCTAGTATTCCTGTGGTGAACTTCCAGTGGTTTACCAAGCAGAATTGGCAAGAAGACAAAGAAGCTGTTTTGAATCAATTACTTGATTCTGCTAATACCGGCCACAAGTTATTGAAATTCCCGCTGTTTGTTAAGCCAGCAAATTTAGGTTCCAGTGTTGGTATCAGTAAGGCGACTGATCGCAAGAGTTTACAAGGAGCTATTGAAGTTGCACTGCAATTCGATCGCAGGATTTTGGTTGAACAAGGATTGGAAGGAATAAAGGAAGTCAATGTTTCAGTTCTTGGGTTTGATGAGTATCAAGCCAGTACTCCTGAAGAGCCTATCGCTTCTGGGGAATTACTTTCCTACGCAGATAAGTATGAAAAAGGTGGAGGAAAGAAAACGGGCGGGATGGCGAGTTTGCAACGCCGGATTCCTGCTCCAATCCCTATGAGTTTGACAAAAAAAATTCAAGAAGCAGCTATTGCTGCGTCACGTCAGTGTGACGTGAGTGGCGTTGTACGGATTGATTTCTTAGTCAATGTTGGTACAGGTGAATTTTGGTTGAACGAATTAAACACAATTCCTGGTAGCATGTCATTTTACTTATGGGAAGCAACTGGAATGCCCTATAAAGAACTTATTAATCGATTGGTCGAAATAGCACGGCAGCGTTTTGCAGCCAAAGCGACAAATATCACATCCATTCAAACATCGATTATTAAGTAATTTTAATCATCGACCATTATCCATCGAACTAGGCCGGTAAACCAACTGAGGATGAAGGTGAAGGCAAAATACGTCCAGATCATTTTGAGTGTCACTTCAGAAAAAATAAAATTACCAATTTGGAATCCTGGGATATGAAGGGGAGTAAGAGTAAATCCTGGGACAAAAAATACAACGATTAAGATAACTAAAATATTTACTACCCATGAGAATAGCCCCAAGGTAATGATGTTAATGGGAAGCCAGAGAATTTTTAGGAATGGTTTCCCAATAGTATTGAGCAAATATAAAGCCGTTGCAGCGGCAATAAGTATGTTGGTTCCGCTGATAGTTACGAACGCAAAAAAACGATCAACTAAAAAAAGAGCCGCAATGGTTACTATCCAATCTCGTATAATTGCTCGCATAGATCCATCATACGCTATAGAAGCATCTTCTTATTTCGTTTGATGGTGTGAAGTCTTTTCGCAAAACGATGCGATTCATCACGGATACTCTGAATGAGTCTGGTTGCGGGAAGTTCAGGAGTAAGTTCAATCTCCTTGTAGGTAAGCTTCATCTGTTTTCTTTCTTCAGGATCAAAACCCGCAAGATTGTGTAGCGTTACATTGCTTGTTTTCTTGCCGTACGAAATGCTTGGAATAAGCAACCTGTCTGGGCGCTTTGCAATCGATATCACAATGGATGGCCATGTCCATACGGTGAGCGCACTCCGTAGTTGTCCTTTCCCTCCATCAATCAAGATAACATCAGGGATACCCCATTCTGGGTGGTTTTGTCTTCGAAGTAACGCTTCTTTCAGCATTGCAAAATCGTTGGGAGTTTTGAGTGTATTAATTCCAAAATGTTTGTATTCGCCACTGGTCATTCGTCCGTCAATCGCAACAACCATTGAACATGTAGGATTGGTTCCGGAAATATTACTAACATCATAACCTTCAATACGGGTGAGGGGAATTGTTGCGGGCAGATTTAAATACTGGCGGAGTATTGCACGTAAACTCACGACCGCTTCTTGTTCCAAGTTGGTTGTAAGGGTGGGAAGCACGAGATCGGGAGCAAGCCTGTATTTTGGAGAAGTTACTTGTAATAACGCTTCCAATTGATCTCGTTTATTGGCTGCTTCTTCAAATTCTTTTTGAACAGCCAAACTTTCAATTTCTTTTTTGAACTCTTTGATGAGTGACGACGACTTTCCTCGCAGAAACTCTTTTACGTCAAGCATTTTCTTTTGATACTCTTCTGAACTGCATTTCCCAATGCATGCTCCATCGCACAAGTTAATATGGTGATAAAAACAAGGCCTGTTGCTATTGGGTTTCTCACACCATTTAAAGATATGGCGTGCAATAGAAAGCACCTGGCGTACACGAAGCCCAGAAGGGTAGGGACCAAAAGTTAATATCTTTTCAGTACTTCGTACGACTTCCGGTTTTCGAGCCGTAAAGATGCGTGGAAACGCATCGTGAGAAATACAGATATATAAATCGGATTTGTCGTCTTTTAGCAGGATATTGTATTTTGGCTGATACCGACGAATGAGTTCGGCTTCCACAAGTAGTGCTTGCAACTCGCTCTCTTGAATATCCCATCTTACTTCGTGCGTTTGATGCGCTAACGCATAAATTTGTGGTCTATCATCTTGGGCGTGCGCATATTGTGACAATCTGTTTTTGAGAATTTTTGCTTTGCCAACATAGAGAACATTACCGTCGTCGTCGAGGAACCAGTAGACGCCAGGTGATGAAGGCAATGCTGGCAAGACAGACACCCACCACGATGGTAATGAGGATGAAGACGAGATTTTCTTGGATGGTGCTTTGGACGTTGATTTCATGATCAAACACTTGGCTATTAATACGGACGTTTACCTTTGTTTGGTATGTTGAAAGGATATCACTTCGTGGCAATTGTAGCGGAATTTCCATAGTTTGCAGAGGATGCAGACTGACTTTGTCAGACAACTCAACTATTCCGGCACTATTCTGCACACGCACGGTATAGGGAACCGCATACACACCTTGGAGCGACGTGTTCGTCAGTGTGACTACGTACGAACCGCCAATTCCAAACAGTGCTCTCGGATGAATTTTTAAATTGCTTTCAAATTTTTGCGAAATGTTTGGAATTTTATCGACAAATTGTACAAGCACGTCTTTGGAAGGTGATTCCTGTGTCTTGTACATGCCAGCTGGGTATGGTCGTTCACTGGAAATACCCTGGGTTGCGAAGGCAATGTGATTGAAATCTAAACGGGAAAAATAATCAACTCCACCTGTTGTGTTTTCCCAGGTAGGATCAACTGGAATCCAATGTGCAGTTGTTTCATCCCAGTATTCTGGCCAGACATGCAAGACATCACGAACTAAACTTAATGGACGTAAAGCATCATTTTGTGTGTAGGCATAGCCCGTAACAGCACGGGCAGGAATTCCTCGCACCCGAGCAAGGGTGATAAAAAGATCGGTAAACTCGGTGCACACTACCTGGGTGGGGGCATCCAATGCTTTGACAGCACCTAACCGCCCCGCATCGGACGTGTTTTTGTAGTCATACACCAAGTTTTTGACAACATATTTGTAGATATCTTTGGGAGTTTTAAGCTCACGGGAAATTTTTACAATTTTTTGATCATGCGTTTGCCAGAAAGGTTGTGAACGTGTGTACTCATTCCCCGGCCGGGCTGTGAGTAGGCTCGCGTTTTCCTGTGGCCGCAAGGAGATTGTTGCATAGCCAACAACGGATATAGTCTTCTTTTGCGAGGGCTCGAGTTCGTATTGTGCGATCCAGTTTCCATCGGAGTCTGAGGTGATGGAGGTAGGGAGAGGATCTATTTTTTCATATGCGACTCGCTGATACGTCCCATCAGCCGGGAGTGCTACAGGATAGACTGCTCTCGTATTGGTGGTGTTTTCCAAGTTATACGTCAAATCCAGTTTTGCGTATTGATTAGTCCCAAACAACACTCTGATTCCGGTTTCTTGTCCTACATTTTGGAACGTAACAAGGATTTGTCCGTTTTCAGTGCTGGTTGTAAATTCATTTGGAGTTGCTACTGTTGGCGTTTCATATGTTTTCGGAACGCGAATCGAGACAGTATACGAAGCAAACTCTTGGGGGTTTGCGAGTTTGGGAATGTTTAGTTCCAAGGTATTTCCGGTTTTTTGAGCAATATCGGGGGTATCATATTCAACTACAAATGTCCTTTTTTGATCTTTACCGATGACTTTGTCCGGGAATGTAAAGGATATAGTAGTTTTATTAGAGTGCGAAGAGACTGTTGGAGAAATTTTAGTCGATCCTGATACAACGCGAATGTTGGCAATGCGATTCGATGCTACCTCAAGCGCATATTGAGTTGCATATACGGCGGAGACAGTGTTTGTGAGTGTAAATTGCTGTCTGACGTGAGTGGTTCCATCGGGATTAATGATGTAGATGTTCTCAACTTCTCTGTGAAGCTCTCCAACTGCCTGTACTTGTGAACTCGAAGAGGATACTCCAAACACGAAAAGCAGTAAGAAAAAAATGTATTTCACCGTAGGTGTGTACATACAAGAAAATCTATAACAATGCATGGGCAGCCGTATATGATTGTACACTTTGGGGCAGATAGTTCGTTTCGCCTGCCAGTACTTTTGAAGAGGAAGCATGAGTCGCTGTTGTCTTTTTTACTAAAGGGAGCACGTGCAGTCTTGCATTTTCTCCTTGTATGTATCTTTGAAGCTGAGAGGGCAGGGCATCGTAAACCTTGGTAACCGTTTCAATAGAGGCTCTTGGCACAATAAATACGTGCGATAGTTCAAAAATCTGCTGATACTCTTTCCATTTATGTAATTGCATTCCCGCATCGGCACCCATGACAATTCCTATTGTCTGCTGTGGGTTAGAAGCACAAAACGCTTGCAAAGCATCAATTGTAAAACCGGTTTTTTTTCCTTGGCGAGCCAATTCGAGCTCGAGTCGTGAAAGATGAATGTTTTTTTGTTCTTCTGGTAAAAATTCCGAAGCAATGGCGGCTTGTAACATTGCAAATCGATCATTAAAAGGGAGCGTATATTCTCCCCACGTGGGAGTATCACTGGAAGGCAGGAGTGTAATGCCTTTTGCTGGCCTGATAAGTTGGAGTCCTGTTTGAATGACAAGCAAGTAGCCGATGTGTGCAACATTAAAGCGGCCAAAAAATAATAAGTGGTCAATTCGAGGGTAGGTTTCCATTCTGTGCGTGTTAGTATACCGTGCATAAATGAAAATCCCAAAAGAAAAAGCATCAGAAATATAGAGGAATGATATACTGCCGATATGAACTCCCAGATTTCGCAGATCAAGGACGCCATCGACATTGTGGCCTTGGTTGGTGAACGAGTAAAGCTCTCTCGCAGCGGCAAAAATTACCGTGGTTTATGTCCCTTTCACAGTGAAAAATCTCCTTCATTTTTTGTTACTCCAGAGTTAGGCCGATACAAATGTTTTGGGTGTGGGGAAAGCGGTGATGTCTTCACTTTTTTACAAAAAACAGACAACATGTCATTTGGAGAAAGTCTTCGTGAACTAGCCAAACGAGCAGGAATTGTGCTTGAGGACCTTCCTTTAACTCCACAAGATAAACAAAAAGATCGTTTACTGGAAGTTCTCTCTCTTGCTCGTGAATACTATCATTATCTCCTTACTTCTCATGAGATTGGCTCAGACGCACGAAAATATTTACACGAACGAGGAACTTCACAAGATACCATCAAGTTATTTGGCATTGGATATGCTTCAAATTCCTGGGACAGTTTGCAGCGTTATTTAATAGGAAAAAAAGGATTCACCCACGGTGAATTACTTGACGCAGGACTTATTATCCGTTCAGAGAAAGGATCATATTATGATCGTTTTCGTGGACGAATCATGTTTCCCTTAACAAATCATCGAGGACAAGTAGTCGGTTTCTCAGGAAGATTACTCGATAAAAATGTTAAAGAAGCAAAGTATATAAATACTCCGGAAACACTGCTTTATCACAAAAGCGAGTTGCTCTTTGGATACTCACAGCTTTCCAGATTCATTCGAGGCAGTGAAGAAGTTGTAGTGTGTGAGGGTGAATTCGATTGTTTAAGTAGTTTTCAAGCTCATGTTGAAAACGTCGTTGCAATCAAAGGCTCAGCTCTAACGCAACCACAAATAAAACTCCTTTCCCATTCTGTGAAACGAATTCTTCTCTCACTCGATAGTGATAGCGCAGGGATTGAAGCTACAAAGCGTGCCATTGCGCTTGTAAACGAAAGTGGAGTGGATGTTAGCCTACGAGTTATTTCATTAATCGGAGGAAAAGATCCGGACGATATCGCTCGAGAAAATCCAGCAAGATGGAGAGAAATGGTAAAGGGAAGCATCTCTGTCTATGAATACTTACTCAATGTTTCCTTTGCGGCACATGATGCAAAAACAGGGGATGGGAAACGGGAAATCACGAAAGAAATTGTTCCCATCATTGCTCAGATTGCGAATGCAGTCGAACAAGCACACTATGTGCAGCTTGTTTCAAAAAGACTGGGAGTGAAAGAAGACGTATTTCTTTCAGAGATGCGTAAAATTAAAATTGGCGTAGTTACTTCTGAGACACAAGCTAGCCAAAAAGAAAAAAAGAATATTGAAAAACCAAAAAATAGAGCGGAAGTGCTTCAACGGTATCTGCTACTTCTCTTATTTGCCAGCAATTCTGGTGAATTTCCCAAGAAACATCAACAACTCATTTCCAGCGATTCGTTAACAGGAATCTATCAAAAATTGCTATCACAGCCATCATTAGTTAATGGGTTTTTTGACCCATCTTCATTTGTACGGGAGCTTCCCGAAGAGCTTAAAGATATGTTTGCGACGCTGTATCTAGAAGCGACACAATTAGAAAATGGGCAAAAAAGTGAGAATGATTGGCAACGGGCTGTTGAAGAATTAACCATTCTTTCAAAAAAGGAAAAACTAAAGATAATTGCAAAACGAATTGGAGAGTTAGAGAGCGAAGAAAATATAAGCCCCCAAGCAGAGGACGAGTTAAAAACCCTTCGTTCCCAGTTACTTGCGCTATCATAAATACACCATGGATGAACTAGTCGACATCATTTCTTTGCAAGACACAGTTATTAGTCAGTGCAGTAAACAAGAGGCCCATCAGACTGGAGCTTTTGCATCGCTGCGTGATTTCGGAAGTGAAAAATTGCAATCTCTGTGCCCATACCTCAAAACTGCATAATTTGCCGTTTATGTACGCATTTTTTACCGCAACCTTGCTCTTGTAATTTATAGAGGATATTTGTATAATCACCAAGCAACTTGCTTGAGGCCGGCATTAGTCCAACACTTTGCGCGTTTTCACACATCGTGCGCGCTACCTAATTCTCGAGCACTTACAAATCAGATTTTCCAAACAAGACACCTGGCGGAAGGAACCCAGGTTTTTTAACTATGAACGCTACTTTGAAACCTAAGGTTGATGAATTGGTCAAACGCGGCAAAGTTCAGGGGTATTTAACCCAGGACGACATTCTCGCAGTTTTCTCGGAGCCTGAAGAACATATTGGTGACTTGGATGAGTTCTACAAAAAAGTCTTTGCGCAAGGGATTGATGTCTTTGAAAATGTCTCTGAAGAAGAGATGAAGCAGGATGCAGCTATTTCAACGGATCTAGAAAAAGAGCTGGAAATGCTCTCTTCGCTTGATGATAAAAGTGTGTCCGATCCTGTCCGCATGTATCTAAAGGAAATCGGACGCATTCCACTACTGACCCGTGAAGAGGAAGTTGACCTTGCTCAGAGAGTGGAACAGGGTGATCTTCGTGCGAAAGCCAAATTAACCGAAAGCAACTTGCGCTTGGTGGTTTCCATTGCCAAAAAATACATTGGTCGTGGTATGACGTTCTTGGATCTGATCCAAGAGGGTAACAAAGGACTCATCCGTGCCGTTGAAAAGTACGACTGGACCAAAGGATTTAAGTTCTCCACCTACGCAACTTGGTGGATTCGTCAAGCGATCACTCGTGCGATTGCAGACCAGGCGCGTACGATCCGCATCCCTGTCCACATGGTGGAGACTATCAATAAAATGATGCGTATCCAACGAAAGTTGATGCAAGATTTGGGGAGAGAGCCCGAGGCTTTTGAGATTGCACAGGCCATGGAAGGTATGGATGAAGAGCGGGTTCGTGAAATTATGAAAATCTCGCAGAAGACCACTTCACTTGAAACTCCAATTGGCGATGATGAAGACTCATACCTAGGTGACTTTATTGCGGATGAAACCCAGGCATCCCCGTACGATGCGACCAGTAAGAAATTGCTCAAAGAAAACATTGATGAGGTGTTAGCCGCTCTTTCTGACCGTGAATCAAAAGTACTCGCCATGCGCTTTGGCTTAAATGGGGCAAGGCCGATGACCTTGGAAGAAGTGGGTCAAAAGTTTGGTGTCACTCGTGAACGCATCCGTCAAATTGAAGCCAAGGCATTACGCAAACTTCGTCATCCATCCAAACGAAAGAGACTCCAAGACTTCTTGGAATAGTCAGTCTCACCGTTTTTCATCTCCCATCTTGATTCTTTTTGAGATAGGATTAAAGATATGGACAAACAAGTCTCTCAAACGACCATTGCGCTACAAACTGATGATGCGATCGAAGCAGCAGTGCTGGCAGAAATTAAATCGCTTCGTGACAAAATTGATGCTGCAAAAATACCTCCAGAGTTGAAAACAAAAGTGAGCGTAATGCTTGATCGACTTGAACGAAGTGCGCGCATGAAGTCCTATGGGGAAGAGTTTGAAAAAATCACCCACTATATCGATTGGATTACAAGTATTCCATGGGAAGCAAAAACAAAGGATGTGTTGGATTTGGATCGTACAAAACAAGTATTGGACAAACATCATTATGGACTTACTGAAGTAAAGGAAAGAATCCTTGAATACGTCTCCGTACTGAAACTCAAAAATGATAAATCCCCCGGTGGGAAGGTGAATGCACCTATTCTTCTGTTGGTTGGACTAGTTGGTACCGGAAAAACAACGTTTGCCTATTCACTTGCAGAAGCGCTAGGTCGAAAGATTATCCGTATTCCGTTTGGTGGAATGGGGAGTGCTCGGGATTTACGTGGACAGTCGCGCTTACACTTAGAATCCGAGCCAGGAGCAGTAATTAAGGGGCTTCGGCAAGCTGGAGTAAAGAATCCAATCATGTTGCTTGATGAAATTGACCGTGTAGCTGAAGATGCACGTATGGACATCATGGGGGTTCTGGTTGAATTATTAGACCCAGGACAAAACTATGCGTTTGTGGATCACTACGTTGATTATCCAGTTGATTTATCAGAGGTTCTCTTTATCGCAACTGCCAACAACACCCGAGGAATTGCAACTGCAGTCTATGATCGTTTGGAGCAGATCGACATGCCATCCTATACCGATGATGAGAAAATTCATATTGCCCGTGAGTATTTAATGCCACGAGCGTTAGAAGAAACAGGACTGACCACAGAAAATCTTGTCGTTGATGAAGCAGTATGGCCGAATGTCGTTCGTCCGCTAGGATTTGACTCTGGTATTCGTACGCTGCAACGAACTATCAAGAACATGTGTGGAAAGGTTGCCAAGGAAATTGTTGAGAAGAAAATCTCACAAGTACGTGTGAGTGCAGAGAACGTCAAACTTTACTTGCCTCAGTATTAACAACACTTGTAGGTGAGTATGCGCTTAAAAACCTTTGTAGTCTTCTCGATGCAGCTTTTTCATTCCCTTCGCTCAAACATGCATGCATTTCATCATCTTACCATAGCCATTAATTGATGTGTTGTAGGATAATTGTAAGAACCATCCTACTTGACCCTGCTACTATCTCTGGTAGACTGATGGCTTCTACCTATGACACGTGGACAATGGTTGAAGCTGGGAGCGTATGTCGGCGGGGTAGTGCTAATCATTTTTGTTTTGACTTTATCGATTACACGCCAAGCGCTCTATTCCCCTACAATTGAAGAACAACAGGCACGCGCCAAGATTTCTGTCGGTGAACGTATGACAGAACTTCGTACGTGGCCACCACTTCCGGATCATCCGCTCTATCCTTTACGGATGATACAGGATAGAGTTCGTCTGCTTCTTTCTCGTCCTCCACAGAGTACAGAACTTCAACTGTCGTATGCCGATCGTCGAATTGACGCTGCAAAGATCCTTATTTCAAGAAAACGCTATACATTAGCCCTTACCACCTTAACTAAAGCTGCCAAATACAGTATTACGGCTGCAGATAGCGCAGAGCAGGTAAATCTACATCAGTCAACGACGTTTCATGCGAGCGTGGGAAAGAAACTTCGTGATCAAAGTGATGAAATGGTGCGTCTAAAGCCTTTTTTTAGCGATGCACAGCGCTCAGTCATAGATCGTCTTTTGGCTGAAATTGCCGTCAAAGCGACTCGCTTTCCCTAGAAATTTAACGCAAAAAGTGCGCCTATTATCGTCACCCCTGGGAGATGCGGTCTGATGTGTTCCTTTATAGTTGACCACTACTAATCCTAGTGGTTCACTTAATCTCCAATTATCTATATATAGTGTTTGCAAAGCTTATAGCGACTCTTAGTAACAGAACCTGATAAGCATTAGAAAGACTGATATGCGCTGCCCGTACTGCCTGCATGCTGATACGCAGGTACTCGAATCGCGAATAGCCGAAAATGGAAGATCACTGCGTAGACGTCGACACTGTGGACAGTGTGGGAAGCGCTTTACTACATATGAGCGGGTAGAGGGCATCGATATCACAGTCATAAAGAAGAGTGGAGAGCGAGAGAAATTCGATCGAGAGAAGGTAAAAAAGGGTATTTTGAAGGCCACGTGGAATCGTCCGGTAAGCTTGGAACAAGTAGAAGATCTGATCGATGAGGTTGAACGATCTCTCCGCAGTAGTGGAAGTACTGAGGTCAAAAGCTTTGAGATTGGGAAAGAAGTACTGGGAAGACTACGTATACTTGATCCGTTGTCTTCACTTCTCTTTGCCAGCGTCTATCGAGATTTTCGAACTTTAGAAGATTTTGAAAAAGAGCTTTCAGGTCTCATTACCACAGCAAAAGCCTAACAACGTACTAGAAAGGATCGAAAAACTATGGAACAAGCAATTGGCAGCGCCCGCAAAAAGAGGGGTGTTGTAAAACCAGCAACACCTAAGAAGGCCAAGAAAACTACAAAAACGGCGCTGCAGGCTTCCACTTGGCAACCCAAGACGATGAAATTTGAAGTTCGCAAACTTGCCACCGGAATGGGTGAAGCAGTCGCCAAACGCACCATTTTGCGCAAGAAAGCCGATGGTAGTCTCGAGACCTGGGGAGAAGTTGCGCAGCGTGTGGCCAAAGGAAATGTGGCTCTGCTGCCAGAAAAGTTGAGATCCGAATCAAAACATGAATATGAGATCTTATACAAGCACATTGCAAATGGTTCGATGCTTATGAGTGGACGACATTTACAACACGGTGATGAAACACAACCAACTCGGAACATGGAAGTGTTTACCAACTGTGCAACCTCTTCGAGTTCTTTTATTCTTTTCTATCTTCTCTTGAATGGATCGGGTGTGGGACGTTCCTATGATGATGACATGTGTGTTGTCAACTGGGACAACATGCCAATCGTGCACTGCGTTATCGATGAGAAGCATGGCGACTTTGAATGGGGTGTTGATGAAAGTGTGAAAGATGCCAAGCACAAATACAAAGATGCTATCTGGTATGAAGTTCCAGACTCACGAGAAGGGTGGGCTTCTGCAGTCGAAAAGATGGAAGTGATGGCCTATGAGAAGAAATACAAGAATGACACCCTCATTTTAGATTTCTCCAAAGTCCGTCCTAAAGGAGCTCCAATTGGAGGCATGCAAAACCGACCAGCATCAGGACCAAAGCCTTTGATGAACGCCATTTCTAAAGTGGCGACGATTAAGAACGCCAACATGAGTCCATGGAAACAAGCGATCTTTATTGATCACTATCTGGCTGAATGTGTTCTCGTTGGTGGAGCCAGACGCGCCGCTCGTATTGCAACCAAAGTCTGGACTGACTCCGAGATCTTTGACTTTATCGACATAAAGCGGGGTGGGTTCCTTTGGAGTGCAAATAATTCTATTGCCGTGGATGAAAAGTTTTGGAAACAAAAAACCAAACACTCACAAAAAGTGTTGGACATGGTTTTGAAGGCTTCCTATCATGATGGAACCGGAGAACCTGGTTTTGTGAATCAACACCGTTTTGTCCAAAATGATGAAAACTACGATGGATACCTGGACGGTAAATACGCCACCAGTCCAAAGTACAAACCATTTAAAAACACCAAGAAAATGCTCTCACAGATTGCCAAGCACGCTGGCGCCAAGTACTACGCCCAGATTCCGAACCCATGTGGTGAGATTTCCTTGAACATGTTGGGTGGGTACTGTGTGATTGGCGATGTAGTGCCATATTTCTCTCCAACGGACGATGATGCTGAAGAATCTTTCCGTGCCATGGTGCGTGCACTCATGCGAGTCAACACGATGGATTGTCTGTACAAGAAAGAAGTCAAACGAACTAACCGTATCGGGGTATCGATGACAGGGCTGCATGAATATGCATGGAACCGATTCGGGTATGGATTCCGCGACTTAATCAATGAAGAGAAATCAAAGGATTTTTGGATGACACTCTCACGATTTAAGCGAGCCGTCATCGACGAAGCCGCCAGCTATAGCAAGAAGATGGGAATGACTGTGCCACACACAAATACGACCATCAAGCCAGCTGGAACCACAAGTAAACTCTTCGGACTTACAGAAGGAGCACATCTTCCATCCATGCGCGAATACATCCGCTGGGTGCAATTTCGAAATGATGATCCCTTGGTCAAAAAGTACAGGAAGATGGGGTATCCAACCAAGGAACTTCGAAGCTATTCCGGAACTACCGTTATTGGGTTCCCAACCCAACCAGAAATCTGTCAGCTTGGCATGGATGGAGCTCTCGTCACTGCTGCAGAAGCCAAGCCGGAAGAGCAGTATAAGTGGCTCATGCTCTTGGAGAAATACTGGATTCAAGGTGTGGATGCGCAAGGAAACCCTCTGGAAGATACAGGAAACCAGGTCTCTTACACTCTCAAGTATGATCCTGCGAAGGTGAAGTTTAGGGACTTCTCCAAGATGGTGCGACTCTATCAGTCTCAGGTGAAGTGCTGTTCTGTGATGCCACAGGCAGATGCAACGGCATATGAATATCAGCCAGAGCAGCCAGTCACCATCAGTGAGTTTGAGGCAATCAGAAGAGAAATTCGAGCTGATGATGAATTAGCAGAGAAGGCAGAAAAACTGACTGAAGATATTGATTTGGAATCACTCAAGTGTGCCTCAGGAGCCTGTCCAATATAGGTAGTGTATGCTCGTACATATATGAAATGGAAGACGCTTTTTGGTCTCCCGTTTTCACTTGCAACTGTCCCTGACTATGATACTATCGGTTGAAATAAGCCTTGGTGTTTATTTCATATATTCCTGCATACTATCTGCTCTATAGGATGTAACTGAAAGGGTTCTGGTGAATTTGCGATGAAAGCTATTCCTGTACTTCAACCTCTTAAACAAGATCTTTCTACCCTAAAAAAATCACTCATTCTTTTATCTTCTACTCCCAATATTGATTCTGTTGCTGCAGCATTAGGACTTGCAATTGCCTTGAAGAGAAAAGGTGTAGATGTACAAGTGGCTTGTAGTGCAGACATGCGGGTAGAGTTCTCACGATTAGTTGGTGTCGATGAAGTTCGCAAAAAGATTGGCAATCGGAATTTGGTTGTTTCTTTTGACTACAGTGAAGAAAAAGTAGAGAAGGTCAGCTACAACATCAGTGAAGATGGCAAGAAATTTAATCTCGTGATTTCTCCCAAAAGCAACGCAGCCCCTTTGGATCCTGCAACTGTCGCTTTTGACTATTCTGGAGCAGAATCTGAAGTGACCTTTATCGTTGGGGCAAGTACCTTTGAAGAAATTGGCCCTATTTACGAAGAGGAGCGCAATGCAATTGAGGCCTCAAAGACTGTTGCGTTTACACTTTTCCCAACCCAAACCTATGCCAATTTCCACGTGGATGCGCAAGGGTACAGCTCAATCTCTGAGCTCATTGCCGTTAGCTGTCATGAACTCGGGTTAGAGTTAGACAGCGACAGTGCAAGTAATCTCTTATTTGGCATCGAATCAATCACTCAAGGGCTTGCTACACCTGTTGTTACGGCGGATACATTTGAAACGGTGGCTGTTCTTATGCGAGCTGGAGCGAGGCGGCAACCAATCGGGCAACAAGGAAACCTCACTCCACAACAAATGCCATGGCAACCACCCGCTCAGGTTCCTCAATCACAACCAGTGCCTTCTGCTGATGGAGTTCCCACACAAGGAGCAGCATCCAATCCATTTGCAGCCGCTCTTTCCCAAAACCAGCAAAAATCATCCATAATGCCTCAGGGATATTCCGCAACTGGTGAGCTGAAAGGATAGCTCTTTCTTTGCTTTTTCACATTCTCTCTGGTATACTACCGCCTTACAGTACAAGTGTTGCTTTTTTGTCCGGTCAAAAAGGACTGGGCAATAAAGGAAGGATACACCTATGGCTCTCGATAAAACAGCCAAACAAAAAATCATGGAAGACTTTGCCACCAAACCAGGTGACACCGGTTCTCCAGAAGTTCAAATTGCTCTTCTTACTGCTCAAGTCAATGATTTGACTGAACACCTCAAGAAACACAAGAAAGACAATCACTCCCGTAAAGGACTTTTAAAGATGGTTGCCAAGCGACGCCGCTTAATCAACTTCTTGGTCCGTAAGGATGAGAAGCGTGCCAAGGAAGTTTTGGGCAAGCTTAACTTAAGTAAATAAGAATTCATTCACTTGATTGATTCACGTATAGATGTTTGAGACAGAAAATCTTAGACAGTGTTTTGGGATACGTGAAAAAGGGTGATACAATGCAAGCTCGGAGATGAGACTGTAGATTTCGCTCATGTACACACCTTCGTGTATAGGATTGAACTCTTCATTCTCTTTCTCCCAAAACCCTAAAAATACAGTAGGATAGAAAAATGCCCATAGAAATTCTTTGTGGCATTCTTACACAGTATTGATACTACATATATACAAAATAGGAACGATCTGGGATGTAGTCAGATCGAAAAAAGGACAGTATGTCTACTTTTTATACCAAAACGGTTCGTGTAGCCGACAAAGAAATTACACTCGAAATCGGACGATTCTCCGAACAAATTGATACTGCTATTCTTGCCACCTGTGGTGAGACAGTTGTCCACGTCACCTTAGGAGTCGGAAGACCAGCAAATTTAGGATACTTCCCACTCTCGGTTGAGTACGCAGAAAAGCTTTATGCTGGTGGACGTATTAAAGGATCTCGCTGGGTCAAGCGTGATGGCAGACCAACTGATGATGCCATCCTCAAAGGTCGCGTCATTGATCGAACCCTTCGACCCATGTTTGCTGAAGGCTTAACTCATGAAGTACAAGTCATCGCAACGGTTTTATCTGTTGATGGTGTCAATGATGCAGATATGGTTGCACTCGTTGCATCGTGTGCAGCTGCAGAACTCTCATCTGTTCCATTTGATGGACCAGTATCTGGACTTCGCATTGGATACAACGCTGAAGGTGACAGATTCATGTTCAACCCAACCTATGAAGAGCGTGCAACCAGTACGCTGGATTTGATTCTGTGTGGAAATGCCGATTCAGTCATCATGGTGGAAGCAGGTGCTTCTGAAGTTAGTGAAGACGTCATGATCCGTGCCTTTGAAGAAGGACAAAGAGTCTTGGGTGAAATGTGTGAAGTCATTTCCCAGATGCGATCAGAAAAAGGTAAAGAGAAATTTGCCTTTGTTCCAGAGCCAGAACAAGTTGAACTGCAAGATGCTTTTAAAGAACAATACAAAGACAAGATCAATGAAATGATCAAGGCTGAAGCACTCCTCAAACCAACTGGGCTAGATGAGTTAGTAGCTCAGATTGTTTCTGAACGTGAAGATCTCAAAGACAGAGAGAGTGACGTCAAACATGCGTTCTATAACTTGATGAAAGCAGAAGGACGCAGAATGATCTTGGAAGAAAGTATGCGCCCAGACGGACGCAAGCTTACCGAAATCCGTCCAATCACTTGTGAAGTGGACATTCTCCCACGCGTGCATGGAAGTGCCATGTTTAAACGTGGAGCAACCCAAGCACTTACGATCACCACACTTGGATCACCAGCAATGGCACAACTGATTGAAGATGCGGAAGGTGAAGAAGCACGTCACTATATTCACCACTACAACATGCCTCCGTATGCATCTGGTGAAGTCGGTCGCTTTGGAGCTCCCAAGCGCCGAGAAATTGGTCACGGTGCGTTAGCAGAACGTGCAATCATGCCAATGCTTCCAACCCAACAAGAATTCCCATACACCATTCATGTGGTGAGTGAAATCATGAGTAGTAATGGAAGTACCTCACAAGCATCTGTGTGTGGAAGCACCATGTCATTGATGGCTGCAGGTGTTCCACTAAAGCGACCAGTTGCTGGTATCGCCATGGGACTGATGTCCGATGGAAAGGGTACCTACGCAATTCTTTCTGACATTCAGGGTTTGGAAGATCACGTCGGTGACATGGACTTTAAAGTTGCAGGAACCGATGTAGGAATCACTGCCATGCAAATGGATATCAAAATCAAAGGTATCCCAATGGATGTGATGCGAAAAGCATTGAATCAAGCTCGTGAAGGAAGACTGCATATTCTTTCCAAAATGCTTGCCGCCATTCCAGAGCCCCGCAAACAACTCTCCAAGTTTGCTCCAAAGATTCTTCAATTAGAAATACCAGGAGAAAAGATTGGTGAATTGATTGGACCTGGTGGAAAGGTGATCAAGAACATTATTGCTGTCACTGGAGCCCAAGTAGACGTGGATGAAGATCCAGAACGCAAAGTTGGATTGGTAAACATCTCGTCTGATGATGCAGAGAAACTTGAAAAAGCTCGTGCTTGGATTTCAGGAATGATGCGCGAAGTTGTGGCTGGAGAAGAATTTGATGGAATTGTCACTCGAGTTGAAAGCTTTGGTGTCTTTGTTGAATTCTTGCCAGATCGTGAAGGCTTGGTTCACGTGTCCCGTATGGGTATGGACTATGTTGGCAATGCCAATGATGTTGCCAAAATTGGTGATCAAGTGCATGTGCGCTTGACTGAAGTTGATGATCAAGGTCGATACAACTTAACGATGCTAACCAAAGAGCAAGAAGCCCAGAAAGCTGCCCAAGGTGGAGAACGTCGTGGTGGTGGTGATGACCGAGGTGGACGCGGAGGAGATAGAGGTGGGTATCGCGGGGGCTCAGATCGTGGTGGAAGTAGAGGAGGTCATGACTTCGGAGGCGGACGTCGCTTTGGTGGAGATCGCCGAGGGGGTGATCGTGGTGGAAGAGGAAATGATCGAAATGGAAATGCTGGCGGTGGATACCGAGGTCAACAGCAATACTAATAATGAATTGAAACTGAAACACAAAAGAGCCGGGAAACCGGCTCTTTTGCTATACTGAATAAAAGGAGGCACCTATGCCTAAAAATGCACTGCTGCTTCGTAATCCCGGTATGGTTTTTGTTGTTACCTTCGTTGCACTCACAGTTGTGAATGCAATTATCATCGCGCTTGCGAATTCATTCTTCTCTCACAATGTTGTTCTTGGCACGATGAGTGTCTCTGTTCCTTGGGCAGTTGCACTTGCCAGTATGGGGCTTGCATTGATTGACACGCTCGCACTTTCGTTTCTTTCTGAAATTGAATATGCCAGAAAAAAAGATCTTCAACTGATGGAGATGATGCTTGCCTATTTCCTTATCAATTCCGTTGGCCTTTGGCTACTTGCCAGAGGAGCAGATGTACTTGGGATGGGACTTTCATCCTGGGTGGTCGTTGTCGTCCTTGCTGCTGTTCTGGATTTTGTCCAGGGAAGTGTCATGGTGGGCTTGGAAAAGGTGAGAAAAGGTTAATTCCAGACTGGAAGCGTTGGTTTATAGAATGGTATACACATTCGTGTTATGCCGGAAAAAAGGACTTATAGAGATAGAGCTGAATATCTAAAAAAAGCAGTAACTGAGCGAAGAAGAAAACTCAAAGCGATGATTGTTGAGTATCGCGGTGGGAAATGCATGCTGTGTGGATATAACCGTTGCATCTGGGCATTAGATTTACATCATCTTGATGAATCTCAGAAAGAATTTGGCCTTTCCGTTCGAGGAATGACCAGATCTTGGGAGAAAATCAAAGAAGAAGCTGACAAAGGTGTTCTTCTTTGTGCTAATTGCCACAGAGAAATTCACGCTGGTTTTGCAAAAATCCCTTCAGACTCTATCTCATAAAACCTTTTTTTCTTGAAGAACCTCTGATACAATCAGAACCTGTTCTCACAATGAGAACAATGACAAGTTAAGATCCCCGATGGCGCAACGGTAGCGCGGCTCGCTGTTAACGAGAAGGTTCTAGGTTCGAATCCTAGTCGGGGAGCCAAAGTTGACCATCGGCATAATTTAAGATTGTGTCGAATGGTTTTATCGCATCGTATCGGACTAATTTGTCTTCTACTCTAAGGTTCGATAGTACGAGCTTGATTAACTGCCTTCTTTCTTCAACTTCCGAACTTTTGAAAAGCTCATAAGCCCGATTTGCTAATTCTAGCAGGTATTTAGCCGTGATGTAGTAGTTGTCTTCGGCTTCTTGAAGTATGCCTAAGCGTGATGCAATATCAGCTTTCTGTTCTTTGAATGACTGAAAGTATCTGTCATAGTCATCGTCAGTAATACGCCCTTTGAGCTTATCAAGATAAAGGTTATCCATCATTTTTGACCCGCTCCCCTTAAACTAGACACAAATTCTCGTACAATACGAGGTGTTAGAA
>CAZNKS010000008.1:27089-27573 GCA_964574065.1 uncultured Pseudomonadales bacterium | reverse complement strand
CTTCAGCCGATACGTCCGGGTGACGCACAACGGCTTCTTTATCCACCCAGACATGATTGAGGAATATGAAAAAAGAGGGATCGCTGAATTTTCAAAAGAAAATATACGGGGAAACATGGAGGTTGTCCCGACTTCATCTACCAGAACGATGTTTGCAAACATCGCTGGAGATAGATTATCTATGGTGAAAGTGGACCTCTCCGGCAAGCGACTTGGACGATTGACAAGACAACTACCTGAGAGATCAATAATGCGAAGTAATTTCGTCGCAAAACTTATTGCAGATATAGTTAGGACCGAAGGGCTACCTCAAGAAATGGCATACTATCCTGAAACATTAGGTATCGGGATAACCGTTGGTGGTAGCAGCTTTGCCAACCTACACCGCGAATACACCGCACTGCCTGAAAAACCTGGGTATAAATATACGATTCCTGTTTTTAGTCTGTATTCTCCAGACGTAAATAATCCAGGTAATCCTCTG
>CAZNKS010000008.1:22912-27079 GCA_964574065.1 uncultured Pseudomonadales bacterium | reverse complement strand
ATGTGGCAAATCTGTGGCGAGTACTGCCTATAGCTCTGATCATCCAGCAACTTATCAAGATGTCTGGCTTAAGTCCTGAAGCTTTTTTCGAGCAAAAAGTGGTCAGACCGATGATACGTAATGTCATGATTATGGCATTTAAATATGGACTACTTTTGGAAGCTCACCCACAAAACACTCTTGTAGAACTAGACGATCAGTTTCAAGTGAGTAGATACATTTATCGCGACCTTCAAACGGTCATTGTGGATACGAACATTCGAGAAAAAGCTGGACTCGCTACAAACCCACCTGAGGGGGCAAAACTTCTGGCCAAATGGCAAGGTGACCTTGATCAGCACAAAGAATATAGCACGTTTTATGACCATCGAATTGCTTACCAAACTATTGAGGAAGTCATTATTGCTCTTGCCGCAAGATATCCATGTCATATAGCCCTGCTTCAGGAGATTGTAAAGAAAGTATTCAACGAAGTAATGGATGAGTTGGGAATCGATAAAGATGAATATTTCCCCAAAGATCACTATTACCTATACAAGGACGGATTGATGCAGGACAACGTAATGCAGCTGCAGCAGTTCAATAATCCGCCCTACAGATAATCGTTATGAATGAAGTCAAGTTGACAAGCGAGCGAATAGAAAAGAGATTTTTGGTCCCTTCCAAGGTCACAAGTGGCGCCGAATCATTATTCCCTGATTTTGAAGAACAATTTCCCGTAAATGGTGATGGAGAACATGATGCTATTACGCAAAGCATATATTTCGGGAGAGATCAAACTTTGCATAAGAACGGCCTCATGCGAGCGAGGCGCTACATCGCTGCCCCACAGACCGATTTATTGCACATCGCAGATCAAGATCAGGTTTATCTCGAAATTAAGTGTAAAGTCGGAGAGCTGATTAAAAAAGGACGGGTTAAAACGACCTACGAAATGGTGCGACTTCTTATGTTGGAGCCGTTACAACTTAGAGAGCATTTACTCCATAGTAAAGATTGGAACATATCTAAAGAAGAAATTGACCTCCTTTTGGGAGAATTTTATTATCTCAAGCTATATCCACATTTCGCGATTCAATGCATCAGAAGACACTTTCACCCTAAGGACACAGGGGTTGACTGCCGCATAACGCTCGATGATGACGTGAGATATTTTGCCTTTTCGGAAGATTCACAACATGAGGCCCAATTGATGGGGACAGAGGGTCTTTCGAAAATGGAATTCAAGTACTCTGCTGAATATGAAGGTTATGCCCACGCACTTATTTCGCTGATAGTTCAACAGGGAGCGGTGCCAATTGGTACCCTCCAGCCAAAAGTTGAGAGTATGCATCGCGAGACGGCAAAATTATATGGATTTATTCGAAACCCACTTTTTAGAGAAACCTTTGTTCAAAGCGACCCGCTACATTCAGTTCAGAATATTGAGCTTATAAATGAATTTCCTGATACAGAGTTGGAATTTAAACTTCAAGTTGAGCCAGCGAACGCAGAAATGTTAGCGAAAACCATCTTCTCGCATGTTAAAGCAGGTCTTTTTGGAAAGTTTAAATTAGTTGAGGGAAAAGAGGACATTTCACATTGGACTTATTATTTTGATAATTACGGGTACGAAACAGAAGAAGGTTTACAGCAAGCTTTTGTTATCGCGCATCATCCAGACAAGCCCAAGTTTATTATTCGTACAAAAGCCAATCACAACTCAGTAGCCTTATCTCCTGGAGCACAAGTAATGCAACGTCCTGAAGAAGGAGTTACTATTTCGAGACCATATCAGGATAGTGATAAGGATCCGATAAAAGCTATGTTTGAAATGCGGCTAGGTAAGCCAACTCAGTTTTTAGGAACCAATAAAAGAACAAAATATTATTTTTTCCTTGAGCATCCTATTTCCCATCGCTACTATAATTTTGCCGTCGACCAAAATCATTACGGGGAAGCTGAGATGACGCAGGTAGAAATTGAATATAAAGGCAAGCTGCCTTCATCCAACGCACCAGATTCTCAAGTAGAAGTACTGACGGAGGTTGCAGAATTGGCCGAGCTTCTACAGAAAATGCCATTCTTTACATTAACCCCTACTACCATGACAAAATTCGATTGGCTAAAAAAATTGCAAGGAGTTACATAGCCTATGGTTGGAAGACTCGAAAGCCTTTCAAGCCGATATGGAATTGAGTTACCTACTGAGAAAGTAAAGCCCTGGGGATACACAATAGGCATACCTTCTGAATCGGTACATACTTTTATTGAAAAATTTTTCTCAGGCGAAGCTGTTGGCACGAACCCAAGTCCGCGTTTTCTCGTTGTAAATCCACATTCTCGTCTTTCTTGGCAGTCACACCAGAGAAGATCTGAACTCTGGCGAGTTGTAAAAGGACCTGTGGGCATTATGCTGAGCACTACAGACAATCAGCCGCAGGCCTTTACAACTTTAAATGAAGGAGATCTTGTCAAAATCGAACCAAATATAAGGCACCGACTCATTGGAATAAACCATGAAGGAGTTGTGGCTGAAGTGTGGATACACATTGACCCCAAGAATCCATCAGATGCTAGCGACATCATAAGACTTGCTGATGATTATTCGAGATGAGAATTAAAAATCAAACAAATCCTTCACTTTGATTCGAAGAGCTTTCGTGATTTTCTCTAATGTTTCGACACTGGGTTTTCGCTCCCCGCGCTCAATATAGCCGATATATGCCCTGTTTAGCCCCGCATCAAAGGCGAGCTTTTCTTGGGTTACACCCTTGGTGCTTCGTGCTTCCCGTATGTTATTTGCTATCTTTTGGTAGATTTGAGGTGCTTTCTTCACCCCAGTAGTGTCTTGCTTAATCAACCAGCAGTCGACTTACCATTGGTATAGACTACTCAAGAGAACGGCCGTATGATACTTACTGATAGGCGCCAAATAGGCACAAAAAAGAGGAGGCAATATGCCAGAAGAAGGAAAGAAGCAAAATTGGTTCATGAAGCATAAAGTCGTTACTGGAATCTTGGTAATCATTGTCTTGTTCTTCATCATCGGGTCGGGTGGCAGCAAGAAAGGATCATCCACAACAACGGGATCACAAGCTCAGCAAGCTAAAACTGAAGAAAAGACAGTAGCCAAACTCAACGAACCTGTCGTGAGTGGAGACCTCTCCTTCATAGCCACTAGCGTCAGCGACTCCAAGATACTTGGAAACTCCTTCACAAAGAAAGAGGCTCAAGGGACATTCAAGATTATCACACTCAAGATCTCCAATACTGGAAAAGAGACAAAGACGGTCGATAGCTCGATGATAAAACTCAAAGATGACCAAGGCAGAACATACGAGCGCTCCATAGAAGGGCAAACTGCTAAGGGCTTAAGTCAAGGGAAAGTCGATCTCTTCCTCCAGCAAGTGCAACCAGGGCTATCAGTTACTGGAGATATCGTCTTTGACGTACCCGCTGATGCCAATAACCTGATACTTAGTGTCCAAGGTGGATTCTTTACCACGGCGGCTGAGATCAAGCTCGACTGACGGTAAAACGGTACGAAAGTAAACCGACTCTTCATGAGCCGGTTTATCGTTCTACAATACGTGTGTGCACCAGGAAAAATACTACCAACAGCTTGCTACTATCTTGCCAAAGATGAAACGTTTCCAAAAAGCGGTGTTAGACTTTCGTCGTGAAATCAGCATTCCGGACACCGGCCTTCCTCATGAACAAAGAGCGGCATGGTACCAGTCTCATTATTTTGATGCGGTGCAAGCAGGACGTATTCCCTTTACTCGTGAACCAAATGAAGAACTACTACCCAGAGATCCAATCTTTCGCAAAGCCCTGAAAAGATTTGCAGATCGGTTTAACCTCAGCGAGATCTGGTACGACAGTCTCTTTTCTTACCTGGTTCGTGATGATCAGGAAACCTTGCGAGTTCCGGATTATGAGCCATACGTGAGGGTGCGGATTGATGATGTGAGAAATAAAGAACCACATGTCGTCAGCATATCAATGGAAATTGATGCTGAAACAAAACTCTCCGATATCCGCGCAATTTGGTATCGCATACAGAGCTACCAAAAAAGTATGGTTGAGCCTGCTCACAAACGTCGTAAGCCCCTGGATGACGAAAATATTGAGCGCTACTGCAAGCTTCGAGATTTGGAAGACACGAGAGTAAAACAAAAAGAT
>CAZNKS010000008.1:20315-22902 GCA_964574065.1 uncultured Pseudomonadales bacterium | reverse complement strand
GTTGGAGTCTGCCAATGATGTGGCTGCTTTTAAAAGAGATATTGAAAGTCGTTTCAAAAAGAGTGAGTAGATAACGAACCGTTATTCCTCCATCGTAGTTGATTTGGTGTTGGTCAATACTGAGGCCCTGAAAGGAGTTCAGTATGTCAACGCAAGATCTTCAAATTGTCAGCGTTAGTATTAGCAGCCTTAATCCTGCGCCATATAACCCCCGTACTTGGAGCGAGGAAGCGCGAAAATGGTAAGCAGGCATATTTGGCGCCAGAATTGGTTCATTATCTTCTCGAAACTATTATCAGAAATACTACGGCATATACAGTAGAAGACTTCGTTTATAAGCAAATTGCTGATACAGAAGATATGGCCCGTCATCGACGCAAAGAAATACCGATTGATCTTCTTGTTGAGGCTATGAGGGATAATGTTGACGCGTCTGCCATAATCTGGAAAACTGCGATTTCAGAACAAGAGAAGAATCCAAATTCCCCCTATTTTATTATTGCCAACGAGCGAACAGGTCCCTCTGATGTAGGCGCTGAAGGTTTTTCTGATGATTTTTCTGAAAAAATGAAAATTAATAAAAAAGTAGATCACAAAAGACTGTTTGATTGGTTTTTACGAAATAGAGAAAGGATTGACCGACTATATGACGAATTCTTGAATGAGAGGGAAGTTGCTTCTCAAATCTACCAAGAAGTTAACGACATATTGGATCTGGATCATAATAAGATCATACCTATTTACAGATTAAGAATTCCTTCAAATCATCATGAAATACAGGGCCTAGATGAACCATTGGGATTCGAGTTAATAATTTCATTCATCAAACTAATCTCCTTACTGAATGGTAGTGTCCTATTTGTAGATGAATCTACGAGGAGCGCTCCCCGCTCAATGGAGATTCTTTATGACGGACTGCGAAGACGCGATGAGCTGACGGGTGGAGTAGAACTAACTCCACACGGAAAAATTTTAGGAATAACAGGGCAAAGAGGTATAACCTTTAATCCTGTCAAAAATGAACACGCTCGTTGTCGAGTTGGCTTCATTGACCCATGGATAAAACCACAGAAGCCAATAACCGATGATTCTGAGGGTTTCGCTCCCAGAATAAATGGTCAGGGTGTGATTGAAATCATTGATCCAGGCTGGGGCGCGATTTCCTCGTTTGGTACAACGTCACTACAGGATTTTTGTAGAAAACTAATTGTGTACAAAGTTGAAAAGCAATTTGAATCTAGCAGCGTTTCAAGCAACATGTGTGATTAATTCACCCGGAGCATTTCTTCAACCTGCTGAATAAGTATTTCTCCATTCGGATTTTGTAGGGTTTGAGCTTTGTTTTTTAGCTCTGATAAAGGAACAAACTTCCTTTCTACAGTCTCAAATCCATGCTTTTTGGGATTAAAATCATTAATAACATCGATATCAGCAAGATAGCGAAGGTGTTGATATCTTGAGACGACCACTTCCTCCTTCATGAGTTCAACTAAAATTGACCCAAGAAGACGTATGTTTTTGCATGTCAGTTGCGCTTCTTCCATGAGCTCTCTTTGCAGGCATTTAGTTGGGCATTCTCCAATTTCACATCCTCCACCAGGAAGGCTAAAAAAATTTTCACCACCGTCCCTCACTATGCAAAAGTTGCCGACTTCATTTCTGCAAAATGTAAATACTGGTGTTACAGGAACATCCGGAAACATCTCATTTGGTTTATATAAAAAGAGGGGTTGATAATTTTGATCTTTGTAATACTCAATAACGGTCTCCAAAATTACCACCATGAGATGGTCTTTATTGTTCCTAGTTTCTAGGAGTGCATCTTCTGGTTTGAATAAACCCAGGGATGTAGTTATGGGTGATAATCGCTTGTCCTTGAAACTCTCTATAAAGGAAGTTGCCACTGCAATAACGCCTTTTTGGGATTCAACTTTTATATAACCAATCAACTTGGTTAATTGCTCATGGAGAGATAGACAATCTTCTGTAAGGCGTACGTTTGAAAGAGTTTCAAGATAAGTTTCACTATCTCTACAAACATGTCCAACAGGAAAGAAGCGACCTTCTTTGGTGTGAGTCAGCACGACTTTGGTGCCCAGGTACGGCAATACGAAGGATGCTATTACGGGATGCTCTGGAGGCAGAACATCAGTTTTGATGAATTCAACGTGCTGGTCTTTGGTGAGGTGAAGGAAAGTGTTCATAGTATAAGCCTAGAAGCAGTTCATTATACCTCTTAGGCGAAATTCCATGCATATTCATTCCAAATAAGGCATAAATGCTATAATATCAATCTGTGTCAGAGTGGTTCAAAATGAGCATATTAGAAAATAATTCTAGACAAGCAGTTACCTTAATTCGTCACTTAAAAGATAGAGATCTGTTGAGCGGCGGTTTTAACGACGCCCCGCTCGCAGTAGGTCAAGAAAAAAAAGTTGCTGAAATCACTCAGCAGATACTGGAAGCCGGGTTTACGAACATCGACATCATCGTAAGTCCGAAGCGTAGGACATGCGAGACTGCCAGACTTATTTCCGAATGCCTTAAAAAAAGTTGCGAGTCACTTTCTGTGCGAATTCAGACTGAT
>CAZNKS010000008.1:17060-20305 GCA_964574065.1 uncultured Pseudomonadales bacterium | reverse complement strand
AGAGAGCTTGATCAAGGTAAGTATAACTTGCCAGCCGATTACAAAGAGAACGATTATTTCGCTCCTCTTCAACTTGCATGGACGGCTTACTTTTCCGAAACATTCAATAAAACATCTCCCAACTGGAACTATAGATTTGGGGATCCATTGGCACTGTCAGGTGCATACAAATATCCCGAACTTATGGACCATTTTAGTGAATATGGCGAAAATCAATTAGAATTCAGTATCAGATATTATGATTTTGTCGTAAATTTAGCCCAGCGCTTGAAGAATAATGGTGATGTCATGACCGTAGTTATCGGCCACCAAGCGATACTCGCCCGAATTCTAGAATATACAAGTATCAGCGATGATTTGGTCGCTCGTACCGAAAATGAAAATGATGCATTCTTCCCCATTATTTATCCCGGAACAGTACCCGCACTAGAGTGGGAACATCTCCATCACGAGGATGTAGCCAGCAAAGTTAAACAGCTTTCATCTCCAGGTGAATTGCTTGTTGTTGATTTCACAAATGTATTGAGCCTTTCCTATTTTTTGGATATAGAGAGAGACGTTTTATCTGCGGTTCGAATGCAAAGGCAATAATATGAGCAAAAAAAACTATTGTTTGCTAGATGAATCGGTTTATCCTTCGTTTCTCAGAGAGATGATTGAGATTTTTGGACTGCCAGAATTGCAACAGGAATTTTCTATTTTTGCATTTAATAAAAAGGGTGATGAGTTTCATATCAATTTTACGAATAGTGAGGTCAAATTGAGATTAATTTGCCAGGAGGACAGGGGCTCCTCTCAAATTTTTGTTAATAATCGAAATGTGAAACGGTTGATTCAAACAATCTCTGAACTGGGATTTGAAGAGGCGTCGATAGGTATGATCACCTCCTTTGTTTTTCAAAGAGAAGGTGATAGTGAAATGAAGATTTCAAAATCAACATTTCTGGGAAACTTACTCGAAATCAATCTTGAAAGCAGTAACTTAAAACAGGCATTTGAGATAATAGAAAAATATAAGCTTCCTATCATGGATAGATCACTGCTCCAAGATGCTATCTCAAAGATTGATATTCCACGTGAACCTTTATTTGATGAGTTTAAATGCATAAACATAAAAATCAAGGAAGCTTGTCAAGTTTTAGGTATAGATATTTTTTCGCCTACACTTTCATTACGTAACAGGTTCCAAAAATTTTCTAACGATTACACCTCTCTAGAAAAAGCCTATTTTGAGATTACCGGTTCTGATTTAAAAGGGACAACAGGGGTTCTCATGAATCAACAACTGTTCAAAGCAATGTCAATTATTGTCCCTTGCTTTAACAGCAATAAATCAATTAAAAATCTACTCAAAGCAATTCAGACACAAAACCTACCAAAACACAAAAAGCAATTAATTGAAGTCATTCTAGTTGATGATGGATCCACACCGTCAGTTGTATCCGCTTTAGATAATATTCAAGAACAGTTTGATTTTGAAATCAAAATTATCCGAAGTGAAAAGAACCTGGGTTTGTCTTGTGCAAGAAATCTAGGTGTTTCGGTCAGTAAGTATGAACACCTAATCCTCATTGATTCAGATATTCTCTTGTCAAAAGACTATTTACTCGAGCACTCAATACGTTCGCAAATAATTCCGAACGCAATCTTTGTTAGTATGAAGAAGAATATCTCCGAAAACGATATCGGTATCCCACAGATGGGATTGCCAAATACTAGAGACGTTGATGACATGAGGTACAAAAAGAATATATCAAAAGATCAACCTGCGTTGTACCCATTCAGAGAAAATGGCACTGTTGAGCTGCTGAATGACACTAATTACTTCAAAGACTTTAGTTTCGGGAGAAATGTTGGAATTTTTGATCTGCCTTCTATGGTTGTCGGGCACAATCTTAGTTTTCGGAAACGAGTCCTAAAAAATGTTGGCGGCTTTTCGCGCGAATTTTCTGGGTGGGGAATGGAAGATGCATTTTTTGGAGCTAGGGCAATTGCTCTTGGAAATTACGTTATTCCCGTTCTATCTGTTAATGTCTATCACATTAACCATCCACCGCGTTCTGGAACAGAGGAAGAGAAGCTCGAAGAATTAAAGAATAACGTGAAGAAATATGAAGACCTGTTGGATCGGGAGTTCGTCGATTATTAAATATGAATTTTTCCAGGTATGTCATCAAAAATTTGGATTTTGCAGTAGATACTGTTTTCGTACCTTCGACTATCCTTCCTAAAGATTTACAGGTCTCAACTCCTTTTACATTTCCCATTCTTGATGGAAAATTTGTTATGGCTTTTGACAAAACTAGATGTTGGAATGCCCTCGGTGGACACATCGAAGAGGGAGAAACCTGGCAAGATGCCCTAGAGAGGGAGGCAAGGGAAGAGGCAGGAGTACAAATCTGTAAAATAACTATCTTCGGATATGTAGAGGCTACCAGAGTATCTGGAAAGTCGCCTTATCCTAACAAGACGATTCTTCCCTTTACTGTTTCTGAAGTTAAAGATGTCGATTTAAACTGGACAAGCATGGAAACCACAAAAAGGTCTTTTTTCACCATGGATGAGGCACTTGAAGCTCTCCGTCTCAGGGATGACAACCAGCAAATGTTGGAAATATTCCAATATATGGTGAGTCAACAAATTGCGATTATCTGAAATTAATCGAATTTTTCATTACTTCCTCAAGAAAGGCCTTAAATGAAGGTTCTAGCAATTTCTGTGTTTTGAGAAGAAGTGAACTATTTGAAAGCATCATCAATTCATTCAGGAACCCCTGTCACTTAGAGGTGTCCAGCTTGGCTGCCCGGCAGGGATTCGAACCCCAATACGCAGATCCAAAATCTGCAGTCCTACCATTAGACGACCGGGCAATGAGTCTTCACTGAGGGAAGAACTTAGGTATTTTAACAAAAAAAAGAGAAGTTGTCCTGTTGTGATGCTCTTTGTCCCCAGGGTACAATGATTTCATGGCTCATAAAAGTGACCAAATTATCCCATCTCACCCACGAACCCTCCTCGGGAAATTACGGCGCTTTGTCTATAAACACCGAGTCTTCCTAGCAATCCTCACGGCCGTGCTTTTGTTTGCTAGACTAACAAACCCCTTTGTGTGGGGAAATATTGTCAAAGAACCGTTTGCGTCCCATGTAGATGAACAAGGCAATATACTGCTGCTTCCAGAAAGCCAACTGCTGCTTCGCTATAGACGGCCATACAAAGGACTTGCTCTGATTAAGTCAGCCACA
>CAZNKS010000008.1:5884-17050 GCA_964574065.1 uncultured Pseudomonadales bacterium | reverse complement strand
ATGTGTATACAGGCAGCAAAAAGACCAAGAGCACCGAAATCGAAGGGATTATCGATGAAATCCATAGAGTTCGTTTTGACACCCGTGAACCGTACATTATTTCTGGAGATCATTTCAGTGTCTTTTATCCCAGATCGTTAGGAATCTTTTATGCCACAGCCCTTGATCCTCGGACAGCACGAGGAGGAGATGACTGGGTGAATAGACAGGTAAGCTACTTAAAAACAACTGCCTATGCCTTAGAAGCGTTTAAAAATTCACCCTCACTTTCCACTACCGTTGTTCCTATCGGTCCAAAGGCAATCACCTTAGTAAACATTTATGCCTACCCATCGGACACACTCTATAGCATGCTCTATGCCTTGGATGTACTGCAGGATGAAAGTACGATCGCAAATCTCTATCCCACCGTCATTGGAACCAGTACTCGCATTCATACCCAACAGCAAGCAGCGAAATTGCTGGAAGAATACAAACCATCGCTTAGAGACCATCTTTCTACTTATATTTCCACCGTCTATGACAAAGAAACAGGTCTTATTCGCAAAGATCTATTAATGTCCGGTACAAAAGACATTGCCAAACGCTGGGGCGCTTTTTATGACAACGTCGTTTTTTGGAGGACGCTGCAACTTGCCCAGAAATTAGGTGTCATGGAAAAAGATGAAGAATTGCTAGCCAACTTAAAACAACGCATCATTCAAACATATTGGTATGAAGAGGGTGGATATTTTTTGGAAGACTTGTCTGAAGAAGGACTCAAGCATAAATACTATTCTTCCGATTGGCTGATTGCTCTAATGACCGGATTCTTAAACCCAGCTGATGAACGTGAACGCACCTATTATGTACGCAGCGTGACATACATTATGAAGAATAAAATTGACGAGCCGTTTGGGCTTCGCTATCAAAATGAGAATCGTGCTCATCGTGAATACATTGGGGTACGCATGCTCGCACCTTCTTATGGAGGGAGTGCAATTTGGAGTCATTGGGGAATGGAATATATAAAACTACTCTCCATGCTATACAACCAAACCCATGATGCTACCTATATCCAAAAAGCTCAAAGTGATTTAGAACAATATGCGGAGAGTGTGGTCAAATACCGTGGGTATCCAGAGCTGTATGACAGTAAGGGACATATGTTCGCCAATGTCTTTTATAAAAGTGTCAGGCGAACTGGGTGGGTGGTAAACTTTGAACAAGCACGACTTCTTGTGGAAGATGCACTGGAATCAGAGACATTGTTTGCGAAACAGTAAACGTATTCTACTTTTCACCAAAGCTTCCACTTCTCCATATGAAGGCGGAGATATTTGTTCCACCTTTGGCAAGGTTGATTGCTTTCTTTAGTTCATACTGGCTGATGGTTTTGTCCAAAGGTTCACGATTAGGAATATTTCCCGTGTAGTGTTTTTCAAGGACGAGGACTGCACGAGCATCACCAAATTGTCCAATCGCCCAAATAGCAGTGTTGCGAGTGCGAAAATCCATTGTGTCATCATCAATCACAGATGAGAGTGCTTCGACACAATCACCATGATATTTTTGCTTAGCAAGCTGGCAAGAATTTTTCACCTCAAACCCAATCCAAGTGCAGGCAATCACAAAGAAGAGGAGGGCAATACTTACCCCAACGGCACCTATATATGCGATTGTTGAAAAAATATGTTTACGAATTGTCATCTTGTCCTCCTTCATAGATGAACAAGTCTTCGATTGAGACTTGAAACTCTTTGGCTATCCGAAACGCAAGACCTAATGATGGCAAGTATTTGCCACTTTCAATTGCGATTACTGTTTGCCGGCTCACGCCAATTTTGTCTGCGAATTGTTCCTGGGTGAGTTCATGCATTGCTCGGTAGATTTTGAGTTTATTCTTCATCACTACTCCCACCAAATTTTTTGTTCACATAGTGATAGGAAAGGGAATACAGCGCTATCAAAAACAGAGTGAGGTATGCCAATACCTGACCCAATGTGAACAGATATGGAATATTTTTCCCAAGCATGATTAACAAGAATGAGCCAAGCCCGATGGTTGGAGCAAAGATGGCATACGTCATCTGCGCTGCTTTTTCTCGCATCGCTTTTTCTCGTTCATCAACCCGAATTTTGGCTTTGGATTTGGCGAGCAGCATGAAGAGCATGCCTGTGAGCACACCAGCCGTCGCTAACAGATAAGTGTCTTGCGTCACAGCGATCGACACCGTCATAGACACGAAGAATGCGACACCAATACGGATGAGTTTATAGGTTTTTTGGTTCATGCCTTAATGTAAATCTTCCTTTACATTATGTCAAGCGTGCTGTACATAGAGTGAAAGTGTAGCAAGTAGAAATTCTATTCAACTTCGTATGGAATAATAGAGCGGAAATGCTATAGTTTTCTCCTATGCACACCCAAAGAATTTTTCTTTTTTCCGTTGTTGTAGCCAGCATGCTCTTTGCAGCCTGCACGCAACAAACAAAACCCTCTCAACCTCCAACGAATGAACCAGCATCTGTACAAACCAGTCAATTGTCCGGTGAGCCGTATGTACATCCAACGATGAACTACGAAATTATTGTTCCTGAAAACATGCAGCTGGATGTGGTAAGTGACTACAGTATTCAGCTATTTCCAAATGGAGATATCCAAGGGCAAGGACCAACGAACTTCCTCTATGTCACCGTCATCCCACAAGACTTTTCTAATGACAAAGCAGAAGCATATAACTACCAAGCAAGTTGGTATGAAAAACTGATTGCAGTATCAAAGACGGGCGAAAGTGTTTCGGTTGCCGATGCACGATCACAGCAAGATGAGTGGTACACATATACCCGCGTTGACGATGTCGTTATTGATGGAAAAACGTTCCTAAGCTTTGAAAACACCAAGCCCTGGGAATTTCCTACCGGAACCACGGAACGACGCTTCCTATTAGAAGACAATGGAAAACGATACATCCTCGGATACTACACAGGTGGAGAGACAGGTGCCTTGGTTGATCCTAAAATTGCACTAAAAGTCCTGCAAAGCATCAAGCTGACTGCAAAGACCCCAGTACAATCAGATTAGAATCTTGCGTCGTTAAGCTTTCGAGAGAATATCATCCCCTGGCTTATTTCATCCGAGCAAGATGTGTTCCATTTGTAACAGGAAGGTGTTCACGGAAGTTGTTCGAGCAGTGTCAATTGCTATAGGCTTTCGAAATATCTGGCATCCAGCTTAACTTAATGAGTAATACAAATAATGTCTTGCAAGTAGTATAACTATAAAATGGATGCGTATCGACATATCACTCCAGATGCACAAACAACTGCCTTAGCACTCTCTCCAGAGACTTCTGCGCGTACACACACTGAAGCAACGGAAATGCTTCCATCCGACCTTCGAGCTGCTCTTGATGCACAAAGAGAGCGCGGTGAAGAAACAGTAAATACGCCTCCAAATGCAGCTGGGCAAAGAGAAGAAATTCCTGTTATTCCCACGAGAAAGGGTGAACCTGACGATAGTAATGCTGAAAAGCGAAAAATAAAGAACCTGAAAGCCAGAGCTGACTTAAATCGCATCGTTCGAGCAAGGACGCCACTTCGAAAGTTAGGAGTTCCACTTTTTGCGACTGATTCACAAATAATCGAGGCTCACCAAAAAGCTATCCGTGATTATCATAGTGCAAGAATTGATCAGTATCGAGTTGAAGATGTAATTTCTCCAGAACTAGCTCGAGATGCTGATGATGCAATGCAAGATGTGAGAGGATTGGCCCATCGAGCAAACGTGAATGGATCGGCTACTGGCGAGTGGCAAGTAGATAATCAGCAAAAGAGCGAAATCAATAAACTCCGTGAGCAACGTGTAACAGAACTTGCGACCACGCTTGAGGCGATAGAAGCGCAAGATGCCTATCAGCTAGCTCAGACTGAAGCAAATAGTTTGAATGGAAAAACATTCTCCGTAACTGAGACAAAGAATGCAGATACTGGTGAAGTCATTCAAAAAAAATCACGAGGTCCCGATGGGATTGAAACTGCATTGCATCGTTCCCGACAACAAAAAGAAAAAATCATTCATCCAGCTACATTGCTTCGCGATGGTCTCATCACAAAGCAGCAATATGATGAGTGGCGTAAAACTGGAAAAAGCTCACTTCCCATGTTGCAACGTGCTGGAGATGCAGTCTATAGATTATCGGTGGCACATAGCATAGCCCGGGACTTCGTTCGACAAGAAACTGGCATAGCATTCCAACAAAACCCGCGAGACGCTACGAGTGATGCGGTTTGGGACTATGTAAAAGCAGAAAGAAAAAAGCAAGTCGAACAACAACAGCCAAAGGCTTCAATACCTCCTCCCGATAACCCGACGTATACACCTTCTTCCTTCAGACGAGAACCGACCTCATCTCCAGTGGACGATCCAAGAAGAGGGCAAAACATGATGGATGCTGCCAGGAGAATGAAACGATCAGCAGAAGAGCGCACACCGCCACCAAAAGCAACACCAGAAAATCCAGACAGAGAAAACGAACAAACCGAGCGGCAGGAAAAGGAAGGCCTCATTCGACGTCGCATCACAGAACAGCTCCACACACGGCATGATCTACGCGATAAACTCATGCGAGAAGAAAAAGAACGTCGGAAACGAAACGCGTATAACTTGATTGCACTCGCATATAACGATCTGTATAGCATACAAACACGAATTCAAATCCCAATCGATAGCGATTGGGTACAACGGAATCGACGGAAATATCCACCAGACAGAATGACTGAGATTCTTACCCCTTTCTATGATGATCCTTCAAACCGCGTAAGAAGTGGTGAAAGCTATCTATTGCAGAATCTGCAACTAGAAACAAACGCATCACGCGTTTCGCAAAGCATCCAAGAACTCGCTACTCTTCGCGATCAAAGGAGTACGGAAGGAAAAGGAGTCTTTTTTCATCCCGTGAATGGGAAATGGTACAGTGCTGATGAAACCGATCCACGACTTTGCGATGAAGCTGGACAGACTGTGACCCAAATCGCACCGAATGGGAAAGACGTTGATGTTCTTACCCCGGATGGGTTTAAAACCTATCGTCTCCGCGAGAATAATAAAAAGGCAGGAGAACAATTTGATGCGCAATTTGAGCAGCGAGACGGACAGCAATACATAAAAGATATTCGAATCTCGGATACCTTATCATTGCGACACATTCAAACCCAAATGTCAGATAATAATCCCACGCAGGTTGCCTACTATGTTCTGGAAGGGGCAGAGGACGGGAAAAAATATACCGTTCGACTTTCTCGAAACCTTGGCTTCCATGATATGAAGATCACGTAACGACTCTTCTGGACAAGGAAGCTCTTCACTTTTAATCGTGAACTTAAAGTGAAATAGAGATTTCTTCTGCGTTCAAAGGGATATCCACTTGATATGTGTGAAAATGCATGGTGATAAGGACTTCTTCTCCTGTTTGCTTATCTGTCTTGATTGCTTCACCTGTATCAGTATCCTGCAATAATTTCTTCGGATAGGATGAGATATCGATTCCGACTTCTTCCTGCATCTCACGATATAATGCTTGTTCTTTTGTTTCTCCCGCTTCCACACCTCCACCAGGGATATGCCAGGAGTCAGGATACACACCACCCTCACATACTTTGCCCAGAAGAATTTTCTTGTCTTTGGACATTAAAACTGCGGCAACAATAATACGATCCTTGGTTTTCATTGATCTTTCTTTCGAATATCGATTATTTCCATACGATCATCTTGCACATGCACGTATTGGTTGTCAGTGAGAAGCACGATGGGAACTTGCTCTGTGGTATATGCATGTTCCAACCGTCTATCTAAATACAGATCTTTGAAATGATCCGATCCCCAATGAGGCAAGATACAAAAGTTCACAAGGTTAAAGCCCGTATAGTCTTTCAGATCGGGAGCAAACTCAACGTTTTCTAATCTGTAGGCAGGATAGATATCAGGACCAGCGATGATGGAGCCCGCACTTGTGCTGATGTATGTTTTGTCTCTTTCCAAAATCAGTTCACGCACAACATCCACAAATCCACTTTTTTGTGCTTGCTGCAATAAATACATTGTGTTTCCACCGGATACATAGATAAACGAAAACGAGGAGAGATCAGAGCGAAGCTGTTCTGTAGTTTTGTCGGTGATTGTATAGTCGCTCACGGCAAAACCAACATTCACAAGCGCTTGTCTGTCATCAAGAAGCCATTGTTTATCGCCTTCTTCTACTTCTGCAGCTGTATCAATACATGCTAGGGTATTTCCTTTGGACAAATCACAGTACTTCACAAGATCAGTGGCTACGTTATCTACTGTTGAGGTAAGAAAGAGATGTTTCATACTTGCGTAAATTCCATGTATTTGTTGATATCAACTTTAATTCCTTCTTCGGTAATCAATTCCAGTGCTTCCTGTGGTGTCACCCATTTCCATTCACTGTGTTCATCTGAAAGTACTGCTTCATCCTGAGAAGTAGAACAGACATAGGTAATTCCAATCAAATCATTCTCTGCAGCTTTCGGACCCCTGTAGATATGCCACACACGAAGCATCCCTTGAACTTGTAGATCTTGAATTCCAGTCTCTTCCAATACTTCACGTTTGAGTCCTTCTTCTGGTCCCTCAAACTGCGCAATTCGTCCATAATCAATTTCCCATTCACCAGGTCGCCAATCAAGTGTTGGGGCACGTTTAAGTACAAGAATTTTCCCTGTCTTTTTGTGTTCAATCACCGCTCCAATTGCAACCATGAAACGACCGACTGGATTTTGTGCTGTATTGGAATTATCTGGCTGGTTCATAGGTTCATGTTTCTAACTTTCCTTTACTTGCTTTCGACGCATGACAAGCATAACTGCAAAGGCTCCATTGGCGATACACCATGTAATTGGATACAGGGCTGTGATGATGGAATAGTGTTGTAGTGAGAAGGTAGCTAAAGCAAAACGAAACGTATTCAAGGAATACATCGAAAGTGTCTCCGTATATGGCTTATTCCATGACTTTCGAATCGTTGGAATGAAACCTAGCAAATCAGTTAGTGTCGTGAGGATTGTAGAAAGAACTGGTTGTTTGGCAATTAGCCAAAAGCCTAATGAAATTAAAGCCAGAATGAAAAAGAACGTATCCAATGTGGTGATATCTCTCTTTCCTTTTTTAGCCAGGGAAAGAAGTGTGACCACCAAACACATGAAACCCGCAGCCAGTGTGACATATGCACCCATTCCTGCATTCCCAGAAAGCTGTAATGCACCTGCAATCGCTGTCACTAATGTCCACAAAGACCAGCTATACAAATGGGGAATAGTTTTCCCAGCAATGACATCACGAAGGTAGGGAACATACCCAACAAACACGAGGACAACAGCTAGTATTCCAATTATGTTTTTTAATTGCTCCATATCAAACAATAAAATCGACTGTCTCAGCTTTTCCTTCAAGTATTGTGGCTGTGCGTTGCAATAAGTTCTGAACAGTTCGTCGTTCTGCATCAATTGTGCACCAAGCTATGTGTGGGGTCTGAACAAGATTTTTCTCACTAGAAAGAACGAGCGATTTTGGGTCAAATAATTCGAGTGCATATCCCTTTATTTTGTCCGCATTCAAAAGATCACACACTCCTCTTTTGTCATAGAGTGTATCTGTTGCAGAGACATCAATCAGGTAATTATGTGGCTGCAACTGTGATGGGAGAGAAGAAAGAAGTTTCATCGTGTCATCATTGGTTGCAACAGAAATGAAAATAAGGTCTTGCTTAAAAATCTCAGATAGTTCTACTTTTTTTGCTGAAACCGATGCATCAGATCTATTGAAATACACAGTCTCAATTCCTAGTCCTTGCAGTGTTGCAAGTATTTCCTTCCCGACATTGCCCATACCAATGATGCCTGCGGTTTTCCCAAAACGTTCTTCACCTAAGATAGATCCATCGGGCATCGTCATCGTTCTGGTAAAGACAGGAAACTTGGATAACAACATGAACATTGCTGTGATCGCATACTGGGCAACAGACTTTGCGTTGGCACCTCCATTATTGCGATATCGAATGCCTAGTTTTTTCACAAGTTCCAAATCCAATCCTTCATAGGCTGAGTATGGGGAGAGAAGATACTTTACGTTTTTAAAATTTGATAATTGCTTCGTGAGTGCAACAAATCCTGTAGGTATTGCAAAGTGATTAAAGATAACAATCTTTTCATCATCATCAAACAATTCTGGCACATCTGAAAAATCTGGCTGAAATTCCTGATAGGCAACCCCATGATATTTCGAAAGCATGGCTTCAAAAGAATCTTTGCCATACGTTAGTAGATCTTGATGACTACTTTTTGATGAAAGAAAAATTGGCTTCATTCTTCTCCTATAAACGATAGTATTTCTTGCGCGAGTATATGTTCATTTGGATAGAAAGAATGAACGCTACCGGCAATTATTGTGCCGATTGCATGTGGAAAGGCAGCTAGCATCTTATCCATTGCTTCTTGGGGGTTATCAGCATTGGTTGGATGGAAAAACTCATCTTTGGAACCAACAAGTATCTTTGTGGGTATTGCAATCTTTTTGAGGGCAGGGAGGTCGTAGTCCTTGGTACAAAATTCAAAACAACGTCCTAGTTCATCTTGTTTGTACCAACTAACGTATGTCTTGTATGAGAGAGTAATTGAGTCGAATTCTTCTGTGATCAGTTCATCACCTCGGCCAACGTCCACAATTGTTTGTGCTCTTGTGAGCAAGTTTTCAAGTGATGGTCGTTTCTCACTTACCAACAATCCTTTCTTGTCAAAGGGAGCAAGTAGTATGAGTTTTTGTATCGACTTTGCGTGTTTTCCTTCTGAAAAGTAACGTACAGCTTTCATGGTTCCCAATGAATGTCCCATGAGAACGATTTTTTCATATCCAAGCTGCTGCAGAAATTCCACCCAGGCATCAATATCAAGATACGCTTCTTCCAAGAGTTCAAAATGAGCCCCTATGCGACGGTACTTGTGATCCGTAGTCAAAAGATCTGTATCTTTACCATTTCCACGCGTGTTCACAGGCAACCATGCAATATCTTGCTTGTGCAATTCCTTTGCAATCACTTCAAGAAAATAGTTCTCGTAAAAATTTCCTTCAAACCCATGAATATGAAGCAGTGCTATCTTTTCTTTTGCACCTGGTTGAAGGAAGCCGTTCAAGATGATTCCATCAGCTGTCGTCACCCGAACGATCTGCGGTATAGTAGCCATGAAAGCAATTGTACTATATAAAACTCGATAGAAGGTTGCCAAAGCTATTGTGAGTTGGTACTATCCATTTCCTGTATGAGTGAGGCGCAAACAAAAGTCCTTATCGTCAAAGAATGTACCGGCGACACGATCCGGATGTATCAGCACATGCCCGATGAGTATGATGTACGCACAGCCAATACAACTTTGGATGCTATACGAATGATTGCACAGGATTTTCCCACTCTTGTTGTCTGTGGAGTCTATAAAATCGGCTGGGCAGATATTGCCTTCGTGCTTGGAGAGGATGCCAAAACGCGGATGGGAATCTGGAGCAATTCGATAGATGATCAGACTCGAAGAGAAATAGAAGCGAATGGAATTGAGATCATCGCCCCTGCAGAAACGACACAGGATATCATTGACTGGATTGTGCGGAAAACCAAACGTGGATAAAGAATTCCTTCTTATTTCGCTCGTTTCACTTGCATCGTATGTGCATTGAAGTGTCTACAAATCATTTCCAAAAACTCATCTGTCTCATAGGTGCGTCCACCGACATGATATGTCATGCGAGGTACCTTCTTCTCCACAATGCTGGAATATAAGGAAGCATGTGCTGTTTGTAATCGCTCGATTAATTGCTTGATTGAGTATGTGCGAAGTGAACGAACTCCAGGCATATTCAGCTTGTTTGCAGAGAGCTTTGGAATAACTGGGGTCGTATGTGCAGCCAAGGAAGCATAGTTTGCTGCATATTGTTCATGCCAAAACACGATGTGACAAAGCACATCCTTCACTGTCCATTCATCCGTGGCCATCAAAGTTGATTTTTTGCTCTTCACCACCTCCAAAAATAGCTCAAGCTTTTGTGTGAGGGCGTCAAATAATGCTGCGTAGGTTTGGCTCATAGCGTGAATGCACTGCTTCTCTTACTCAAATCGCAGTGTCGAAACCATCAGGTTAAACTCTTCACTCTGCTCAGCTGTAATCTTCCAAATCTTATTTCCTTCTGTATATTGCTTTATTTCTTCAGGAGTTGGAAGAATTGGTATTGCAGATAGCCGAACGGTCAGATACGCATTCTTTGATCCTTGGGCTCTAGGGTTTGGAATCTGAAACCATACTTCCTCATGCGGAATATTTCCTGTCTCACTTCCAAATTCGAGAAGAAAATACGTGGTTCCCGGTTTTGGAATGATGATGTCATTTTTTTCTAAAACTTTAGGATGATCTCCAAGTTGCTCTGTGATTAACTTGTCACTGGTGTGCCAAGTAACAACTCGATTCATGTACGGCTGTCCTTGGACATATTCGATTCCATACGAAGGAGGATATTTGAGTGTCATTTGCAACTGTGGATCTGTATAGCTTTTCCAATTTGCACTATCAATTGGCGTTGGGACAACTTGCGTCTCTTGCGCAAGCGGTGTGGGCGAATTCATCGTTTGAGGAGCAGGGGAAGGACTTTCTTGCGGCACAGGTTGTTTCGTTCGCAACAAAAAGTAGCCTATGGCAGATAAGATTACAAAACTGAATAATCCTAGGATCAACCAAGGGGTATAGCTGGTTCGAGAAGGCGTAGCAGGCTCGAAGCCGTTTTGTTGCGTGGGGACATGTTCCATACCTTCCAGTATGAACTGGGATGTAAAAAATCTCAAGACGACTCATGAATTTTTTTGAAAGAAGAGACAATTTGCAGTGAGCGGTAAACGAGACTCGAACTCGCGACCTTCTCCTTGAAAGTCGGCACTTGTTGCCAGACTTTGTAACCCTTGAGGGTAGTATATCAGAATCCTTCTAGTTTTACTGAGGTGACGCTTTTATAATCCAGAGATATGAAGTTTCTCACCACAGATGGTGGATCAATCAATTATGAGCTGATAGGTAGCGGGAAAACACTCTGTTTTATCCATGGGTTTTCACTCAATAGGACTATGTGGGCAGAGC
>CAZNKS010000008.1:2681-5874 GCA_964574065.1 uncultured Pseudomonadales bacterium | reverse complement strand
GTTTTTCTCTAAGAGATTTCAGGTTCTTAGCTATGATTTACGAGGATTTGGACAATCATCAGTTCCTACAAGGACATACTCACATCATCAAGATCTATTAGATTTACTGGAGTACTTAAAGATTGAAAATGTCTCTCTTGTTGGTTTATCACTTGGTGGTGAAGTAGCAATTGATTTTACTCTTGAATATCCACAAAAAGTATCGAGTTTATTCCTCGCGGACTCATCATTAGGGGGTTACAAGAGTACTGTAAACTGGGATGTTCACATTGAGGATGGTGGGATTGAGAAGGCAAAAGAACGCTGGTTTCAACATGAGGTATTCAAAAAGACACGAGAAAATTCAAACGTAACTCGGGGATTACAACAAATGCTGAATGGTTATTCCGGATGGCATTGGCTACATACCGACCCAAGAGAAAAGGCACAACCACTCGCAACTGAGAGGTTGAAAGATATATCCTGTCAGACACTGGTGATGGTGGGAGAAGATGATCTTAGTTATTACCATGCGATAGCAGACTATATTGTTGCTTTTGTTCCTAATTCTAAAAAAGAAATTATTCCTTCATCTGGTCACATGGTGAATATGGAAAATCCAGATTATTTTAATAAAGCACTGGAAAATCTTGTCTTATAACTCAAATTTGGCTAAGCCTGTAAGCGTTTAACTCATCTGCAGATTTGATTTTTCCAGTTAAGATCAACCACAATTTTCTATCTGTTCCTGTAAGGTCATCAGGTGTACTTACTGGTGCAGTGACTACTTCTGTACAGATTTCAATAAATTTTATTTTGCCGACTCTATTGTAGAGTTCTTTTAAGTCGTCAATGTTGGGAAAAACAAAAGGAAAGCCCTCTGTATCAATATAGTATGCGGCTCTAACGTTATATTTCACCCAGGTTTCCAAATGTTTTCGTTCATGTTCTCTAGCATCAGTAGGTATCTGATCGAATGACACAGGCGCAGAATCAAAAACCTCTATGCCTCTCAACCATGATTCAAAGGATCTATTCCCTTGAACGAATTCAATAAATTTTAGTTGATCTTGGATCATATTATCAGCGATTCTATCACTTCAAGGACTACTACCGTAGAATACCCCCAAGTGCTACAATCTCGGCAATTATGAATGCTCCAAACACAGATCCCCTGGTTTCAAGTCTTATTTATCCTGCCGTGGTCGCAGTACTTTCCGCTCTTTTGAGCTTCCTTGCTACATATCTCATTGCAAAGAATTCAAAAGACAAAGAGTTAAAAGATCAGAAAACTACTCTCATTGATAACTTAATCTTACGTTTGAATAAACTGGTTGCCATTTTTGATGCGCTAAATTCGGATATTGAAACAAGAAATCTTTTTGCAATAACCACTATAAGTAAGGGACAAAAGATCATTGGATCATTAAATGGGTATCTGTGGAGTGTACATCTTCTGGAAGACACTCAACTTCGAACCCAAATAGTTGAAGCTGTCGACAATGCTGACGAATTACTTAACGAGATAAACTCTCTTGAAAACTACCCTTATAGTGAAGAGTTTAAAGCTGAAGGAAAAAGGAATGAAATCAATAAAGAATTTAGAGATTTAAAGATAAGATTGCTTCAGGAGGAAATAATTTTTGACGAAAATCTAAAAGCAAAATATGTAGACGGGGTAAAAGATCAGCATCCCGAAAAATTAAAGACAATTGATTTGATCATCACTGAACTTGCAAACGCGTTGGCGAATGCCAATGACAAGATAAAAAATATTGTTGATGGTAATGAAAAGAAAAGGCCTCTTTTGGCTACTAAAATTGTGGATCAAAAAACAAAAGTTAGAGATTTACTTTTGACATTACAGACACTAAGAAGTAAGTAGTCAAAATAATAGCTATAGGACGCTATAAACCTCAAAAACGGCTTTTGTGAAAAGAATACACCGTTCACTTGTTTTTTTATATTTCAAGGCGTAGATTAGTGCCGTGTATGGACACTTCTTACGATGAATTAAAAACTATAATGGACTATCAATACTTTATAAGAGAGCAAAGTGGGCACGCTACTCCAGATTTTCATGATCTAATCGTGAATCTTTTAGATAGTTATGGAATTAAACTGCGGCAAAGGGATGGGAGCAATCCTATAGCTACAGTTTCTATTCCAACTTCAAGGAGGCAATCTTTTGTTGTGGGGCTAAGATACACGAAATTAGACGGCACCAAAACGGAAGACCATTTTCTCTTCGAATTTGGAAACCCTATACGAAGGTGCTACGGGAAAAAACTGGAACGTCTACTGCCTGAATATCGGGGAGCACATAAATTACAGCGGTAGAGAAACCAATAGTAACTCAAATGCAGATGGAACAAAATCAGACAATATTTAATGCATACACTCCGTTCCGAAATTTTTTAAGAAAAAATAATCTCTTCAGAGCATTACGAGCAATCTGGGCTCATCTGGTTTTTCAACAGTATGGAACTTCCTTGCCAGATTACATAGTAAATACTCCTAGGGGATACAAAAGTTCAAAAGGAGTTGAAGGTTTTTTAAATTTTCACGTCCTTCCTTGGGAACTGGAGACACTTGCAAAAGAAGTATTAATAAATAGCGGTCCGTTTGAAAGGAGAAAATCTTTAGAGGATTGGAATGCAATTGCTCATGCAGTAAACAAACTAAAAGATCTCGAGAATGTTATCGCAAAGGAGTGTAATACCTCTGAGAACGTTCTGATGGAATTAAGTCGAATAGCTCATCGTCAGTTCCCATGGCAAGAACGCCCGAATATTGACCTACTAATAAGATATTGGAAAATATTCTCTAGATTGAAAGGTTACTTTGATCAGAAATATGAGATAGACTATGATTCTTTCCATGTTTTATGTATGATGCTGTTTGGCTTTTATACAACTAAATTTGGACTGGTTTATCCGCCCAAAATTGAGTCAAAGCACATTAAGCTGGAGATGCTTGTAAAGTTTCTCCCTTATGTCTCAAAAACTCACAAAGAAATCTCCGCAGAATTAAAATCCCAACTACAACTCAATGACAAGTACGCCTATTCATATCACAGTTTGATAGGTTATCCGCTAGTAAAGATTGATTATCAAACTCCATCTTATCTTGTATGCCCATTACCAACTTTATTACTTAATAAGATTACGAGCGGTTTATCTTATGATCTTATCAACTTAAAAGATTTTGATAA
>CAZNKS010000008.1:2197-2671 GCA_964574065.1 uncultured Pseudomonadales bacterium | reverse complement strand
ATGATTTTGGAAGTGCTTATCAACAGTATATTGGAGAGTTTTTTCATGAGTTCCAAGGTGAGGGCTATCAAATCCTGCCAGAGCAAAAATATGGAGCGAAAAAACAGAGAAAAGCAACTGTTGATTGGATAGTTCTAGATGAGAATAACGATGTTTTATTTTTAGAATGTAAAACGAAAAGAATTACGTACCCTGCAAAAATTGCTCTAGACGATTTGTCATCATTAAAGGATCAGTTGACCATTCTTGCGGAAAGCGTAACTCAAGTATATTTAACTGTCAGAGATTACGAAAATAACGAATATCCACAACTCCCTTTTATTGATAACAGAAGATGTTTCATTTTGGTGTCAACTTTAGAAGAGTGGTACATATTCGGTAACCAAACTAGAAAATTGCTTGATGATGAGATTAAAGGTGTTTTCAAGTCAAAGGGAGTGGAGGAATCCTATTTAGAAAAGTACCCATATTTTA
>CAZNKS010000008.1:1874-2176 GCA_964574065.1 uncultured Pseudomonadales bacterium | reverse complement strand
CTTGGCATATACGCACGTATCTTTTGGATGAATTTGGTCAGGAGCTACAAAACAGGAAAAACCCTTTCGAGAACGAATATGATTCTTATCTTGAGAGCATAAAGTCTAAAATTATGACATAACTGTTAGTTATGATCATGTAGTTTAACTTTTCCTTATGTCATGTCCGCAGTAAGAACAAACAAAAGCCTGCTTAGGTATCTTTGCTCCACATACCTTACACGATTTTCTTGCCTCTAGAAAAACGATAGCAATTACCCCAACCCAACCAGTAAATAAACAGAGAAGAAATGCTTTCCCGG
>CAZNKS010000008.1:0-1864 GCA_964574065.1 uncultured Pseudomonadales bacterium | reverse complement strand
TTCTTCCCTTATTATGCGACATCCATGGTCCAAGACTCAATGGAATTAAAGAAAAGAATAGAAAGAATACCAACCTGGAAAATTGTGAAATCGCATCGTCCATATATCTCCTTGTCTGAGGAGACTGCGAAGATACAAAAAGGGACAGTCCCTCCGACTGCCCACGGTCAAGCGGTTCGTCATCAACGGGAACTGCCCCTGTTTATGACGAACCACACCCATTTCTGGGCGATATTTGACCGTGAGCTTTTAGAAGTATTATACCCTTGAGATTGACTTTTGGTAAGTTTGGGATTACTGTTAATATTGGTATTATTGAACTCTAACCGAACAACGGAGGAGCTCAAAAGGCGTTGTAACCAACCAACGTTTTTTGACTCCTCTTTTTTGGTTTTGGAGGTATCACAAATTTGTAAGGTTCCTATCGGGTATAAGGCCATCTAAAAATCGAGTATTCGCTTTCATACCCAGCGAAAGTGTAAAGATTAGACTTTTCAGTACTCATACTAAAACCGTATGGATTATCTTGAAAAAATAGCAACACATGTCATAGACCAATCTTTTCCAGACTTTAAATCATGGAAACACATTAACTGGGGGATTTTTTGGGAAAACGTTATTGCTTACGCAATTATTCTGTTCATTCGTAGAATAATTTCAGAACGAACAATTACGATAATTGGAATTATTGTTGCATTAAATTATGCAATCCCATGTATCAAATATTTATTTTTTGAGAAATGATTTGACTGTTTACAAGTCAATATGCATGTTTGCATACATTTTTTAACACACGTTCTACTATAGATCTTTCATAAACACATAACATCTCCACCCCCTGGTAAATAAAGTTCCTTTTTGCTCTTCCTATATATCACCTAAGGAAACAGTTCCTACAAAGCAATTTGTTCAAAAAAACTTGACAAGCATATCAGCAACTCAGTTATAATTAATATAAGATATTAAAGTGAGCTCTCCACAAAGAAGATCCTTTTTAGGCATCTGCTCTGCGTGGAGACAGGGCAGAGATCTGAAAAGGATTTTTTATGAGACGAAGGCTAAATGAAGAGGAGAGTAGGGTTGTCGCTTCACTGAAGGATAAACCGATTGGATATCGGCCAAATCTAGCTAGGATTAGCGGTTCAATAAATGCCGGGCTACTATTATCACAATTAATATATTGGTGGGATAAGCGAGGGAAGACAGACTTCGTCTATAAAACCGTATGCGAAATTGAGAATGAAACATGTTTGAGTAGATCAGAACAAGAGAATGCTATAGAAAAACTAAAGAGTAGAGGGTTCATTGAAGTTTGCAGGAAGGGAATTCCAGCTAAAAGACATTTCAAGCTTATCTTTGTTTCTATAGAAAATGCTCTCATAGCTTTAAATCAAAGTAACTTTCAAGAATGCAGAAAAGATGCAAACTGTATTCCTGACATTCTGCAATCTATTACAGAGAGTACACAAGAGAATACTTCAAAGAGTACTACAAGTTTTTCTTTAACTCCATCCATTCGGAGTGATGAACCAGTTGGAATCGTGGATGGTGAAAAAAACAGTGCCCAAGCTGTACTTACTCATTTTAATACTGTATTTAGCTCCAGAAGAACACTTACTAATTCACTTGAGAAACAAATAAATCATTGGCTTGCATTCTATAGTGAAGATGAGCTTCTTCGTGCGATTGAGGCTGCATACAAAGACAGATGGTGGAGAGACAAAATAACCCCAGAAAGACTATTTAACGTCCACCGAGAAGAAGTAAGTACTTTTCTTCAAAAGGCTGAACCCAGATCTAGCTCCGTCTACTCGCAATATGAGAAAAGAAAAAATGTATCGTAACGAAAGGAACTATGCTTTAC
>CAZNKS010000007.1:0-29505 GCA_964574065.1 uncultured Pseudomonadales bacterium | reverse complement strand
TCTAACACCTCGTATTGTACGAGAATTTGTGTCTAGTTTAAGGGGAGCGGGTCACCCACTAAAATCTCTAATAACGACTCCACCAACATCGAAATAAATAAACTTAGTCATATTCATTGGCTGATCAAATCCAACAGAAACGGAATTTCTGTTACGCCTTGCTCACCAGCAAAATGGCCTTGATTGTTCTTAATTATAATTTCAGCTCCTAATTTATCACGGTAAACTCTGAAGTTATCCTCGTAATTTACAAATGGGTCGTCGTCTGAAAATACGGCGGTCCATTTGGTCATATTTTTTATGTTTTCATAATGAATTGGTTCTTCATACCATGACTTAACCACTTCTTCGTTTTCTCCCATTTCCTCAAATGTCTCTCTGGTTAAAACAACCCAAGGAGCAACTAAAATAACTTTGGCTAATTTAGTATCAGCTGGAAGTGTTTGCAAATACCTTTCAACAGCTTGGGAACCAATTGAATGGCCAATAATAATGTCGTTTGGTCTAATTTCACCAACAGCTTCTGATATTTTGTTTACCCAAGGTTCTATTTTGGGATAGTCAGGATCAGGCATCTCAGGAGCAATAACTTCATATCCTAATTTACCCAATTCCTTCTTTGCCCAAGGAAACCAATCTATATTTGGACTTCCACCCCAGCCATGAATTAAAAATATTCGAGTCATACTTTATGTTCAATACCATCCATCATTTCTATTTTTAACTTTTGATCATCTTTGTTTATAACTACATATGCGCAATCAGAAATTTTAGCTATCCCATTATCGTTTAAAATTTCTCCAAAAATGACCCAAAAAGGCATTCCATGTGTAACAATTCCGATTGTCGAATATTTGTTGTTACCTATAATTTCTGTAAATATTTTTTTTATTCTTGCAGCAAAATCATCTTGAGATTCTGCCCCTTCTATCCGACTTCTGTAATCCTTAAGTTTTTCAACTAACTCAGGGTACTTTGTTTGCGCTTCGCTTTTGGTCATTCCAGTTAGAATTCCATTTTTGTTCCGCTCCCTTAAATCTTCAACAGTTTCTACTTTGCAAGCTAGTTTGGCCTTTAATATTTCTGCTGTTTGCTGGGCACGCTTTAATGGACTGCAAAAAAGGATTTGAATACCGGAATCAATTAACTTGTTACCAAGTTCTTGAGCTTGAGTTTTGCCTTCATTTGTTAGTTCGTCATCATATGCTCCTCCATATCTATCCTCAACATCACCTGTCGTTTGCCCGTGTCTTATTAAGTAGATTTTCATATTAAGAGTCTAACTTCACTAAATCGATTAAAAGAGGAAATTCCTTAAAATTGCTTCCACAATGACGTCCACCTGGAACAACATGAATTTCACTACCCAGTTTTTCTGCAAATAGTGGTGGTTCTGTAGCAGGAACATATGGATCATTGTCGCCATACACTACATATGATCTACCAATCTTTGCTTTTATCTTCTCGAAATCAAAGTCATAGGAATAAAATGTTTTATTGACTGGATAGAATTGCCAGACGTTTGGAGCGTCGGGAATATTAAAGAATGGTGACACAAAAACTGCAGTTTTGATTTTTATATCGTATTTAGCAAGCATATGAAGCATGAAGATTGGAGCAATTGAATGTCCAACAAAACCAATTTCCTGATCTATTATTTGAGGAAGAATATGGTCAACGAAATATTTTTCCCATGAGTCTAGACTCTCCACTGGAGTGTATGAATCAATATTGTCTCTGCCTACTTTTTCAATTTCATCCCAACTATCAACGGGAAACTGTTCAAGAATAACTTCATGACCTAATGCTTTTAGCTCTTTTTCTAACCAGCGAAACCAGTTTTCATCTGGAGAACCGTACGATCCATGCATTATTAAGTACTTCATAGGTTAAAGGTTAAATGCTTCCCTTCACTAACAACTTCAACATTATCATCAATAATTTTGAGAGCAGAGTTGTCATCGAGGGCATATACAGGCTCTTTAAGATCTTTTGATGCTTGTTGTAAATTCTCTTCCCGAATTTTGTCAAAGTATGGTGAATTTAAATGGGGAATAAATTGAAAAGGCACCAATCCTAATCCGTCCTTTATCTCGAGTTCGTATTTCTCTCCAAAGAGATTTTGGACTGAGTTATAGATTGTTGGCCCTGCAATACAACTTCCAGCACTAATTCCTGCATATACTTTCTTCTTCAATAATTCTGATAATTCCTCCTGTAACCCAGATTGTTTGATCCAGTGCATCAGATGAAAAGTATTACCTCCACCTAAAAATAACACTTCTACTTCTTGCAGGCGTGGTAGCCAAATCTCTTTTGAAACAGCTGACACATCAACAATGTCAACTTCAAAGCCAGCTTTTCTGAAGTTGTTTAGATCATCAATCATCCAACTTTTATCGCCGGGTTCTACGTTTGCAGCAGTAGGAATAAAAGCTAGTTTTACTCCCTTGGCAGATTTGCCCAGCAAGTCCTCCAATGCTTTAGTAATGGTTGGATTGGATAGCCCAGCTGATGTTAAAAGTAATTTCATTTTTTGAACCTATATTTTAGTAACATTTGACCACCATCAAACGGCTTAGACTCATATAGCTCTAAGTCTTTTATTGAAATTTCAGGAACTTCATCAAAGAGATATTTACCATGACCAATAATTATTGGGTGGATATTAATCCAAACTTCATCAATCAAGTTCTCTTTTAGGAAAGCGGTATTCGTCTGAGTCCCGCCAACCACAAACAATTGCTTAAACCCTTTTTCTTCAGCGATTTGGACTATCCCCTCAGGGTCTTTATCAGTAAATAAGGCTCCGTCCATTTGCTTCTTCAGAAGTTCAGAGTCCTTTGTCATCACGATATTCAGGCAATCTTTTTGTGGAAAATCGTTACCAAACATTTCAAATGTTCTTTTCCCCATAACCACAATACCGCACTCCAGGTTTAATTTTCCAAAGTCTTCTATTGTTTTGGAAGTCACCCAATCAGTTCCATCTTCACCAACTGTTATATGCCCGTTTATCGAAGTAGCTAAATATTGGATTAATTTCATAGTTCATCCTCCGATAGTAATGGGTATATATCAAAAGCAACTTCTTCATAGGGATGAACTTTGCGCATTGCAGAAATTACGTCTTTTGCTTTATCTCTGTCACAGACGCACTCGACACGTTCTTCTTGAACTTCTTCTGGTTTCCCAACTTCACCGATGGTTGGATTAGCACCTTCAAGGGGAAAGAATCTTCCGACACCATCAACCGAATAACTACAGTGACTATAATTGCCGATCCTTCCTGCACCAGCATCACCCACTGCCTTACGGACAATATCTGTGTGCGACTTTGGTACAAAAACAACTATTTTAATCTGTGACATATTTTATGATTAATTATCCCAAAGCTCCATTATTAATAGAACTTTGAGAGTTTGATTTGGTAAGGAGTGGTAGTTATAGACAGTATGAGGTGGGATAGTAAAAACGTCGCCTTTGGCAACTTTGGTATTTTGGCGCTGTACTTAGTAGGACGTCCGCGCCCAGGCTTATTTGACATACTATTATTGTATCCAGCCTGGTGGCTGTTTGTATCTTGAAGGGTATGTATAACCATTACGCATGACAGTTGTCTGTTTTAGAATTAATTACCCAACCATGACTTAAATTAATATCACACTTAATGTGGCTTCATTATCCAGAAATATCTTTACGGACCCAGTTGACCCTATTAGTAGTGGGTTGCCTCTTTTCGAGTTGAATTTTCTCAGCATTGTCTAGAAGTAGGCGAATTTCAGATTCTTGCTGTGGTGTAACATCTGCTCCACCAGAAGACAACAAGTTATTGCTTCCATAAATAAAATAGTCACTTTTACCTTTAGCATCTAACCTGCTAATTATGGGTTTAATTTCACTAGTTTTTTTATCCTTCACAAAACCTATGGAAAAGCTGTATTGAAAATCATGTGAAACACCCAACACAGCAGTTCCAGGCACATTTCCTTGCCAGGAAGTACCATTTATTTCTACCCAGCCTATAGGAATGTCTGCATTTTCGTCTGCTTCAACACTTCGCGCATCAAAAACAACCGTTTTCTGAGTGTACCCACTTTCCGATTTACTCATAACTGCCTGAAAAGCAGCATCAAAATATACCTCTTCAATAACATCACCATTTGAATCTACCAGAGCCAACCCATTCCATACATGATTGGAACCTTCATTGCAAAAGTGAGTTTTTGACAACCCTGTGTAATAACCAGTAACAATTTTGTTACCATCGGTTCTCTGTGAATTAAGGACTTGTACAAGATTGCTTTCGTTTATTTGGATGATCCACTGTCTTCCAATATCACCACACTGACCATCCAAACGACCATTAACGTCATAGAATGAAGGGAAATTGAGGTATTCAGTTTCGTCTCTTGAGAAAATCTCGGCTTTTTTTTGAGCAAGGCGATCAACTTTTTCTACACATAAATCATAGCGAAATTGTGAAGTAAATTCTTGTAAGTAGTGAATTTGTGCTTCTGACAACCCCCAAGCTTCAATTATTGCTTTTGCCTCTGTAGATAACGATGTAGGAGGGAGAGGCTCAATGCCTTTTTTTTCTAATTCACCCATATTTTTGTATGCATTTTCATTATTCATTGTCATTGCATTATGGTATCATATTTTCATGAACAACAATGATTACAGAAAAATATCAAAACGGGAAGCCTTTGCCAGCATAGGTCTTCACCCTAAAGACCACTCAACATTTTTTTTATCTAACTTGATAATTGAAATCAAGCATGATGCGCTACGAATAACAAAGGTATCTGGAAAAACTGCATCCGAGCCACAAGATACTTTTGAAACTGTAGAGCCATTTGTTTTTGTGCACAATAGCATTGAGTATTTATTAAAAGTTGAAAATAACGATTTAAGTGTCTACGAGAAGCAGCAACTCATCAGTGGGTAGTATCTCAATTTTTGGTTTTTCTACTCATCGATAATTGGCACTTGTAGATAGAATTTGTTTGAGCTATCTTTTTACCAGCCGCAAGACTTCGTAACTGTGCATCTTCGCGCCCGCTCCTTTACTCGCCACTTGATCCAGTTGGGACTCCCAGCCAGATTGTGATGACTAGTACCCATACACCTTGTGTTGGTCGCTCAGGTTGCCGCAGGCAGACCATCGCTCCCACCCACACCGTGTGTAATCATTACACAAATCGCCGTTTGTTCTATTCCCAGTATGGTAGTGAATGCTATGCGCTGGCGTAATTCAGATTGTTAGCCTGGAGAAGTAGCTTGATATTATCAATGTTTTCGCTCAAATACTCGATTAAATGGTTCCATTCTGAGGACAGATAGCTCACATTTTCACTTTTTTCTTCAGCAAGAGACTGGATTAGCTCGAAAGATCGAGGCAAATTAGCGATTCGAATTCTCTTATTATCGCAAATTACATTGTTTATTCTTAAAACGACTAATTCCCTCCCTAGCTTATCTGCTCATTTCCTTTTTTCACTTTCGCAATGATTTCTGCTTTCACTACCTGGGCAATGCGCGCCATATCTGTGACCTTTCCAAAACTAGATGAGTTATCTTCCCTTAACTCTTTGTCCGGTTTACCGGGGTAGGGTCTTCGATCCCCGACTGCAAGATCGTATGAAGTTTATGGAGAAGAGCGCTTGACACACAGGTATACTATCTGAATAGCACCCATGCTGGGAAGAACGCCTACTATATGGATTCTATCCAGTAAAATAGTTTACGCTGGAGATCATATGGATATTCCCTTTATTGGTCAAAATGAAATTAACCTCATTAAAGATCTACTGCTGAGTCTATTGGCGGGATTTTGTATCGGCGCAGAGCGCGAATCTCGAGGAAAAGATGCTGGAATAAGCACGCACACGATGGTGATTGTGGGATCTATGCTTTTCACCTTCATGTCATCTGTCGTTGATCCAGCTTCCCAGTCAAGAATCGCTGCTCAAATCGTATCAGGCATAGGATTTCTGGGAGCAGGGCTTATTATCAAAGATGGAACCAATGTCCGAAATCTTACAACCGCTGCAAGTATATGGGTAGCCGGCGCAATTGGAATGGCATTTGGCTTTAACTATCATATGATTGGAATTATTGTTACCATCGCCGCAACTCTTATTCCGCGAATTCCTCATGCCAACAACAAAAGCCCAGAAGCAAAGACTGTCTATGATAAAAGGTAAATGGGAAAAAATGCTACAATGACTGCTTTAGAGTAATCTTTTTTTTGCGAACAAAAGCAGCAACAGGAGGGACAGACCTCCAGCAAACCAAACAATAATCATATGAGCCATCTCCATGTCTTCTAAGGGAAGTCGAACGTTCATTCCAAAAAAACTAAAGATCATCGTGGGAATTGTAAAGATAAGCGTCATGCCAGCAAGGAACTTCATTGTGGTATTGAGCCTATGGGAGAGAATAGTGTCTGTCGCTTCACGGATGTTGACAACTCTCTCAATATTTGTCTTACACATCTCAATTAACTGATTAATGAAGAGATGACTGTCAACGAGGAGCTCACTTTCAGTCTCAGATAACATACGATACTTTCCAGTCGCAAGCTGACCGAGTGCGATGTGGGTGGGGATGAGCGACGATAGAAGGTCATGAAACATGTTTTCAAAAGTCACGAGTTTGACGATGTCTGCATTCTGAATATCCGCAAGATTAGCGTTCACTGACTGGACGTGCTTGGATAAGTCTAAAATGAGCTTATGGTATTCTCTCATTATTACAAATAGCATCTTCGCAACGACGATTATCCGATCAGAAGTCCCTTCATCAACTAGTTTCTTTGAGAGTTTTTCAAAAAGTGGAAATTCGTGCGTGCTTACAGTCAACAGACAATTTTTGTCGATGACAATCAAAATAGGGATAGCGGAGAGCATTTTCTCATCCTTTGAAATAAAACGTGTGAAAAAGTAAATTTTTTCATCTTCTGTCTCTATGCGTGGAACTTCAAAGGGGTCTAATGCATCTCGGATCAAGTTTTCATCCAATCCAAGTTTTGTATCAAGCATGCTGATCTCATCATCAGTCGGATTCACCGCACTCATCCAACAGTTTGGTCTGTATGAGGAGAGATTTTGCAAGCGTTCATTCTGGCGGGTTTTATAGTAATAGGAGATCATCGTATGAATATTGTACTGCCTTCACTTGAAAGAAACTATAAAGGGGGATCGTAATGAGGGTGCGTTTCACACACCAAAATACCTTCAGGTGCGGTAGACACGTGTAGACACTCACAGTACGGTGTTATCGTGTATAATACCATTTCTTACAGTATTCGTTCAACAGCTTGTCCCTCTTGATTCCTACGGTATAATGGACAATGTTCCTAGTGTTTGAAACTATAATAGAAATACTAGATATGTCAGCAGCTCTCCACATTTCAATTTCCGCAGAAACCGTTGGAAACATCGGGCCACTTGCAGTCTCCAATTCAATGCTCACCAGTTCGCTCGTGAGTATTTTTTTGGTCGCTCTGGCATTACTGGTCAAGTCATCGTTTAAAACCACCGGTAAACCAGGCCGACTTCAAACCCTTTTTGAAATGATTATTGGTGGCGTCTACGATTTCGCTGCCGACATGACCGGAAGCCGCAAAAAAGCGGCTACTTTTTTGCCGTTAATTCTCACCTTCGGACTCTGGATTGCCTGTAACAACTGGGCAGGACTTCTGCCAGGAGTTGGGACCATTGGTTTTCAAGAAGCGACAACCGAAGCACATGCACAAGTGATTAAACCAACTTTAATCGCAACTGCAGGAACGACTGACACCAAAAAGGCCCAAGCTGATACGCATGAGGAAGCTCCGGTCATTTCTGATTTAGAAGATGCAGAAGCCCAAGGAGGAGCTGGTTCTGTGGAAGAACATGAAGAAAGTGCAGGAACGCAAGAGCATGCAGAGGAAGGCGGAACAAAGTTTGTTCCATATTTTCGTGCCGGAACTGCTGACTTAAACACGACCATTGCATTGGCAGGTATCTCCGTGGTGGCGACACAATACTTTGGTTTCAAAGCCTTGGGTGGTCATTATCTAAAGAAGTACTTCAACTTTAGTAGTCCAATCATGACCTTTGTGGGACTACTCGAACTTGTCTTGGAAACAGCCAAGATTATGTCATTTGCATTCCGTTTATTTGGAAACATCTTTGCTGGAGAAGTTCTGCTGGCAGTTATGATGTTCTTAGTTCCTGTCATCGTGCCAATGCCATTCTATGGTCTTGAGATCTTTGTCGGGATGATCCAGGCTGTTGTATTTTCTATGCTTTCACTCGTCTTCTTCAATCTGGCTACTGTAGGTCATGGAGAAGAACATTAATCGGTACTATTTGTAGGAGGACGTCCCCAAAAAAATGGGAGACTATACACTATGAAAGAAATCGCAATCGCAATCACCATGGGCGTGGGTGCTGTTGGACCAGCTATTGCAATCGGTCTGATTGCTGCAAGTGGATTATCAGCAATCGGTCGTAATCCAGAAGCAGCAGGAAAAGTGCAAACCAACATGATCCTTGGTATGGCTTTCGCTGAAGCAATCGCCATTTACGCACTCGTGGTTGCTCTTATTCTTAAATTCGTTTAAGAGGAGGAACTCTCATACCGCCAAAAAACGGTGCGTTGGGAATACACGACTATGGAAATCAACATTTTACAAATTCTTTTTCAAGCAGTTAACTTTGGTGTGGTATTTGGAGCTTTAACATTCTTCTTGTACAAGCCAATCCTTAAGGTATTGGATGATCGTCGCAAGAAGACTGAAGAAGCACAGATCTTTGCTGAAGAAGCCAGTCGTGAAAAAGAAGAAATTGAAAGCATGAAGAAGAGAGCCAAGACGCAGGCAGATAAAGATGCAGTCAAAGTCATGGAAGAAGCCAAAGAAGAAGTGAAAGCTTTGAAAGCAAAACTGACGAAAGAAGCAAAAGAAGAAGTCACAGAGCTTCGAAAGAAAGAGCTTGCCAAGGTTGAAGCCGAGACGAAAGCACGTGCAGCAGCTGCAGAAGCTGAAGTTACGAAGTTGTCAATTGCAATCGCTTCCAAAGTCCTTGGAAAAGCAGTCGATGCCAAAGAACACAAATCATTGATTGCAAGCTCTATTAAAGAATTAGACAAGTTAGTAGCTGGAATGTAATGTATGACCGTTACTATTGAATCAGCAGTTGAACTCGATGCAACTTCCAAAAAAGAGATTGAAAGCACAGTTTCGAAACATGTAAAAGTTGCCACAGATTTCGTCTACAAAGTAGACGAATCAATCTTGGGTGGACTTCGTGTCTCTTTGGGAAGCAAGCGTATTGATTTCTCTCTAAAAGGAAAGCTTGATACCTTGAAAAAAGCAATCAGCTAGAGAATACAATGGAGACCTCAGGAGCGACGCTTTTTTGATTGGTTTCTTAAAAAGGGCTTAAAATACTATGCCAAACATTTTTGACCGTATTCAAACCACCACACTATCGACCAAGATTGAATCTGTAGGTCGCATCACTTCTCTTGGAGATGGAGTCGTTAAAGTCGAAGGACTTGATGATCTCATGATGGGAGAAGTCGTTGTGTTTGAAAATGGAAAAGAGGGTTTGGCCTTAAACTTATCCAAAAATGAAGTCGGTGTTATCGTCCTATCTGACATGGAAGGCTTGGCATCTGGCCAAGAAGTCCGTTCATCTGGAAGAATTTTGTCTGTAGGTGTTTCTGACGCCATTATTGGTCGTGTGGTTGATGCGCTCGGAAATCCGATCGATGGAAAGGGTGAGATCAAAGTCGACAAATACGAACAGTTAGAAAAAATTGCTCCTGGTGTTATCGATCGTAAATCAGTTACTGTTCCTCTCCAAACTGGTATCAAAGCAGTGGACGCCATGATTCCAATCGGACGTGGACAGCGTGAGCTTATTATTGGTGACCGTGGAACTGGAAAGTCAGCAATCGCACTCACCACAATCATGAATCAAAAAGAGACTGGTGTTATTTGTGTGTACGTTGCTGTCGGCCAAAAGAATGCCTTCTTGGCTCAAACCACTGCTTTCCTTGAAAGTGTTGGTGCCATGGACTACACGATCATCGTGTCAGCTTCAGCTTCCGATGCTGCCTCTGCACAATTCTTGGCTCCATACGCTGGAACTGCAATTGCCGAATACTTCATGGATAAAGGTAAAGATGTCCTTATCATTTACGATGATCTTTCCAAGCAAGCTGTTGCCTATCGTGAAATTTCACTCCTGCTTCGTCGTCCATCTGGTCGTGAAGCCTATCCTGGAGACGTGTTCTACTTGCACTCACGACTTCTCGAGCGTGCGTGTCGTCTGAATGAAGAGAATGGTGGTGGATCAATCACGGCACTACCTATCATTGAAACCCAAGCTAATGACGTCTCTGCGTATATTCCAACCAACGTGATTTCTATAACCGATGGACAGATCTATTTGGAAACTGGTTTGTTCAACGCTGGTGTCAAACCAGCTATTAACGTCGGTTTGTCCGTTTCTCGTGTGGGTGGAAGTGCACAGATGAAAGCGATGAAGCAAGTCGCCGGTACCATGAAACTAGATTTGGCTCAGTATCGTGACTTGGAAGCCTTTGCACAGTTTGCATCAGATCTTGATCCAAAAACCAAAGCTACAATTGACCGTGGACAACGCATGACAGAACTGTTGAAGCAGGGCTGGGACCGACCCATGGACGTAGCTGAACAAGTCTTAGTCATCTATGCCGGAACTCGTGGATTCTTGGATAAAGTGAAGCGTGAAAATGTGGTGGCTTGGGAAGAGAAGTTCCTTGAATATGCACAAACCGAAGCAGCCGATGTCTATGCGGCAATTAAGAAAGAACAAAAATTGAATGACGATATTGAAAAGCGAATGAAGGAAGTCATTTCTTCATTCAATGAAGTTCATCCTGAACTAGTAGACGTGGAATAAACCTCCATGGCACAAGCACGACTCATTAAATCCAGAATCAAGTCAGCCACCAACATTGCCAAAATCACCAAGGCGATGGAGATGGTTTCTGCATCCAAAATGCGTCGTTCGCAAGAACAAGCACTCGCATCTAGGCCGTACACTCATAAACTCCTGGAAATGCTACATACCATTGGATCACATACTGATCCATCACTGCATCCCTTGCTTCGTCTAGCCAATCAGTCGGCCCCAGAACTCTTCATTGTGATTGCAACCGATAAAGGACTAGCTGGCAGCTTAAATGCAAACTTGTTTCGCGCAGCACTTCTTGAACTGAAAAACATGCGTAATCCACAAATCGTCGCAATCGGGAAGAAAGCCAAAGAGTTTGCATTAAAATCTGGATATCCACTTATTGCAGAGTTCACCGGTCTTCCTGACAGAATATCTCTTGCAGATGTTTTGCCTGTCACTGAAATCTTTGTGGAAGGCTTCTTACAAGGTGAGTTTTCGAGTGTGAAAAGTATCCACATGCAATTTGTGAGCACCTTAAAGCAAACTCCAGAGACAAACTACTTGCTTCCGATTGCAGCTCCCGAGGTTGCACCCAAAGAAGCAGAAGCACATGTTGACGTGCAAAAGGAGTATGCGTTTGAACCAAGTCCAAAAGAAATCTTGGATGTATTGCTTCCATACTATACAGAGAATGGGTTTTATCAGATCATGTTGGAAGCCAAAGCATCCGAACACTCTGCCCGTATGGTGTCGATGAAGAATGCATCAGATAACGCCAACGACATTGTTGGCAGTCTCAAGCTTGAATACAACAAGAGTCGTCAGGCAGGAATCACCTCAGAACTGCTTGATATTACAACTGCAAGTTTAACTGTAAAAGGATAAAGAAGGATTTGTATGCCCAAAAATATCGGTGTTATCACCCAAATCATCGGACCTGTGGTCGATGTCAAATTCGACACACAGCTTCCCGCAATCTACAACGCCCTCAAGCTCAATGTAGAGGATGGGAAGGTACTCACGTTTGAAGTCGAGCAACAACTGTCTGAAACCGAAGTACGTGCCATCGCACTTGGCCCTACAGAAGGATTAGTCCGTGGTACAAAAGTGGAAGACACAGGCGCTCCAATCACAGTCCCAGTTGGAGATGTGACACTGGGTCGTATCTTTAACGTCACTGGTGATCCAATCGATAAAAAAGGAAAAGTTGCAGCCAAAGAATTTTCACCAATTCATAAACCGGCTCCAGCCTTAACGGATCAAGAAACATCCGCACAAGTTTTGGAAACTGGTATTAAGGTGATTGATTTGATTGCTCCATTTGCCCGAGGTGGAAAAGTTGCGGCCTTCGGAGGAGCAGGTGTCGGCAAGACCGTTATCATTCAAGAATTGATTCGTAACATTGCCGAAGAACACTCTGGTCACTCCGTGTTTGCAGGTGTGGGAGAGCGTTCCCGTGAAGGCAATGATTTGTATCATGAGATGGTTGACTCAGGCGTTATCAACAGTACGATCATGTGCTTTGGACAGATGAACGAGCCACCAGGCAACCGTTTGCGTATCGCCTTAACGGCTCTGACCATGGCTGAGTACTATCGTGATGAGCGTGGAGAAGACGTGTTGTTGTTCATCGATAACATTTTCCGTTTCTCACAGGCAGGATCGGAAGTATCAGCACTTTTGGGTCGTATTCCATCAGCTGTCGGATACCAACCAAACTTGGCAACTGAAATGGCAGCTTTGCAAGAACGTATTACCAGTACCAAGAAAGGATCTATCACATCCTTCCAAGCTGTGTACGTCCCCGCTGACGACTATACAGATCCAGCTCCAGCAACAACCTTTGCTCACTTAGATTCCACCATTTCTCTGGATCGTGCCTTGGCAGAACAGGCCTTGTTCCCAGCAGTCGACCCATTGGTGAGTAACAGTAAGATCTTAACTCCAATGGTCGTTGGTCAAGAACACTACGATGTAGCTCGTGGAGTCCAAAAAGTGCTACAACGCTACAAAGAACTGCAAGATATTATCGCAATTTTGGGTATCGACGAACTCTCAGATGCGGACAAACTGACCGTGGCACGTGCCCGTAAAATTCAAAAATTCTTGTCACAGCCATTCTTCGTCGGAGAAGTCTTCACCAACATCCCTGGAAAATACGTCAAAGTCGAAGACACTGTTCGATCATTTAAAGAAATCTTGGATGGCAAGCATGATGATTTGCCAGAACAAGCATTCTACATGGTCGGTACCATTGAAGATGCAATCGAGAAAGCAAAAACATTGTAACAAAATCACATCTTACAAGAAATCAATACCTACTACACAATGACTGAAAGAAATTCACCTACCACAGAACACACTCCTAGCAGCGTAAGCGACGTTATGAATATGCTCGTCAATCGTTTTAGAAATGATCCTGGACCTGACGTGAACAAAACAAATTGGGATTTGGCGGGGAGAATGGAGACTACAGGGACAGTAAGTCCAAATTTAAGTGAAGAAGAATCAGTAGTAGGTGATACCCTCGAAGGACATGATTGGGACTTTTAGATGTTTATAGAGAAGAATGAATCATTCACATGCATTGTCTGTGGAACAGAAGTCGCTCCACATCCAAGTAGTAGCAGAGACCACTGTACCAACTGTCTATCGAGCCTGCATGTCGACATTGAGCCGGGAGATAGACGAAATGAATGTACAGGTGTGCTCCAACCTATAGGAATAGAGACCAAAGAGGGCAAAATGCAGATCGTGTATAGATGTGAAACGTGTGGAATGAGACATAAAAATATCGTAGCACCCGATGACAATACCGAAATGATCATAGAGCTTTCGACAAAAATTATGGGAGATCCTTCGCTTTCGTAACGAAACGCTTTGGATGACAAAAATATGTTACATCTTACTATCGTCACCCAAGAAAAAGAACTGCTTTCCTCTGAAGTCGAATCAATTACTGCCATGACAACAACCGGAGAAATAACAATCCTTCCAGGACATATCCCGTTGATGACAAAGCTATCGGATGGCGAACTTACATACCGACTCAAAGGGCAAGCAAAAGTATTTGCAGTGACTGGCGGATTCTTGAATGTGGAACCTGGAAATAAGATTATTGTTCTTGCAGATTCTGCTGTTCGGAGTGAAGAAATAAGCGAGGCAGCAGCAGAGGAGGCCCGTAAACGTGCCTATGATGCGATGCAAACACAAAAACTTTCAAAGACAGAAATGCAAGTTGCAGAAGCTTCACTACGTAAGGCGCTCTTGGAGCTGAAAGTTGTTCGCAAGCGAAAGTCACTGTAACAAAATACACATCTAGTCCTATAATACAAATTTTCTTGTCCTAGACAACCTATCTGGAAACTGTACAATTCTTCAAAGATTCGATTATTGTTGTATACAACGCGCCCTACAAAGGCGCGTCAAACTTATTCTACCGGGAGGATTGTATGAACACCAATGATGATGTGGTGCTCACACAGGAAGGATACGACGAATTAGTAGCAGAGCTTACGGATATTAAAACCAATAAGCTTCAAAAAGCCATTGATCGCGTAGCCACCGCACGTTCCTTTGGTGATCTTTCTGAGAACAGTGAATATCATGCTGCACGTGAGGACTTAGCCTTCTTAGAAGGTAGACTCGCAGAGCTTGAGCTACTTGTTGCCAAAGCAAAGGTTATCAAAGCCAAAAAAGGACGTTCTTCTGTCGGACTTGGTTCCACAGTCACCGTTCATATTGGAAAGGCAAAACACACCTACAAGATTGTGGGTGAATGGGAAGCCAATCCTTCAGAAAAGAAAATTTCTGAAAGTTCACCACTTGGAAAAGCTCTTATGGGCAAAAAGGAAGGTGAAGAGCTGGAAGTGGAAGCACCTGCAGGGAAAATTAAATACAAGGTCGCACAAATAGACTGATTGTATTCGTTCATTTTGTATCCACGAAAGTACGGTCTATACGGCCGTACTTTTTTTATATGCCGATTGCACTGGTGGTACAACTCCTCTTACTTTTATTCTTAGTCTTTTTCAGTCTCTATTTTGCTGTCATCTTCTATATGGTTTGGAGAGGAGCTAACTACATTCCCACTCCAAAAAAAGACATTCAAACAGCTCTTTCGGTTCTCCATAAAGGAGATGAGTTCATCGATTTGGGGTTTGGTAGGGGAGAGGTGCTTCAAGCTGCATATGCGAAAGGAGCAAACCCTGTCATAGGCTATGAGTTGGAATTCTTTCGGTTCGTGAAAACCTGGTGGAAATTTCGTGGTACCCCAATCCAGACGAAATTTGCAGATATCTGGACAGCTGACGTCTCAACTGCTGACGAAGTATTTACTTTCTTTACGGTTCTGCACACTCGAAAGCTCTATGAGAAGCTGCGAAAAGAGATGAAAAAAGGCAGCTGGTTTGTAAGCTACGTTCATCCAGTCCCAGGAGTTCGACCAACCAAAAAGATAGGTCACATGTACTTTTTTAAGATGTGAACCTACAGGTGTGTTTCCAATGCGTGGACACAGGCTTCCTGATCCTTTTTCTCCACTACAAACATGAGCTCTGTATAGGTTGAAACGATCTCAATAATATTGATGCGTTTGGCAGCCACTGAGGAAATAATGCTATAGATGGCATTGGGAACGTCGATGTATTCCTTAGGAAAGCCTAGGGTGATTCCCACCAGATTTTCATACAAAGCCAAGGGCTTTTGTGGCATATGCTGCACAATAACATCCTTGAGGTCAGAAGAAACAATAAAGGTAATCTCACTCATACCAACAGTCTGCACAAAAACAGTTCGCCTGGTATGGGAAATGTGCGATTGCAGCTGTGGTAGCATCGCCAAGGCATCTTCTGTCTTCTCAAAGCTCATGTCACACACATTCGCCTGAATAGAGACATCTTGGGCCATGACTTTGGGACGAAGTGGGGAAACCGATCGAAGTTCTGTGCTCATACGACTTAATGCCACCGTAATTGTTCCGGTTTGTACCGGCTTCCACGTAGCTTTCTCGACCTGCTTTTGGATCTGCTGGCTATAGGCAGATAAATTCAGTATTCCCAAGCGCAAGGCCTCCAGAGGAGTATCTGAAGTCAAAATAATATCTCGCACAGCATCAGTTACTTTTCGCATATATGTAATGTTTATTACAGAATAGAGGGTATTATAACAAATGCTGAAATATTTCCTCTAGTAGTGCATGTCTCTTATACTTCACTTTTACCCGGTGGAGAACCTATGGCAATGACAGTCGCAAAAGAATATGCAACCAGAGATGGATATGCTGGCCGGAAGGTGGGTCAACACAAGGAACCTGCACTAGCTTTCCGCAACCCCATTCTGACTTATATGATCTTTGTACTTTCAGCAAGCACTCTAACAAGCTATGGAATCTTGCCTTCAGCTCAAAGCGATTGGAAAGAATCACTATGGGAAGGACGTCTTCCGACCACTGATCACATGGGCCATGAAATGCCCTGGGGAACATTCGAGGCTTTCGAAAATCACGTGCAAGGTGTATACAACCGTCTGAATAAACATAAGGTGGACAGAATTGCACGTGGAATGAAACGTGACTAGTTATCTTCGTAGAGTAAAAAATATCCCAAAAAATCGGCTATAATAGCCATAGACCAAACTACACATAAAGGCATTTTATGTCCAGACTTGATGACACTATCCAGGCAAAGATTACCAAGCGGCAAGAACTTGAGAGCGCAGGCGTCAACGTTCACCCCTATTCTTTCGCCAAAACCCATACCATAGCTCAAAGCAGAGAACTTTTGAATGAAGAAGTGAAAACTGCTGGTCGTATCATGAGCAAACGGGAACACGGCAAAGTTACATTTCTTAATCTGCAGGATCACACTGGCACGATTCAGGTGATGGTCAAGGAAGATACGGTTGGCACTATTGCCTATAAGCAGCTTGTTACTCTTATTGATCCTTCTGATTATTTGGGAGTATCAGGAAAAGTTATCACCTCTAGAACCGGCGAACTCACAATTGAAGTCGAAGAGTTTACCGTGCTTTCCAAAGCACTTCGCTCAATTCCTGCAACCTTCCAAGGATTGGAAGACAAGGAAATTCGTTTCCGCAAACGCTATCTGGACATGCTCATTGATCCCAAGGTGCGCAAAGTATTGGATGCACGCTGGCTCATTGAGAAAGAAATCAGACGATTCCTCCAAGATGTCTACAACTTCACAGAAGTAGAGACGCCTGTATTGCAGCCACTCTATGGTGGTACCAATGCCAAGCCATTCACAACCCACATGAATGCGCTGGATAGCAACTTTTTCTTGCGCATTGCCCCAGAACTATATTTAAAGAGACTTATTGTCGCAGGCTACGAGCGTGTCTTTGAAATTGCGCGAAACTTTCGTAACGAAGGTATCGATCAAACCCACCAACCAGAATTCACCATGATTGAGTGGTATCACGCCTATGCGGACTACAACACAATGATGGACACGACCGAAGGCCTATTCAAGCATTTGGCACATACGCTCTATGGATCTGAGACCGTCACTGTTGGAGAAGTGGATATTGATCTCTTTGGAACCTGGCCTCGCATCACCATGACCGATGCCATCAAACAATACTTGGATATTGATGTTGATGCGATGAGTGATGAAGACATGCAGCGTTTCCTTTCCGATAAGAATCTTGAGCTCACTGGTTCATTTTCACGAGGAAAAGGAATTTTTGCTATCTTTGATAAGCTTGTGACTGACTTTTTATTACGTCCCACTTGGATTATCGACTATCCAAAAGAAGTCAGTCCACTTTCCAAAGCACATAGAAGCAAAGATGGTTTTGCAGAGCGCTTTGAACTCTATATTGGTACCAAAGAAATGGCCGATGGCTGGAGTGAGATCACCGATGCTCTTGATCAACGCCAACGATTTAAAAACGAACAACGCAAGATGCGCGAAGGAGATGAAGAGTCACAGCCACTCGATGAAGACTTTTTGGAAGCCATGGAGTATGGAATGCCTCCACTGGGTGGAATCGGAATTGGTATCGATCGTCTGGTCATGTTCTTGACCAACACGTGGTCTATTAAAGAAGTCATTGCTTTCCCAACGCTTCGGCCCACTCCCCAACAATTGCGCATGAGTGAAATGATGATAGGAAAGAAAAAAACAACCAAGGTACATACATCTGCAGCAGCTTCAACCGAGAAAAGAGCCATTTCACTTGCTCGTAGCGAAGCTGTCAAACTTTTGGAATCATTGGTTGAAAACAAAAACCTTCGTGCTCACATGTATGCTGTGGAAGCAGCTATGGGTGGACTATGGGAATACTTTTCCAAGGAACGTCCCAATGAAGTGAATGAAACCAAGCAGTCATGGGAACTTGTCGGCCTGTTGCATGATGCAGATTGGGAGAAAACAGAGACTGCTTTTGATCAACATACCCTCATGCTTTCGCATGAACTCGATAAGTTGGGTGTTGATCCAATATGGTCTGATAGCATTCGCTCCCATAACTATGAGCGTGTTGAAGGTCAGAGACAGCCATCCACACTGATGGAGTGGTCACTGTATGCCTGTGATCATATGACTGGCATCGTGGTCGCTTGTGCATTGGTGATGCCAAGCAAACAGCTTGCAGATGTGACAGTAGAACGAATCCTAAAGAAATATAAAGAGAAATCCTTTGCCAAGGGAGCCACCCGCGAAGAAATTGAAACCGGAATTGCTTCACTTGGTATTGATCTAGCAACCCTAGCAGGTGTAGTCTTGCAAGCAATGCAACAAAATCATGAAAGGGTAGGATTGTAAATGGAATGGCGAGAAGTTGATAGTAATACAACCATCTTTGTTGAAACAGCAAAACGATTAGCGCATCGCACGACGAACGTAACACGTGAAGATGTTCCCGATCAAGCAGCGCAAGCGTATAAAGCCCTTGGTCAACCCGAATTTGGAATTTCTTGGGATCTTTTAAGCCCAACCGTTCGTGCGTACTATATTTCTTTGGTTCTTTATTCGTACGGAGTCGATGTAAATGCTGGGCTCACATTCCCAGAATCTGATTAAGAGGACAATCATGAGCTTGCCTAATGAAAATATATGAAACCATACATTCTTAATGGCGTCTTCGGTTTAGCAATTAATGACAAAAAACAAGTTTTACTTTCGCAACGTCATCAACCGCAACACCCTGATGTCCATATGAAATGGCAGATCCCAGGTGGAGGACAAGAGTATGGTGAACATTTGGAAGTTACCCTTCGCCGTGAACTGGCAGAAGAACTATTAATTACAGATTTTGAAATTTTGAATTCCACGCCATACTTTGCTTTTTCCTGCTGGGAACGACAAGGAGAGACGAAGGTGCATGTAAACCTATTTACCTATGTCATCCGCATCCATAACCAAACTCCCAAGATTGCAGATGAAGAAACAGCTGATTGGAAGTGGCTTGATCTCTCTGATGTTGAAAATCTCGATACACTTCCCAATGTCAAAGAAACCATTTCTAAGGTGGCAGAACAGTTTCTCTAAGAATTGCTATAGAGAGAATATAGTCCAAGCCTTGCATTCTGATTCTGCTAGCCATACAATAGCGGGTAGAAAAAATAAAGCTCATGCGGTTAGCACCCGCTATTAAGCTTTCCAGGGAACATCTGGGACGGGTAAGCCCGACATAGCAGGAATAAGAAACCGCAGTACCCAAAAACGAAGTTTTTGGCACACGGTTAAAAAAGGTGGTACCACGCAACGAGCGTCCTTGTATGGGATGTGATAGGCGTGGTTTTTTTAGATATAAAAGTGTATGGAAAAATTAACGAGAACAATGTGTGGGTGTGGCAAAGTCGAGCTCTCGCGCTGTAGGGAGATTCTACAGTCTGCACTCAAGGTACGATATCCAGAAAACGAGGCTGAAGGGAGTTTTGTACAAGCAGCAGAAGGAAGCATACTGATGAACGCATTGTGTTCTTGCTGTGGAGGAGAGGGTTTTGATTCTGAGGAGGATGAGAAAATGGTGAAGAGAGTTGTAGCATTTTATTAACAAATGGAGTCTGTATGGTCGATATCAAATACATCAAAGAAAACCCTGATCAAATGAAGCAGGCAATTGCAAACAAGCAAATGGATCCTGCCATTGTGGATCGAGTGCTTGCAGCTGATGAAGCTCGTCGAAAACTACTGGTGGATGTAGAAGCACTTCGCAAAGCCGCCAATGATCATGTAGCAGCGATCAAGGGTCGTAAACCAACCCCTGAAGAAATTGAGACAGGAAAAGAATTTAAAACCAAGCTTGGAGAAGTAGAACCAAAACTCAAAGAAGTAGAAGAAAACCTGCGTACCCTTCTGTTGCAAGTTCCCAACCCCGCAGCAGCAGACACGCCGATTGGAACAGATGAGTCAGGAAATGTAGTTGTCCGTGAAGTAGGTGAGAAACCGACCTTTTCATTCACACCCAAAACGCATCATGAACTGGCTACAAACTTGGGAATGTTTGATAGTGAACGTGCCGTTGCCATTGGTGGGCGTCGTGCATATATCCTCAAAGGTGATTTGATGTTGCTTGAAATGGCTGTGCATCAGTTTGCACTGCAGTTCATGGTTGAAAAGGGATTTATGCCCATGACGGTACCATGGATGGTGAATAAAGAGGCACTTTGGGGAACAGGATACTTTCCTTGGGGGATTGAAGATCACTACACCACCCAGGATGGACAGGGACTTATTGGTACTGCCGAAGTCTCACTCACTGCCTATCTACAGAATGAGATTCTCAATGAAAAAGATCTTCCGGTTAAACTTGTAGGAATTTCTCCATGTTTTCGTCGCGAGGTTGGTTCGTATGGAAAAGATACCAAAGGATTCTTCCGCGTCCATCAGTTCACCAAAGTTGAGCAAGTTGTTTTAACTGTTGCTGATGAAGAAGAAACAAGGAAGTGGCATGAGCACATGGTTGGCTTTTCTGAAGAGCTGCTCCAAAAGCTAGGACTCGCATATCATGTGCTCCTCATGTGTACAGGTGATATGGGAGCTGGACAACGGAAGAAATATGACGTGGAAACCTGGTTCCCTGGTGAAGGAGCATATCGTGAAACCCATAGTGCAAGTTATTTCAATGACTTCCAAGCAAGACGCTTGAATATGAAATATCGAGCCAAAGATGGAAGTACAAAATACGTCTATACCTTAAACAACACGGTTGCAGCCACGCCAAGACTCTTGGCGGCCATCATTGAGAATTATCAGCAAGAAGATGGAACTATCAAAGTTCCAGATGTGTTGCAAAAGTATATGGGGAAAGAAGTTATCGGAAAATAAGTGAAAGCCTATTTTTTCCAGTAGGCCTGGTGCTGTTTTTGGAGAACCGCAATTTCTGCTTTGTACTTTTCTTGTAGGAAAGCAATGAATGTTTTTAGATCGTCGATAGCTTTGTCAGGGAACTGGTAGCTTTCTTTGCAGAAAAACTCAATGGTTGGAAGCGTCGTATGCGATGCAGTGATATCACATTTGGACAAAAAACTATCAAGAGGCATGTGTGGACCTGACGCGATCTTGGTCATCATATCCACACCAATACTTTGGTAATATCCTTTTTCAATACGATGAAGGAAAGAAGGATCAAGTGATAATTCTTTGGAGAACTCTGCCAAGGACAATCCGCGTTTTTTCCGTTGATACTGTAGATATTCTCCAATTTTGTCCACAACAGAAGGCTCTTGGGGCATATACAAAAAATAACGTGTGCTGTGCTTGGCTAATACAATTATTATACGCACGCAGATTGTAAGAAGATATAGAGAATACGATCTTATGCGCGTCGTCTGCTTCTTAGAACTAACTGATCAAGCATTGGTTGGATATTAAATTGAGGTTGCATTGGCATGACTTTGGGACTCACGCCTTCTCGTGCAGCTCTCTGCATGTCTCTGTAGTCATAGAAATCATTTCGTTGATACGGATTTGCAAGGTAGTCAATGATGTATCCTAGATTATATAGAACAGCAGCTATCACATGACCTTCCTTTCCAAAGGAAAACGATTGATGTTTCATTCTGCCTCGTTCAACGACTTCAGGATAGCGATAATCCACTACTACATGCTGCAAAAGAGTCTCGATGTGGCCAAGCTCTACCAAGGAGTATGGGGGACTACTGACGCGTGCAGTTGATGATTTCTTCTTCTTCTTTTTTGATGGGTTTTGGTTGAAATGTAAAAACTTATGCGCTAGTGACGCACCTGCCAATCCAAGCATCGCTACTTGGATCCAGTCATACGCATCAAAATCCGCTTTCGGTTTAATATCTTCTTCAAATTTATAGTCAACCACATACACCGTACCATCTTGTACCATTACCTTATCCGGTTGTGTCCAAACCAAAATTCCATTCTTTCCTTTTTTCAGATGCACATTGCACGGAGTTTCTACCACAAAATTTGTACTTGTTGATCCGGTGCGGTGAGCCTCCTGTCTCAATCGCAACATCGTATTTCGAAGCTGCTGAATTCGGTTTGAATGAAGTGTCTGTTCCCATACTTTCTCACGGGCTCCAGGTTGAAATAGTACGGCCTCGTGAAAAGAAAGATACCGTTTGGGTGGAATGTTGGTATAGAAGTCTTGTTGTGTAGCCCAATACGCAAGCGCAGCTGTAGACATATTCTCCGCATTTTTCTGCTCAAACAAATCCCTACACTTCATAAATGCATTTTCAAGGACGCTATAAACGTTTGGATCACAAAATGGAATGTAGGAAAGAGGAGTAGGAAACCTATCTTGTCTCGCTAAGACTTCTAACGCATCCATAATTGTTAGGAAGAAAAGATATTGGTGTCCAAGATCTCCAGTGTAAATACTGCCTAAAGTATCCATTGAAACAACGGTATCCTTGGGAGGTGTTTTCTCTCTATATTTTTTAAACACTTCAAAAGAAGAATTTGACAGTTTTGCAGACGTATCACTGGGAACAACGGTAACATCAGTAAAAAAGGGAAGTCCCTTCTGAACGTAAGCGATATCTTGTGTGAAGTCCTCACCAATCATCAGTATTTTAATCAATGTACTTTGAAGAGAATAATAAAAAGTATAGGGTGAAAGACAGTCTGTCTTTTTGCATAAAAAGTGTGCTATAGTTATATTTCTCCGCGCTCACACATAACTCTTACAATTGTATTTTTCTCAAGAAACAGCTATCAAAAATAAATTGATCTATTGACATGTTTGGAACAATTCCCAATACTCAAATAAGTAACGAAATCACGCGGATTTTAATCAAGAAAATCCTTCGTGCATACGAATGGAAGGAGGATGATCCTATGGGAGTCTCAAAAGTGAAAGCAAAGAAAGCTGTGAAAAAAGTAGCAGCCAAGAAAACAGTTAAAAAAGCAGCTCCAAAAAAGAAGACTGCCAAGCGCGCATCAGCACGCAAATAACTGATTGCTTTTTGAATACGAAAACCAGTCTGTCGATTCGATAGGCTGGTTTTTTTGATTACTGGTGACGAATTCTCCCTCTTTTTTCTCTCGTCAGATCCCCTATACTATTCCCACTCTTGCTAGAGAGGAACACATTGGCAATAGCCGGGTATTCCTGCTAAAATGTGCTTTTGTGCCTACCCAAAATAGAAAAGGGACGTATGTTCAAATTGTTTTCATCTTTCTTAAATCCTGCGGCCAAAACTCTGGATCGCTATAAGAAAATCATTGAAGAAATTCATTCTTTTGAATCAAAACTCCAAAAGCTTGACGATGAAGACTTTCCAGCTCGTACAAAAAAACTTCGTGATCAAGTAGCCTCTGGGAAAAAAACCCTTGATGAAATTCTTCCTGAAAGCTTTGCTCTCGTTCGTGAAGCCGCCAGACGAACACTTGGTATGCAACACTATGATGTGCAACTTATGGCTGGTATTGCTTTCCATGAAGGAAAGATTGCAGAGCAAAAAACAGGTGAAGGAAAAACATTATCTGCAACCCTGCCTTTGTACTTAAACTCACTTTCGGGAAAAGGAGCGCATCTTGTTACCGTTAACGACTATCTTGCTTCATTAGGTGCAGGATGGAACGGCCCACTCTATCACTTACTTGGTGTTTCTGTAGGTGTGATCGTCCATGATAAAGCCTACATCTATGATCCTTCCTATCGTGGTGAAGAAAAGGGTGATGATCGTTTGGAACACTTCCGAACTGTTCCTCGAAAAGAAGCGTACGGCGCTGATATCACCTACGGAACCAATAATGAATTTGGATTTGACTACCTTCGTGACAACATGGCGCAACGCCTTTCCGATGTTGTACAACGTGGACACTTCTTTGCCATCGTTGACGAAGCTGACTCTATTTTGATTGATGAAGCCAGAACTCCTCTTATCATCTCTGCTCCAGACACAGAACCGACGAGTAAGTACTACGATTTTGCCAAGCTGGTCACCATTCTCAAAAAAGAAGAAGACTATAAAGTCGATGAAAAGATGCGTGCAGTGACTTTAACCGACATGGGTATTAAACGCATCGAACAAAAACTCAATGTCAACAACTTATACGAAGAATCATTTGACACCATTCATCACGTGGAAGCTGCTTTAAAGGCAGCAACGCTTTTCCATCGGGATAAAGAATATATTGTTCGTGAAGGGGAAGTTATCATCGTCGATGAGCACACTGGTCGATTGATGTACGGTCGCAGATATTCTGACGGGTTGCATCAAGCTATTGAAGCCAAAGAAGGGGCCAAGATTCAGCAAGAATCACGAACCTTGGCAACCATATCTTTGCAGAACTACTTCCGTTTGTACGAAAAACTTTCAGGTATGTCTGGAACAGCAGTGACTGAGAGTGAAGAGTTCAACAAGATCTACAAGATTGATGTCATGCCTATCCCAACCCATCGGCCTGTCGTTCGACAAGACTTCCAAGATGTGGTGTATAAAACAACCAAAGCCAAGTACGATGCAATCGTTGATGAAGTGGGTGCGTATTACAAAAAAGGGCAGCCTGTTTTGCTTGGTACTCGTTCCATTGAAATTAACCAGATCATTTCCGATCTACTCTCCCATAAAGAAATTCCACACCAAGTACTAAACGCTAAAAATCACGAAAAAGAAGCCTTTATTATTGCGGATGCGGGCCGACCTGGGGCTGTAACAGTGGCAACCAACATCGCTGGTCGTGGTGTCGACATCATTTTAGGTGGTGCCAAACCAGAGCTACGTGACTACAAATCACCGGCTGAATATAAAAAGGCATTAAAAGAATGGGAAAAACGCCATGAGCAAGTAGTGGACCTTGGAGGCTTACACGTTTTGGGTACAGAGCGTCATGAATCTCGTCGTATTGATAATCAGCTCCGTGGTCGTTCTGGTCGTCAGGGAGATCCCGGATCCTCACGTTTCTATTTGTCTTTAGAAGACGAAATCATGCGCATCTTTGGTGGCGATAAGATCTCTGGACTGATGACCATGATGAAAATGGATGAGAATCAACCAATTGAAGCTGGTATGGTCGGTCGTGCGATTGAACAAGCGCAAATTAAAGTTGAAGGTTTCTTCTTTGATCAACGAAAACGCCTTGTTGAACTTGATGACGTCATGAATAAACAGCGCGATGTTATCTACAAACGACGTCGCAAGCTACTGGAACTTCTCTCACAGCCTCATACCGAAGGCAATGGAAAGTTACCAAAGTCAAAAGAACAAATTCTTTCCATCATCGATGGTGAAATAAGTAGTTTGGTTGTTTCACGGGCACCAGATAACTATACCGATGATGAATTGGATGCAATTGTCAAAGAGTTTATCACCATCATTCCATTTGATGATGCCTCACAAGTCGAACTTCGGACTCAACTCAAAGGTCATCGTGATACCGGCGCAATCATTGAAACACTGCAAAACATCGCCCACTCCACCTATGATCGTCGCGAAGAAGTAGTAGGCAAAACAATCATGCGTGACATTGAGTCATATACAATTTTGCAGACTATCGATGAACATTGGATGGACCACTTGGATGAAATGGAGAACTTACGTGAAGGTATTTGGCTGCGTGGCGATAAACAAGCATCACAGGCTGCGTATAAAAAGGAAGCCTATGAGATGTTTGAAAAACTCATCACTACGATCGATGGCAATATCGCACGAAAGATCTTCCGTGTCCATATTGGTGACGCCGGACCTGCTCCAATGGTCGTCGCGCCAAAAGGAATGGTCGCTCGTCACGAATCGGTCAGTGTTGGATCAGCAGTCACGAAACAATTGAAAACTGAGCGTACGCCTAAAAGCACATCAGGATCTACCAGTGATTTGGCCGCAGCCCTTGCGAGTGCAAAAGCAGAGTCTGCTCCAGCAATGGCTGGCGTTGCCCAAGTCAAAATTGGACGTAACGATCCCTGTCCCTGTGGAAGTGGTAAAAAATACAAGAAGTGTCACGGCAAGAATCTGTAAGGATACAGGCCTCACCGTTTTTATTTCTTTGAATCAGAGTACGTATCTCTCCTTCATTTTCATAGGAGATACGAAGAGTTTGGTCAAACCTTGCCATGTAGCAACTATAGCAAGATAGTCTTAGAAATCAGTACGAATATTGATTCTAATCAGTGACTATTTGATGAAGAGATGTCGTATCCCTTCTTTTTCCTACACTCTTTTGTATGTTCTTCGAAAGCAGAGCATACATACTCGAAAACACCATCACGTAGAACAAGTCTCCAGCCAATGTTGTCTTCCAAAAAGGAATACCCATCGCGTATGCCTGCATCAATCCATTCAGATCTTTGGTATACATAGTAGTTGTTTGCCACACACCAAAATTAGTCACGAGGAAAAAGAGGATCGAAGAGAAAAATGGAAACACAACAACTGACTGAATTCCTATGTATCTGGTATAGAGCCTGCCCAGAAACAGTATTGCTCCAAAACTCCCATACACGTATGCCCAGGTACTATGTCCCCCCAGTAGCATATCGGAAATAGTCATTCCCACAAATGGAGCTAGCACAAGAAGACGATGTTTGGGAAAAAACACCGGAATGAAAATGAGTAGGGCAGTAAGTGGCGAGAAATTTGCAGGATGCGGGACAATTCTAGCTATCAACACGAAGCCTATGAGTAGCATCATCCAGAAAAGGGTATATTTCATAGATTTTCATTCTCCTTTTGGAAATTCCAGATAATAGAATCCCCTTCTTTGACGATGTACTCTCCAGCTCCAACAGCCGATTGTTTTCCGTTCACATAAAAAATCCAGTATCGACTATCCTGACCACCATTCACCCCGTCGATACTTTCAACCACTTCTCCAAAAGAGTAGGTTTTTGTCGTGATGGCGTGGGAGTCACGCAAGATAGCTAAAGCAGACTGCTCTGCGGTATAGGGAATCTTTTCAATGACAGTTGCTTTCCCTGGAGTTCGAATTGTTTGAATAACATGTGAGGAAACTGCGTCTGTTGCTGACAAAACAGCCGTTTGTTCCGAAAGGCTTTGGCTCGAAAGGTGTGGGTTTCGATGCAGAATAAAAAATCCTGCTATGCTTATCAGCACGAGGACAAAGAGGAAGAAAACTTTTTTCATACCACTCCTTGGCGCGAAGGTAGAATACAGCTTTTTGTCGACCCGATTGTAACGGTTGCGGCCCAATCTCTGAATTCCACAGAGTTCTCAGCAAAAGCATCTCCCACAATAATCTTTGACATTTTTGTTGTCAATATGTACCATGTTTCCTATGGCTCCCTCTTACAAACCAACTGCAACTGTAGACGACGTTTTTTTCTTGCTTCAGAAACTCTACGAGAAAGTAGACGGTCATGACAAGCGCTTTGAAGCCATAGACCAACGTTTTGAAGCCATAGACCAACGTTTTGAAGCCATTGATCAGCGGTTTGAAACCATGGAGAGGAAGATTGATAATCTCACCACAATTACAACGAACGCAGTGGGAGACATAGCCAAAATACAAGAAGAATTGGAAGTTCTTGCGTATCATAGTACACAACACTTTGATACAGACGAAAAACAAGATAAACGAATTGCTCGTGTAGAAGAGCATCTACATCTCCCCGCGCTCGTTCTGTAAGTCTTACATGCTACACTACATATCATGAATGAAACCCGACAGCCACTCGCTGTGACGATTCGACCTGATTCGCTTGATACGTACATTGGTCAATCCCATTTAGTTGGAACTGGCAAACCACTCCGCATTGCAATCGAACAAAAGCGAATTTTTTCAATGATTTTTTGGGGGCCTCCTGGAGTGGGAAAGACAACCTTGGCTCGAATCATGGCAAAAGCAGTGGAAGCAAACTTTGTCGAGCTTTCTGCAGTGTCCGCAAAAAAGGAAGATGTTAAAGCAGTCGTGGAAGGAAAACATACTTCACTTGATCAACAATTTTCTGATAATCCAAAATCAACCGTTCTTTTTATTGATGAGATTCATCGCTTTAATAAAGCGCAACAAGATTTCCTGTTACCGTATGTTGAGTCAGGCAGAATCACACTTATTGGTGCAACTACAGAGAATCCCTCGTTTGAAGTGATCGCACCACTCTTGTCTCGGTGTCGAGTATTTGTGCTACAACCATTAACCGACACAGAGATGCATGAAGTCATTTTCAGAGCTACCACTGCACTTGGAACAACGATGAATGAGGAAGCTTCCGATTGGTTGACTGCGATGGCCAATGGAGATGCACGTCAAGCCATCACGATGATCGATAACGCACATAGTTTGTACAACTCGCTAACAATTGAAGATCTCAAGAATACACTACAATCCAAACATCTTCGTTTCGATAAAGTCGGAGAAGAACACTACAATACGATCTCCGCCTTCATCAAAAGCATGCGTGCCAGTGATGTTGATGCTGCCCTCTATTATCTGGCTCGAATGGTCGATAGTGGGGAAGATCCGAAGTTTATTGCCAGACGCATGGTCATTTTTGCCTCAGAAGATATTGGGCTTGCGCAACCAACTGCCCTTGTCGTTGCCAACGCAGTCTTTGATGCCGTCACAAAGATTGGATACCCAGAAGCACAAATTAATTTGGCACATGGAACCGCATATCTTGCGCAAGCGAAGAAAGATAAATCTGCATACAATGCATACTTTGCTGCTCTTGATGATGTAAAAAAGCATGGCAACCTTCCCATCCCAATGAATGTACGCAATGCACCAACCAAACTCATGAAAGATCTTGGATATGGCACAGGCTACGAAGCGTATTCCAAGGAAAGCCATCTACCTGACAAGATAAAAGGGAAGAAATATTTGTAAGTTTATTCTGATCCCACATCGATAACGTTACTCTCATGATCAAGAGCCATGGTTTGCATGCAAGCAGAGTAGTTTCCGGACAACAACACTCGTTGTCCTTTATAGGCAGTAATATCGACGTTTTTCCCATGTACAATATGTAATACCTTCCCATCATCGGTCAACAGCATCGCACGCTCTTCATCGACTACTTCCTCAGAGGGCTTTGGAACGGAAGGAAAGAATGAGAGAAGCAAAGAAACTACGTTTTGTGATTTGGAGGGAACTTTGAGCTGTAACACCTGCACTCTACCTTGTTGAGTCGTAAAGTTTTGCATGCACATACTTTG
>CAZNKS010000006.1:8465-30786 GCA_964574065.1 uncultured Pseudomonadales bacterium | reverse complement strand
AGTCGTCGCATATTCCTCCAGAGGAATAAAAGACATGATTGAAGGAAATGGTATCTTGGTTCAGAAACGATCCAAAGGAAGCTTCTCTAAAGCAATTATTCGTATCTTATCGAATGAAAAAGATCGAAAAGCAATGAGTGCTGAATCAAAGAGACTCAGCGAGAAGTATTCACAGCGACAAACATCATCTGAACATCTTACGATTTATGATTCATTAATGCATCAATCGAAGCCGCAAAATGGCGAATAAGCAAAAAGATAAGCAAGCAAACAATAGCCAGTAATGGAACACCAATTGCGTCGGGGAGTGAGTAAGAGAATGCCGTGTCCAGATCAAGCAACCGTGTGATGTTGAATGCATGCAGAGATTGGCGAGTGATAATGGTGGTGAACAAGATCAATGAGTGGATAGTTCCTAAAGTTCCTACTGTTAGCCCAATATGAAGTAGAAGCTTTTTTGAGAAAAAAGAAGATTCAGTGGTTCGTTTCATCTATCCATAATAGCACTGAGTCGATCAAAATTAATTTTTTCTTGTTTTTTTCTTTTTATTTCTTTTAGTTGTTTTGGTAAAGATATATCTCTTGTCCATTCTCTAAGTATTTCCCCAACTTTTCTTGGCTGTTCGATTGAAAAGAGATGTCCAGCCCCCGGAATTTGTCTAGTCTCAAGCTTGCCACCACAAGCACGCATAACTAAGGATAGACGCTTGATTTGTTCTTCACTGATGATGTAGTGATTTGTACCATGGAGAAGCAAGATCTGAGGCGCCAATGGGTTTTGTTCTTGCGCCTGCTCTTTGAGAACTTCCTTTCTGATGTCTGCGTCCCAAGAATGAACCTCTCCTCGAATGTGTGATCCAATTCCTTTCAACACTCTTCTCACTTTCTTTTGTCCGGTCTCGTCAAGATTATCTGTTTCTTCATGAAGCATGTGCTCTTTTGAGAGTCTTCGACCTGAACCCATGACAACACCAGGGGACATTCCATCAAGTTTTTTATATGATTCTAGAATTCTTTTTGTGAAAATTTTCCCAATGCTTGTTAACTGTGTTTCCAAATTTAAAGGGTCCTCCTTTTTGGTCTTTTGGAAACCATACGTCAGAAAGCGAGCGGCAACATTTGCAAAGTTAAAAGGGAAGGCAGGTGTATCCATCAGCACAATTCCATCTAGTAATCCGGGATACTGCGCTGCAATTCGAAGAGCGGTGACTCCACCCATTGACCAGGCATTGAGAATAAACATCCGCTTGGGATATTTATCCTTTAATTCCTTAATATACATTCCTATAGCCTCTGCAGACTGCTGGAACGCATCGGGCGATCTCCATCCTTTTTTTAAGTTTCCCGTAGCACCATGCCCTGGCATGGAAATACACTCCATACCAAATTCTTTATTTCTTAGAGCGATTGCACAATCAATAATTTCGTTTTCAACTTCTGTGGCTCTCCCTCAAGCTCCAGTGATGTTAATAATCAAAGGACGAGTGTCATTCTCTGGAGCGGGAGGATTCTCGGTATGGTTATCAAATAAAACGTCAACATGCCGTACTTCTAATTGGCCAGGTTCTATGTAATCCAACAGATACTCTCGGATGATTGTTTCGTCCTTTATGGAACGAAATGCTCTATCTACCCAGCGTTCCTCATCTGTTTGTGGTTTGCCAATGATTTCACGAGCCATATAGCAGGATTATATCTCCTTCTGCTGCGAAGAAGGAAATTGTTCTCCTCCTTGCATAGGATACAATTTCGCGGGAGTTGAGAAATCATTGGATATTAATGACTTGATATAGTACGGGAAAAGCTGAAGTACAAATTTTACAAGGCCAACCTTTCGCTGTCGTCGAAGAGAATACACATAGGTCGGTCTATGAAAAATACGAAAAATATACCCTATTCGTCGAATTCGTTTTGCTAACTCAGAATCCTCCATATGAACAATGTTAGGATTGAAACCATCAAGTCGGTCAAAGACCGATCGTTTGCATCCCATGCAAGCCCCCACAGAATATGCAGTTCCAAAGGCAATCATTGTTTCTAATAAAATGTTCTGCATGTGTACATAAATCCTATCTATCACAGATGTGCTATCAGCGATCGCATAGCAAGTAAATCCTTCACAATCATTTTTTTTGAGTTGAAGCTCAAGCTGAGTTAAAAACTGATTATCAACTCTACTGTCAGCGTCTACAAATAGTAACCACACCCCATGCGCTTTTTGGGCTCCTAGGTTTCGTTGAATACTTACGTTTCTTTGAGCAGAGTGAAGAAAATGTAGTCGTTTGTCAGTTTTTATCCGTTTTTGAATATATTCTCGTGTGCCATCTGTAGATCCGCCATCCACAATAATGACCTCAAAAGAAGAAAATGACTGCATAGCCAAATCGCCAAGCAGATGAGGCAGATATCCTTTTTCATTTAACGCAGGGATAATAACAGAGAAAAAGGGGCGAGTCATAGGGTATAGTATACGTCATATGACATTCTTTATTGGCTTAGGAAACCCTGGTTCAAAATATTTTGCTAGTCGTCATAACATGGGATTTTCTATCCTCGACCAACTGCAAAAGTCTATTGCAGGACAAACGCAAAGTGTTCCAGAGTGGAAATCAGAGAAAGCGCTAGAGGCGCAAACATATACAGTACAAGGAACACTCTTCGTAAAACCTCAAACATTTATGAATCTTTCAGGCAAAGCAGTCCATGCAGCTGTAAAGAAGTACGATTACGGTTCACTTGCCAAAAAAGATTTTCATTCTCTGTATCTGATCTATGACGATCTTGATATAGAAGTAGGAAAATATCGAATTGACTTTGGGAGTGGTCCTAAGATCCATAATGGTGTTAATTCTGTGAAGGAGTCTCTAGGAACCGATCAATTCTGGCACGTTCGGATTGGGGTAGATGGTCGAAAGGGAGATCGGTCTTTCGATCCACAAGACTATGTGCTTTCAGGATTTTCTACCGATGAACAGACTTTGATTGAGAAGGTAAAAGAAAGTGTGTGTGAGCTTCTAGCACAAAAAATTTTGGGAGAGCACACATGAGTGATAACAAGAAAAACAAGAATCAGCCAGTTTCTCTTTTTGATTTAATCAAAAGTAAGGCGATGCAAGAGACAAATAAGTATGTAAGTACTGAGTTTCAAGACTATGGGTACAGGTTAGCTGCAGAACTTGACGATCTTGCTCATAAATCTTTGTATATCAAGATGGCAAAAACAGTTGATCGCAAGATCTTAGAATCAGCTCGAACTTTCGTTCTTGATGCAAATGCAAGGAGCAGAGCTAGACTGTTTATGTGGAAGGTCAAAGAATTGAGAGGCAGAACTAAAAATAAGAAATGAAAAAAAAGAATAGTTGCGGTATTATTACCTCATGCAAACAAAGCTCCTCTTTTTTCTAACTTGGGCAATTTATACAGGTGTTTTGTCTCTTATTCTCTTCTTGAGATTACAAACACTTTCAGGTCTCTTATTACAACTTGCAGGATCACTTATTGGGCTCCTACTTCCATTGTTTATTGATGTTCTACTCCCTCGAATTCAGGATGGTTCTGCCAAGCCAGACATTACTGTAGCGAAAGATGTTCTCAAGCAAGGAACGAATACCGTTCTATCAGGCAGTATCTATCATGAGGGACAAGAAGGAAGTCTCCTTCGATCCTACCCCCTACTTCTCGGATATTTTATTGCTGCTTTTTTTGTTATCACTTCAACTCAGAATTGGTTTGGAAGAGGTTTTGTTCTAGGATTAGGACTATTCCTTGTGACTGATTTATATCTTTCCAAAAATCCGGAAACATTGCGCAAACGTTGGTTTTCGGTTTTTCACACCCGCTTAAATGACACCGAATTGAAATATTTTGTATTTGCGAGCATAGGTACATTTGGAATTTTGACGCTCTTCTCAGTACTCATGTAATACAAGCAGGTGAATATCTGTATGGTTTTCCATGTATACGGTCTCCTTATTGGGATCGCAGTATTATTAGCACTCGAAATAGCGAAATATTTCGCAAACGGAACTTCCTATAAGCTGGATATTGAAGGAGCTTTTTACTGGATGATCATTCCAGCAGTTATCGGAGCACGAGTCTATCATGTTATTACAGACTGGCACTTATACTCGAATGCCTCTCTCATTTCAATTTTTGCTGTCTGGCAAGGAGGATTAGGAATCTTTGGGGCTATTGCGGGAGGAATTGTAGGACTATTTGCATATATTTGTCTTCACCAAAAGAAAGAAGAAAGAATCTCTTTTGCTTCCTACTTCTTTTCATTGGCTGACTTTTTTATCATTGGGATCCCTTTGGGACAAGCAGTAGGTCGATTTGGTAACTATTTTAATAAGGAACTCTATGGGCTTGAGACCTCACTTCCATGGGGAGTATTCATTGATGGCAAGAAATATCATCCGTTATTTTTATATGAAAGTATTCTTTCTTTCCTCCTTTTTCTCTTTCTTGCGTTTTTGATGCGTACGAAAAAACTACGTGTAGGGAAGGGACAGTACTTCGCGCTCTTTCTAGTAGGATATGGGAGCATTCGTTTTTGGTTGGAATTTCTACGTCTTGAAACTGCACGTGGAAGTGGGTTTTGGGAGCTTTTCTCTATCGCACAGTGGGTTTCACTTTTCCTAATGGTCGGCGGGGGATTCCTTTTTTGGGTACGAAGACATGCTTTGCTAGAAAAATATGCTAAAGAATGGGACTTTTCTTTTTCCTAGTATGAAAATACGAATTGCAATTTTTCTTTTTCTGATAGTTGGGTTTTTAGCCTGGAAAATGTCCCTTTCACAGGGATTACAAACTATTACGGTAGGAACAACAAAGCTTTCTGTTGAGGTTGCAAACACACCTCAAACAATCCAAAAAGGATTAGGACAACGAGATGAAATAGGCAGTGATGGGTTATTATTTGTACTTCCTTCCAGAGGTATACCCACCTTCTGGATGAAAGATATGCGTTTTCCTTTAGATTTTGTTTGGATAGATACAGATACAATTGTTGATACTACTGAAAATGTTGACCCGCAAATTGGTCAATCCATCAAACAGCTACGAATTTATTCCCCTTCAAGTCCCGTTACCCATGTGCTAGAAATGAATGCGGGTGATGTCTCGAAATATAAATTTAAAGTTGGTGATAAAGTTCTTTTTTAACTCTTTGATCTAATATTTTTGATATTGACATCCATACCCCCGGGGGGTATACATACATATATGAATGTTTCTGCAGGTGACCAAGTGGCAGTGAAAATACACAAAATCTCTGGACAATTAAAAGGGATAGAATCTATGTACGAAGAAGGAAGAGCCTGTTTAGATATTGTTCAGCAAATTGCGGCAGTTCGAAGCGCTTTGTCTTCTGTGGCACGTGATTTGCTTGCAGGAGAAGCAAAACGATGTGCTCGTTGTAGTTCTCCGCAAGATTTTGATAAAGTGCTTAAAACGTTGGTTGAGCTTACATAAGGTATAAAGATGTATCTTTTAACAGAAAGGGAAAATTATGGCAGCAGTTCATATTTCTGATGAGGAATTTGAAAAGGAAGTTCTACAGTCTGATCTTCCAGTTTTAGTCGATTTTTATGCGGAATGGTGTGGACCCTGTAAGATGGCAGCCCCAATTCTTGATGAGCTCTCTACAGAATATGCAGGCAAAGTAAAAATCGTCAAAGTCGATGTTGATAACTCAAATAAAGCCAGTGCGTATGGAATTATGAGTATTCCTACAGTAATCATGTTCAAAAAAGATGGAGAGCAAGCAAAAGAAGTAGATAGGAAAATTGGTTTCAATGGAAAAGACGGGTATGTAGAAATGATCAAAAAAGTAGTGTAATACTGATGAGAAATGATGAACAAAAGGACGGCTGTTTCATCCGTCCTTTTTGGTTAAAAGGAGTAGCAGTATGGCAGACATAGCGAATGTAATCATAATAGGCTCCGGACCTAGCGGTTGGACAGCGGCAACGTATCTTGGGCGTGCAAATCTTGCTCCCCTCGTATTTGCAGGTGAAAAGAGCGGTGGGCAATTGATGCTTACGACGGTTATCGAAAACTTTCCTGGTTTTCCAAATGGAGTAGATGGTCCACAACTCATGATGAACATGCGGGAACAAGCAAAAAACTTCGGTGCTACTGTGATTGATAAAAATGTTACGAAAGTAGACTTTTCTTCACGTCCATTCAAAATATGGAGTGGAGATACTGAGTATCAAGCAAAAGCAGTTCTTATTTCTACCGGTGCAGAAACTGTTTGGTTGGGTGTACCCGGTGAAGAAAAGTTAATTGGAAGAGGAGTTAGTAGTTGTGCTGTGTGTGACGCAGCATTTTTTCGAGGGAAGAAAACCTTTGTTGTTGGTGGTGGTGATGCAGCTATGGAGGACATCTTGGCCTTAACAAAGTTTGCGGACTCCGTAACAGTAATCCATCGTAAGGACAGCTTTAAAGCCTCAAAGATTATGCAAGAGAGGGTATTAGGAAACCCTAAAGTCACGGTTCTTTGGAATACAGTTGTCAAAGAGATTGTTGGAGAACAAAAAGTTGAAGAGCTTCTTTTAGAAAATGTGCAAACACAACTGCAACAAAAAGTCTCAGCTGACGGGATTTTTATTGCTATCGGACACAAACCTACAACCCAGTTCTTGGCAGGCAGTATAGAACTAGATGCAAAAGGATTCATTGTCACAAGACAAGCCTTTGGCAAAACGGGATTAGAGCACGCTCAAAAGCACATTGATGAAAATGGATGTATAGAATTTCCAACCCTGACGTCTGTTGAAGGCGTTTTTGCAGCTGGTGACTGTGTCGATTTTCGCTATAAACAAGCGATTACGGCTGCTGGTCTAGGAACGATGGCCGCCCTGGATGCGCAATGGTGGCTTGAGAAATCAAAATGAGTTATATTTCTCAGTAATCTCTCAGGGGCCTTTCGTACTGTATTTCCCTACATGGGAAGATCTTGGTAAGACACTTGCAAAAGCTGCCTCTTGTCACTACGCCTCACGTTTGGTAGGTTTAGGAAGAATAATAAGATACATGTAGAAGGAGAAGTATGAACAAACGCATGATTGAAGAACATGCAACAGTCGTATCCGTTGTTACACAAATTGTAAGTAGCGTCTCTTTGGCCGTCCTTGCCCTGGTTGCCCTTATGCTGTGGCGCGGGGGTGGTTTGACCCTGGGAACTGCGGGAAGCACTGGCACTCCAACCGCGCAAGACCCCTCGGCAGCTGCTCCTGAACCAATCACTCAATTGACAGATGACCAATGGAAAGAAGCAATGGCAGGTGCTCCAGCTACCAAGGGAAAGACAGATGCAAAAGTAACAATGGTTGAATTCACTGACTATCAATGTCCATTTTGTAGCAGGTTTTTCACTGATACGTATGGCCAGATCATGAAGAACTATGTTGATAACGGAAAGATTCAATACATATCTCGTGATCTTCCATTGCCATTCCATCCAAACGCACACATTGCCGCGCAGGCCACTCGTTGTGCTGGAGATCAAAAAAAGTACTGGGAAATGCACGACAAACTATTTGAGAAACAAACAGACTGGTCAGAGGCTTCCGATGCAAAACCAAAGTTTGAAATCTATGCAAAAGAGATTGGAATTAATTCCGGCAATTTCCTAAAGTGTCTTACGGATGGCAAATACAAGCAAGCTGTCGATGATGATGCTGCTTTGGCAAGCAGGGTGGGTGCCTCTGGTACTCCAACCTTCATTATCAATGGAAAGGTACTTGTAGGAGCACAGCCCTACAGTGAATTTGAGCGCGCACTCAATGAGGCACTGGGCCAATAAACGTCACAATTTGCAAAACCAAAGGGCTTCCGGTAATGGGAGCCCTTTTTTTGTGAGGCAATCTCGTAAGAGATTCACAAAAACATAGACAGAGAAGCTATAATTGGTCTATGAAAAAGCTTTTGATCGCTACGCTTCTATTTATTTTCGTCGGAAGCCTCCCAGCTCAGAGAGTCTATGCACAGTTACTTGAGATACCGCAAGAGAGTACCCTCTCTGCAACAACCTCCTCTGAGGTATCAACCCTCAGCTCTGAAACATTACTACCAGAAATACCTGTTCCAATTCGAGCAAGTAATATTACTGAGAATACGGGTGAAACAGCAGATAGGTTGGAACAAACACTGCTCGCCGCTGATATTGGACCCGTGCAACCTCTGAATGTTATCCAACACGCAATCCGACGTGCATTGAGTAGAGATATCTCAGCATCAACGATTGCGTTCGTTTTGCTATTTCCCTTAGTCGCGTCACTTATTGCTTTTGCGCGCCATGTGGTAGGACTCTCTGGGCTATCGATGTACGCTCCGGCCGCTCTAGCTGTAGCTCTTCTCTCACTGGGAATTTTTCAAGGGAGTATCCTCTTTGCAGGAATTCTAATTTTGGCAACACTAGGAAAATGGATATTACATCGCTTTAAATTGCCATATTTACCTCGTACTGCAATGATCCTATGGATTGTATCGTTTGGCATGTTTGGACTGCTGATTGCGTCAACCTATGTTCCATTCTTTTCTCTTTCGGTTGTGAATGTTTTTGCACTCCTGATTTTGATTCTACTGTCAGAAAATTTCCTGGAAATTCAAGGTTCTGTCTCAGCGAGTATTGCACTCCAGCGCGTACTTGAAACATTTGTGTTAGGACTATTGTGCGCGCTCGTACTTGGGTCTGAAATCATTCAGACCGCAGCTGTTTTGTATCCTGAAGCAACGCTACTAGTCATAGCTGCAATTAATATCGTGATTGGACGTTACTTAGGTCTTCGTTTTACTGAGCTCATACGCTTTCAGTCAATTATGGAAACTGAGGAGTAGTATGGTTAAAGCCTCTCACATTTTAGGATTAAACTCTCGTAATAACATTTATGAGCCTTTAAACCCCAGGTCTGCTACCCGATTTGGAACCAGTAAACTTCGGGCAAAAAACTTTTTGGCAAAACATGGTATCTGTGTTGCAACTTTATTTGCGCGTATCAGTAGTTTGGAAGAACTTCAAGATTTTGACTGGGAACAATCTGGACACTCATTTGTTATTAAGCCTGCTAATGGCAGCGCTGGGAAAGGTGTTCTTGTCATTAAACGCAAAAAAAGAGGAGAGAAGGTTTGGGTTGATTTGGAGGATATTGAATACACTCCCAAGGATTTAGAATTGCACGGGCGTAACATCTTGGAAGGAGAATTTAGTACCTGGGGAAGTGAACCAGTCATCATTATAGAAGAACGCGTCCCCGTTCATCCTGATCTAGAACCGTATGTATCGGTAGGTACCCCAGATATTCGCGTCATTGTTTTTAATAAGATACCTGTCATGGCGATGATTCGATTACCCACGAAAGCATCAGGGGGGAGAGCGAATTTACATCAAGGTGCAATGGCGTTAGGAATAGACATGGGAACGGGTGAAACAACCTTTGGAGTAACTGGTGGAAATAAAATATTTTCAACATTCCCTGGTACGGATATGAAAACTTCAGGAATCCCTATTCCTTTTTGGACGGAAGTATTAAAAACAGCCGTCCGGTGTGCGAATGCCACAGGCTTTGTGTATATGGGTGCAGATATTTTTGTCCATCCAGAAAAAGGAGCAATGGTAGCTGAACTAAATAGAGCTCCTGGCCTTTCTATCCAACTGGCTAATAGAGCGGGATTAAAACGCCGTCTTACTCGTGTCGAAGAGGTTGAAGCACGCAATGTGTCTCATGCCGTTCGCATTGCCCAAGCATTATTCGCACAGAATGTCCCATCACATATTATCGCGGAAGGTGAGCTTACCATTGTCTCTCCCAAGGAAATAGTAAGTGTGTATGACGGAAATGGAAATCCACATGATATTGGGGCGCTCATGAATACAGGTAGATTCCGTAGCGCAATTGCGATTCAAAGAGTTAAAGAGCTTGGACTCTTTGATCCCTCTGATTTGTTATGGAATCAAGAAGTTGAAGGAGAAGGGAAGCTTCCTGTCGTCGAAGTACAGTTTAAGTTAAAACACCGCGTAATAACTACGCAAATGGTAGTAAGTAAAAAATTGTCGACAGTTAAGCATGACATCGAAATTGGACGAAATGACTTGACGGGCTTTTTAGTTGGTGAAACTGGATAATTTTTTATGAATCTAACTCCATTAAACCTAGCTGAAGAAAAAAAGAAGTTTTTCTTTGATCCTGAATATAACCCTCAGTTTGTGTATGAACAGCCGATATCGGAGGAAATGCTGTACACACAATATGGTGTGTTTGGTGGAGAACTAGCTTTAAAAGCAAAACAGATAATGGATACCGTTATGAAGAAGTGGGAGAAGGAATCAAAATATCTGGAAGAAATCGAAGGACGTGTTCTCGGCCGTGAAGAAGCTACAGCCATAATTCTCAATTATCTAAAGGATAGTGGACTAGAAAAAAAAGTCACTCTTCATTTCTCTTCGAATTTTATTCCTCGTACTCATATAGATGGATATCGAATGAATATTCGCTTGCCAATAGACTATAGAGAAAAAAGTATTCGAGGAATGCTGCACCATGAGATTGGAACCCATGTCTATAGACGCCTAAATGATGAGAAACAAATCTGGCATGCCAAACGGAAAGAGTTTGGTTTAGGGTCCTACTTGGAAACTGAGGAAGGCTTAGCAGTATTACATTACTATTTAGAGATCGATCAACCATATTTGTGGATATATGCCGTGCAATACTATGCATGCTTTTTGGCTAGCACGATGTCATTCTCCCAAGTGTATAAAGCATTGAAGCCATATATTGATGAGAAAGACAGACGCTTTAAGATTACTCTTCGAGCCAAAAGAGGAGTTGTAGACACATCTAAACCTGGTGGATATACCAAAGACCAAGTCTATATGCGAGGTGTTCTAAAAGTTGCAGAATGGCTTCGGAAAAATGATTTTTCTTTACAATCACTCTACTTTGGAAAAGTTTCCATAGAAGATTTGCCAAAGATTTTAGCTATCACGCCAGATTTTGAAGCAGCTCTTCCTCTTTTTTATTCAGTAGATAGAGTGAAGTATAAAAATCGCATTAAAGAGATCTTGAAAGTGAATGGACTATGACACTTTACACAGTCGTTTCAGAAAAAAATACAAAATGTTCACCTCTCTTGGCCCAGGCTTGTAGTGAGTTTGGTGTTGATTATAGACCGATTGATATAGCATATGATTTTCCAAGTGACATTCAAACGGAGGGCCCTTTTTTGATGTATAGAATATCCGATGCTCCAAAGGCTTTTCTATATGAAAAACAGTTGCTAAACACTCATGCGGTCTCATTCTATAAAACGCCAAACGCAATGATGAACGAGTGGGATAATGTGTTTTCTGCGACTTTAATCCATCAGAGTGAAGGCATTCCGATCCCCAAAACTATCTTCTTTAGTTCATCAAAGGCTGAGAAATTAATGTCTGAAGTGGAGAGTATTGGAGGCTTTCCAGTGATTTTGAAAGTAGCTGGTGGACAGAAAGGAATTGGGGTGATTAAGGTGGATTCCTTTGATGCGCTACAATCATTAATTGATTATCTTTCAGGTGAGGAAAGAACCTTCATTCTTCGGGAGTTTATCGACTCGGGAAAGCCAACTGCAAGTTATCGAGCAATTGTCATTGGAAATGAAGTTGTGTTCTCTTATCGTAATCAAAGCGTTGATTTAAATGACTTCCGATCCAATACAAATCAGTTTGAAAGGATGCGTACCCAAATATCTCTGCCCGTACAAGAGCAACTAATATGTATTCAAGCTGTTAACAAGATAGGCCTAAACACTGGTGCCGTAGACTTTTTGTATAGAAAAAGTGGAGAAATTGCGGTACTAGAAGTGAATTTCCCATATAATTTCGCCCCTATTTGGGAGCATTTCCAGTTTCCAATTCACAAAAAAATGATTGAGTTTTTAGTATCACAGGTGAAATATGACTAATAAATATCCTTTGCTTATAGCAACTGTTGATGGGTGGAAAGATATTGAAGAAAGAAATGAAAACCCCAGTAGAAGGGAAATTCTCGAAGAAGCAAAAAAAATGGGTTTGCAATGGGAACAAATTGAGGGTACGAAAACTTTTCGATTGTGGAGTGAATCGCACAGTGAATTTTTCACTGGTGAAGTATCTGGAGCAACCTCGTATATTGGATATATCTCTTGTCTTGATAAATACCGCACAAAATGTTTCTTGCAGAAAAACAACGTTAGCACTCCAAAGGGTTTTTTAATCTCAAAAAACACTTCTCATGATGAAATTGTCAAAATCTTCGACGAGCTTCACAAGCCGCTTGTTGTCAAGCCTGCATTTGGGAAAAAGGGTGAAAAGGTATTCATGCATATTTCTGATAAAGAAACATTCATGTCTTCTCTACTAAGCGCGTTTGAATATCAAAAGAATGGGAATGTAGGAGTACTGGTTGAAGAACAATTCAGCGGGAAAGAGTATCGAATCCTTGTCTCAAGGGAAAAGGTAGTTGGAGTATTGAATAGAGTTCCAGCAAATGTTGTTGGGGATGGAATTCACACAATAGAGGAACTTATAGATAAAAAAAATGAAGATACCCGCCGCCAAGATAATCCAAAATGGTACTTAGTCAAGATAAAAAAGGATGAAACGGTCCTGTTATTTTTAGAAAAACAAGGACTCTCTCTGACTTCAGTGGTTCCAGAAGGGAAACAAATTTTTTTGCGAGGCAACTCAAATATCTCAACTGGTGGAGATAGTATTGATATGACGGATACCATCCATCCAAGTGTGGGCGAGATTGCTCTACGTGCAATAAATTCGATCCCTGGCCTTGCTTTTGCTGGAGTAGATTTTATGACTGAAAATATTCATCAACAGCAAAATGCAGATACCTATAAAATTATAGAAATTAATCACTCTCCAGCTTTGGAGATGCATCATTTCCCTTTCCAGGGAACTCCACGAAATGCAGCAAGAGAATTCATTCTCACGATGTTCCCTGAGCTTTCATAGATAGCTTTCCCTTCATGAGATAATATCTTTATGAAAAAGGTCGCCTTAGGAATGTCTGGTGGAGTAGATTCCTCTGTGTCACTTGCGCCTCTACAAGAGGCAGGATATGACGTCACAGGGGTATTTTTGGAATGTTGGCGTGCCCCAGGTTGCAGAGCTGAAGAAGATCGAAAAGACGCCTTAGCAGTCGCTCTTCAGTTTGGAATCCCTTTTCAAGTTCTTGAATTAGTGGTGGCTATTTCTTCACACCTCCTGCATCGATGATGAGCTTCCCGATGGGGGAGGTTGTTGGTCTTTCTTTCGAAGAATAGCGCTAATTATAATAGCGATCACGACCAGTGCTCCGATTCCTGCTCCCGCAATGAGCGGAAGGAGTGATCCTTTTTTCTTCATGTCCACAGAAGCAGGAGATCGTTCTGGGAATAGATTCTCTTCCTCCATCGGTGCATCTGATCCCAAGGTTTCATCGACAACGGGCATTGTGGTGGGAATAGCAACAGATTGGGCATGGAGTGCTGCAAGCGTATCAAAGGAGGGTATGTCGCTTGGTAATGGCTCAGGTGTAGGGGTGATGGTCTGACCACCCACTTGGGAAGTTCGCACGGCCTTTGTTTTCGCAAAAGCTCCAATAAATTCGGAAGTGGAGCAGTCGTTGACTCCAGCTATTGCAAAGTAGTATGTGGTGTTTGGACGGAGCCTATTGACAGCAAACGTGTTTCCATTGCCGATGTTTGCTGCACCATATTGGTAATTACCTTGAGAGGTGCCGTATTTCAGCGTGTAGTACTTTGCATTCGACTCCTGTGTCCAGTTGAGTATGATTGCTTCTGTCGATTGTGTCGTAGCCCGTAAATTGGTCGGAGAAGAGCGGAGAGGCGAGCATGTTGTGGAAGAAGAGTTGGAGGTAGAACTTATGCTGTCTGATTGGTTTCCGGAACTCTGTGGTGTAGCAGTACTTGCGGGGGCAGATTCACTAACACTGACTGCAACTGTACCCAAGGCAGAGCAATTCACGATATCTTGTCCAGATCCTTGTTTGAGGATGTTTGTATCATTGGTAGCGCCTTGTTGGCACCGAAATGAAAGAGTGCTTTGCCCTTCAGCTTTTCCTTTAATTGTTAGAGTTGCATATGTTCCACTCCCGTTGTAAGAACTAGCCACATCGGAGAAAGTGCTTGTAAGTTTAATTACGCCATTCGTACTGTCAACGGATGAGAAGTTATGCGCGTATGCATTGGGGGTTGAGAACTGAATGGTGGTAATCTCTATTTTTGTGGGATCAAACGCTATTACTGCGTCCGCGCCGGTGGTGCTCTGACCACCCGTTGAAAGTGAGATCGTGAGCGTTGTAGTCAGGTTAGGTGCAACTTGAACGGTAGAGCTTCCAAAACCAAACGATGGCGTGCTTTGAGCAAGTGAAATGCTCGGAGCCAAAGCTACTACAAGATAGGTTAGTAGGACTATATATATTTTTTTCATATTATTTTCTCCCTACAGAGTTTCATCGGGCCTAGACGACAATCCAGATAAGATCATGCTCATATCAGCAGCGTTGACGGTTCCATCATAATTGACATCTGCTGTCTCAATGTCATCCTCTGTTTGCTCTCCTTGAGACAAGATGCCAACTACAGTATTCAAGTCTTCTAGATTTATCAAGCCATCCTGTGGGCGTAGGTCTCCTGGCAGAATCGGCTTGTTGGTGAGGTCGAAATCCTCCCAGTCTTTCAAGACTGGCTGGTTTGCAAAAATTCTTTGTCCATGCTTGTGTGCTTTAACGGAAATCCACATATTGCTTGGAAGTGGTTCTTGATTCGTACGATCGATAGTCCCCGTGTAGATTCCATTTCCTTTCGGTGACAGGGAGATTGAATATGACCGCAAGGGATCTTGAGAGTTCATGGGTCCAAAGCTTACCTTTGCCAGGAGCTTGTTTGTAGACATGCTTTCTAGACCATGCATTTTGATGCTAAATGTAAACGATCGGGGGATCGTTGAGTTTGGTGTGGGAAGAGGAGACGCTGTGGGGGAGGCAGTAGGTAAAGCCGTTGGAGAGGATGAGGCGCTTGTAGTACAGGATAAATATCGCCTATCAATGTCTAACTGCGGTGGCTTCCATTGTTCCTCATCAGTAGCTGTTACATAGATTGTCGTCTTTCCCACTACAGCTCCGCTCGACTTATCTCGCATCGTAACAGAGACTGGAGAAGTTCCTCTGGATCCCGACTGGAAACCAAGTCGTACGTGAAACCCATCACAATATGGAAGAATTGCTGGTTGTGAAAGAAAAACAATAGCTGAATTCATATCAGTTACATCAATCTGAAACCGTGATGTGTCATACTTGAGCACATTATTCTGCTCATCCATTACGAGAAAAAAGAATGATTCTAGAGTTCTGTTTCGTGGGACAACAGAGTAACGCTGGGCTGGGATGAGCGAGAATGTATATCTGTGCAGTTCAATAGGTATTGAGCCGGTCATAGTTTGGTCAGCATACGTAGCGGTTACGAACAGATCCCCATTTCCACTTTGGAGGGGTATAAATGTTGCGAGTGAGTTATTTGATTGCGGATGAATACTTCCAACCGAAGAGTTGCTACTAACTCCCCACTGGATACTTACTTTTGAAGTAATGTCATTGCCATTCTGGTCATATACGCTGGTCGACATTCTCACGGGTATTCTGTTTGGTTGCAGACCAACAAGCGTTCCTGGACTAATACGCACCTCTTTCATTTGAATACCCGATGAAGGAGCACCTACCGTAAACCGCATGGCACAGTTGGCGGCGCTTGTTTTTTTAGCTGTGGTATCAGTTTGGCGGACTTTTTGCGAAATGAGAACTACACTGCCCACAGAAACCGATAATACAACCAAGAATAGAAACGAAAATAGCTGTGGTGTGCGAAGTATTGAATGGTTCATAGATTACCAAGCCGAATATGGTGAACAACGCTCTTTGACACATACTTTGCACTCTACATCGTATGTGCCTGATTTAAGAATTGTTAAGGGTTCAGAAATATTAGAATTTTGTGATATGGGGGACAGTGAGCCCATTTCATTTGATTCTAGAATTCGATACCGGAATTCATAGGACGTTGCTCCCGCTACGGTTCCACAGGTAAATCGTACTTGTTGTCCAAGTATTGGTGTCTGCACATCTCTTGAGATTGTCAGGCATAGAGGAATTTCATTTGGGGTGGATGAAACGATAGGTGTAGATGTTGGTTGAGAAGTAGGTGGAGAAGTCGGTGTGGGCTCAGATGACGCAGGGATGGAATTAATAAAAATGGGTAGCAAGCTTTGACAACTTGTCAAATCTCTGCCGGTCAGTCGCTCGACAAAATTTGTATCATTGGTTTCGTTATCTGTACAGCGAAATCGAATTTGACTTTGACCAACTTTCTTTGACAAAACAGTAAATGAATAGTAATTAGGAACCACTGTCTCCACCCAAGATCCTACGTCAGTATTGGTGCTCTGAATCTTCATCTCACCTGGAGTTGAGAATTGAGCGAAATTCCGGGCAAACATAGCAGGGGAAGGGAAAGCAGGTAACGATACCTGAATATCTTCTGGACTATATTGCAATACCACATCGACCCCGGATAGCTGTTTTCCATTTGGATTTAGTCGCAACTGAATGGTCTTGGAGGAACCCGTCACAAGTGTCACTGAAGGAGTTTGCTGACTTGTTTGGGGATCCACAAAGGTCACTGTAGGCGATGTTGCCTGAGCATGCATTTGAGTCGGCAGGCAAAGGACGATTGCTATAAGAAAAAAACTAAACCAGGCTTTATTAATCAGTCCGTTCATAGTGTTTCATCTGTTTTGGTTGATAGTGTGGAAAGAATCAAGCCCATATCCACCGCATTGATGGTGCCATCATAATTGACATCCGCAATATTCAGATCACTAGTAGAGGTCGTGCTTGCAGACATTCTCGATAGCACCTTATCTATGTCTGCAGCATTAACAATCCCGTCTTGGGTAGGGAGGTCGCCAACCTCGAGTGGTTTTGCAGAGAGATCGATCAACCCTGTAGAAGTAGCTAGTATGTTGCGCACGATTCGCTGAACATGTTTTTCCCCCTTCATGGAGATCGAAAGGTTGGTTCCTTGATAGGTGGACAGGGAGGTTGCGGCTGGAAGCGTTACATTTGAAAAGTCGGCACGATATTTGCCGTTACCGTCAAATACAAATGGAAGCGTGAGATCAAAAATAGTGCTTGTTGCTGAAACAGCTTTCACTCGAGCTCGAATAGTACCCCTATCTGATGACACGCCTGCGAAAGAGACAAGTATCTTGGGGGCAGATGAGATCGGAGTTGCTGTTGGACTGTTTGTAGGAGCTATTGTTGGACTCGCACAACTACAAGTGCTTGAGCCGGTACAAGCCACATTTCTACACAAGTAGACTCCTTCCCGAATACACTGGGTACCAGGAGGACATGCGGAAGTTAGCACACAACTTAGTCCTGTTGGACAATCTGCGTTCGTACTGCAAGTTTCATTGCACGCTTTTGGTGCTGCTGTGGCAGTAGGTACTGGTGTGGCTCCAGTGCGCAGTCCTCCACAAGTCCAGTTGTACTTAGTTTTTTCGTAGTTACAGTATGATGGGCATGAACAACCATTGGTGTTTTGGCACATTACTCGAGCACATGTTGGGTCATTTATCACCGTGACGCCAGTGGTTGGGACTACCGTTGGCTGAACCGTCGGAAATGGAGTTGATGAGCTGCAACCAGAGATTGCAGGTTTACCTTGTGAAACCCATTGTAGATAAGCTGTGAGCTCGGCTGAAGTGAGTTGTACCATTGCCGTTGTGCAAGCGGTTCCCGGTGCAGGCATAGTACCTTTGCAACCGTCCGGCCAATAGTAGACCGAGCTTGTGTTCACAACCCTATTCCAACAGGTCTTGGGCGAGATTGTTGGGGCTGGCTGAGAACACGTAATGGAAAAGTTATCATATTGCGCATGAACCGCTGGAAAATCCGCAAGCGTAGTAGTGTATATAAGTGGAGTAAAAAATGTTGACGCATCCGAAACAGTGTATGTCGAAAGTAACGTACGTGTTCCGGAATCAATGGTGAAATACGCCTTAATTGATGTACCTGTCTTTTGGATCTCCATTTTTACCTTGCCACCGGGATTAGAAACTATAAGCGTTTTGCTGTTTGTATCCTGTCCATCTATGTTAGTAGCCGTGGCCACCTGATATCCATTTGGTCCATTGCTTCTTCCTATATAAATATATTTAGAGGATGAGCTGTCGGCGGATGTTATCCCAAGCCATTCTTGAGCATATGCGCTTGTCGACGGAGAATAACTCAGCTCTTCCATATCAAGAGATATGGTAAAATCACCACCCACGGGCTTTATTGGCTTCTGCCAAGCTTTCCTTGAGGCACCACCAGGCATAGACACGATCAGTTTTCCAGATTGAACCGATGATACAGCTATTGTTTCTTGCGTTGGGGTCATCCAAAAACTCGTATTGAGGGACGACCCATCAAAGCCTTCTACGTAATTTGTGCAGCTCATCCCAGAAGAAGACGTTGGTGTTGGTGATGTCTGTGCTACGCCAAACGTAAAATTCTTGCTCGGACTCAGTCCTAACAGATCGTTACTTGTGTTTGCTTGTAGAATTGCAGAGTTTGAATTATCAACTGTAAACGTAATAGATCCTGACGATGGGGCAGTAAATGTAATAGTTCCCAGCTTTGCATTTCCACCTGAAAGCGATGTTGGCTGGGAAGGAGGAGCAAGGAATCCTATGGTGAGAATTTTCCCTTGACCGTCTGGCTGCATGCTAATACCCGCAGGTGTCAGTCCCGTAATAGGAGCCTCTGCAAAGGTAATATCTGCTGGGACGTTCCCAGAAATCGCAATAAACGCCTGAATACCAATAATTGAAGATGATCCAACATTTTTAGCGATAACATCCAAAGAGGCCTTGCTTCCTGGTGCGATCACAGTAGTGGAAACGGAGTTACTAACATCTATTGTTGCCGTCCCACTCGAAGTAGCTGCACGTTGTCTATTGTCCAGATTTGTTCTAACAGCAAGTAGTGTTGCTAAAAAGCCCAGACCGATTACCAAGATTGCTATAAAGGACACGATTTTTTTTAAATTGGAAGTAGGCATAGGATGTATTGTGGCTAATCCCTTTCACTATAGAGCTTTTTTTGTAACGAGTGAAGAGACAAACGTGAAAGCACGCAGGTTTATATGTTATGAGATAATACTTTCAAGTATGAAAAAGGTAGCATTAGGAATGTCGGGTGGGGTCGACTCTTCTGTGTCACTTGCTCTTCTAAAGGAAATGGGATGTGAAGTTACGGGCGTGTTTTTGGAATGTTGGAAGGCTCCAGGATGTCGAGCTGAGGAGGATCGCAAGGATGCATTAGCTGTAGCGCTATACTACGGCATTCCATTTCAGGTACTGGATTTCAAGGATGCATATAAGCAGAAAGTGGTAGAGTACTTCTTTTCCGAGTATCAATCCGGCCGAACACCAAATCCCGATGTATTGTGCAATAAGGAGATAAAATTTGGACTCTTTTATGACTGGGCAATGCAAAATGGATATGATTATGTAGCGACGGGCCATTATGCACAAATCATACTTGATTGTGGTACGTATTCTTTGACCAGAAGCGTTGACGAACACAAAGACCAGACATATTTTTTGTATCGGCTTCGAGCTGATCAACTTCCTCATATTCTATTCCCAATTGGACATTTGCAGAAAAAACAAGTTCGTTTGCTAGCACAAAAGTATGGGCTTGTGACGGCACACAAGCCAGATAGTCAGGGCATTTGTTTCATTGGAGAAATAAATGTCTACGCTTTCTTGCGTGATCGATTGGGAGAAAAACCAGGAGAAATTGTAGATACCAAAGGACGAGTCATCGGACGCCATAAAGGACTGTGGTTTTATACGATCGGACAGCGTCATGGATTTGATCGTTCATTCAAATTACCCGCGGACGACTCCATTAATAAACATGCTATTCCGCCGTTCTACGTGCTCCGAAAAGATGCAAAAAAAAATCAATTAGTAGTTGGATTTGGAGCCGAAACCTTCCAGCAAAAGTTCGCAATCAACAATATTCATTGGATATCCGATCCGACAGTGAAAGAGTTGAAAGTTCGTATCCGTCACACTGGCAAATTGTATTCTTGTTCTGTCCAGATGAACGCAAGTGTGGGGAATGTGAAGCTGCATGAGCCCACTCAGGGAATTGCAAGTGGTCAAAGTGCGGTTTTCTATTCTGGGAAAACTTGTCTTGGGGGAGCCGTCATTGCCGAATAGGCCATAAAACCTCTAATACAAACTATTCTGCTTTTTGCTCTGGTTTTTTCAATACATTCGGGTATACTACACCCGAATCCTAATTCGTATCCTCTACTGCACAGGACACGTATGAAAAAAGCACTCTTTGTAAGCCTCCTAACTCTTGTTTCAATCTTTGGAACGGTGACTCAAGTCTCCGCTCAAGGGACCTGCAACCAGCGTTGCGACGTCAATGAGGACTGTGGTCAAGGATACCGCTGTTACGTAGGTGTGTGCCGAGCAGAGAGTTGTCCTGCAAGCACGAATTGTTCTTGTACAGGAGGTGGAACCGCAGCAACTGTAAAACCAACTGCCACAGCCAAAGCTACTGCTACCCCAAAAGCTACAGCAACACCTAAAGCATCTGTTTCTCCTACGCCAAAGAGTACGGCTTCAGTAAGTTCTACTCTGAAAGAAACTCCCAAAACAGGGTTTGGAACCTGGACTGTGATGATTCTAGCAATCGCCTTATTTGTAGGAGGAAGCCTCCTTTCTGGAGGAGACTTTCTTGCCAAAACAAGCAACATCTCGCCACTTGAGATGGTAAACAAGCGAAAAGCCTCAAAGAACAACTAATCTTCGTTTCGAATTGGTCTTGACTTTTTTTTAGCACTCAGATATAGTCACTGCTAATCCCGCAGACTGCAGGAAACACGCTATGATTGACTTAACCTCAAGACAAGTCCAGATACTTCGAGCGGTAGTGGAGGAATATATTAACTCCGCTGATCCAGTTGGATCCGATACAATTGATCGTAAATATAATCTCGGTGTTTCTCCTGCAACTATTCGAAATGAAATGGTATATCTTACGAAACATGGCTATCTAAAACAGCCACATACGTCTGCAGGACGTATTCCTACCTCCTTGGCTATTAAAGTCTATGTCCGTGACCTGATGCGAGAAAAGGATCTGTCGGTCGCCGAAGAGGTTACATTAAAGGAAAAGATTTGGCAGAAACGTGATCAGATGGGTCAACTCCTCCAGGAATCAACACGCATCCTTGCAGGACGGGCTCATGCTGTGGGAATTGCCGTTACCGATGAGAAACAAATCTATATAGCAGGTTCCTCACAACTATTAGCAATGCCTGAGTTTTTTGACATTGACGCCATGCGTGCGGTTTTAAACCTCATGGATGAAGTGAGTATTTTGGAGGAAATTTTTGAACGTTTTTCAAGTGAGCAACCAATTCGTATTGTCTTAGGTGATGAGTTGGGGAATAACTTTTTGGAACCAGTTGGATTTATCTATACTGATTTTCAAGCCGCTGGACACCATTGCTGGCTAGGGTTAATCGGCTCAAGTCGTTTTGATTATCCGTACGTCATTCCGATGATGCGCTATTTTCGAAATTGTATTGTTGATGTAGTGGGGAAATAAATTCACGAAAGCCAATGTATTGTTAGTTGGAGTGTTTCTATGTCTGATGGAAAGAAAAAGAACACAACACAAGACCAAGAGGTAATCTTCGATGAAAAAATCTCTTCGAAAGAAGAGGTGGAAGAAACCCATCAAGAATGCCTATCACAGATCAGAGAGTTGCAAGAGAAACTTGCAGAAACAGAAGGAAAATACAAAAGAGCCTTAGCAGATTTTCAAAATTTGGAGCGGCATACGCAAGAAGCACAAAAACGTTTTGCCAAGCTTGCAACACAAGGCTTTGTTGAAGAATTGATCCATCCGTACGATCACTTATTAATGGCAGCTACCCATATCAAAGATAAAGGATTGGACATGGTTGTGGCAGATTTTAGACATGTCTTTGAATCTGAGGGACTCAAGGAGATTTACCCAAAGGGGCACAAATTTGACGCAGAGAGGATGGAAGCCGTTGACACCAAAGAAGGTGAGGAGAATGTTGTTCTTGAAGTTTTGAACTGTGGATATGAACTCAACGGTATTGTTATTGTACCTGCAAAGGTAATTGTAGGCAAATCAAAATAGAAAACAAAAGGAGCACATCCCGCTTGTGGACGGGATTT
>CAZNKS010000006.1:0-8455 GCA_964574065.1 uncultured Pseudomonadales bacterium | reverse complement strand
CAAAACAAAATTATAAAGAAGGAGTTCAATATGGGAAAAGTTATTGGTATTGACCTTGGTACAACCAACAGTGCAGTCGCAGTCATGATGGGAGGGAAGCCAAAAATAATTCCTACAGCAGAGGGAGCAAATACCTTCCCAAGTATTGTTGACCCTACAACCCGGACTGTTGGCGCAACAGCAAAGCGTCAGATGGTTTTAAAGTCAGATAAAATCATTAATTCTGTAAAACGATTAATGGGTCGAAAGTTTACGGATCCAGAGGTGAAAAAAACTTTGGAACATGTGTCTTACGAGATTGTCAAAGGCAAAGATGCAACGGCTAGTGTAAAAGTAGAAGGCAAAGTCTATACCCCACAAGAAATCTCAGCCATGACCCTTGCAAAGGCGAAAGCCGATGCAGAGAGTTTCTTGGGAGAAAAAGTTACCCAGGCAGTTATTACAGTGCCTGCATACTTTGATGATGCTCAGCGTCAAGCTACCAAACAAGCTGGTGAAATTGCTGGCTTGAAAGTTGAACGTATTTTGAATGAACCAACTGCAGCTGCCCTTGCATATGGACTAGATCAAAAGAAATCAGGCACTATCGCCGTCTATGACCTCGGCGGTGGAACTTTTGATATATCTATTTTAGAAATAGGCGATGGGGTCTTTGAGGTCAAGTCCACCAACGGAAATACATTCCTTGGAGGAGATGACTTTGATGGACGTATCATCGACTGGATCGTTTCCGAATTCAAGAAAGAAAATAGTGTTGACTTAAAGAAAGATAAGCAAGCTCTCCAGCGTGTGAAAGATGCTGCTGAAAAAGCCAAGATTGAGCTGTCCTCAACCATGAGTACAGAGATTAATCTTCCTTTTATCACCCAAGGATCTGAAGGTCCTTTGCATCTCACGATGACACTGACGCGAGCAAAAATGGAAGAACTAGTAGATGATCTGATCACTGGTTCATTCATACCAGTTGAGCAAGCACTCAAAGATGCGGGGGTCAAGAAAACTGAAATTTCTGAAGTCGTGCTTGTCGGTGGAATGACCCGCATGCCCAAAGTTCAAGCTGAAGTTGAAAGATTCTTTGGCAAAGAACCCCATAAAGGCGTCAACCCAGATGAAGTAGTTGCTGTTGGAGCAGCGGTACAAGCTGGTGTTATCACTGGTGATGTGAAAGACGTAGTTCTCTTAGACGTCACCCCGCTTACCTTAGGCCTTGAAACCATGGGAGGAGTCCGTACTCCATTGATCCCACGTAATACCACTGTTCCAACGAGTAAGTCACAAGTCTTTAGTACGGCTGCAGATAATCAAACGCAAGTCGAAATTAATGTCCTGCAAGGTGAACGCGAAATGGCTGCCGACAACAAATCACTGGGTCGGTTCATTCTTGATGGCATTCCACCAGCACCTCGTGGTGTCCCACAGGTGGAAGTCACCTTTGATATCGATACAAATGGAATCTTGCATGTGACTGCCAAAGACAAGACATCTGGCAAGGAACAAAAAATTACGATTCAAAACAGTACCAATCTTTCAGAAGAGGAAGTTGAAAGAATGGTTGCGGAAGCAGAAAAGCATCGTGAAGAAGATGAGAAGAAGAAAAAGCTTATCGAAGCTCGGAATCAAGCGGAACATACTGTCTTTGAGCTGCGTAAGCAACTAAAAGACTATGGAGCGCACTTGGCTGATACAGATAGAGAAGCCATTGAAAAGAATGTGAATGCCTTAGAAGAGCTCGCAAAGAAAGAAGATGCGACGGAAGAAGAGCTGAAAAAAGCGATGGAAGAAACCTTGCAATCAGCCCAGAAAATTGGAGAAGCGATGGCCTCCGCCGCTAAAGCTAAGGAAGGCCAGGCAGAAAGCACATCAACAGAGAATACTGACGAGAAAAAAGACGAGAAAGCGGACGCTGAAGAAGGTGAAGTTATAAAAGAATAGTACACAGTATTCATAGGCAGTCCGTCAGCTGACGGACTGCCGGTATCATAGGAAAACGTATGGCAAAACATAAATTGCATGCAGAGTTGATTGCTTTAGCAGATTATGCAATGACAGGAGAAGATAAGAAGCTCTCAGTTATTGGGATCTTCGACAAGCTGTTTGTTCGCAATCTACCAAGTAATCATGCTCGCATGTCGTTTGTCGTCACGTTTGTTGGAGAACCAAGAACAGAAGAAACTTTGAAACTAAAAATACAATCTCCAGCTGGGAAGGAAGATTTCTCCGCAGATGTAAAAGTAGCATTTGGAGAGAACGGACGCTTTAACTTTATAAGTAATTTTGAAGGTTTTCCTTTTAATGAAGTAGGAACCTATTCTTTTGTCTTTGAACAGGATGGGAAAGAAGTCGTGAACTACGGCTTAGATGTTATTGTGGTGAATGATGAGCAAGGACGAAAAGTAGCCAATTAAGAACCTTCTTCTTCTAAGAAATATGAGTTCACTATAGACTGTTTTGTATGGCAACAACCCGTGACTACTACGACATTTTAGGTATTTCCAAAACTGCTTCTGGTGCGGAAATTAAATCTGCATATCGCAAAGCCGCTTTACAGTATCATCCTGATCGTAACAAAGAACCCGATGCTGAAAAAAAGTTCAAAGAAATAAACGAAGCGTATGAAGTTCTCTCCAACGATCAGAAAAGAAAAACATACGATCAGTTTGGACATGCCGCTTTCACACAAGGAAATATGGGTGGAGCACAAGGAAACCCCTTTGCAGGTGGATTTGGAGGTTTCAAACAAGGACCATTTACCTATACATACAATACACGTGGCGGTCAAAACCCTTTTGAGGGATATGACTTTGGTGGGTTCTCTGATCCTTTTGATATCTTTGAAAGCTTTTTTGGCGGAGGCTTCTCTCGTCAGCCACGAAAACCTCTCTACGAAATCGAGATTGGCTTCATGGATGCCGTAAAGGGTGCAACCAAAGAAGTTGTGATCGATGGAAAAAAGCGAAGCATTAAGATTCCTGCAGGTGCAGATAGTGGGACACGAATTCGCTTTCAGGATTTTGATGTACGGATTGAAGTCCGTCCTGATCCCAAATTTAAGCGAGAAGGAGACGATCTATTTGCCGATATCGATGTGTCCTTCCACAGAGCTATCTTGGGTGGCGAAATATCTGTGCCGACACTTGATGGGGATTTGAAGTTGAAAATTCGACCAGGCACTCAGCCGAACACAATGATTAGACTAAGAGAATATGGAGTACCTCACGTGTCAGGAAGAGGAACAGGAGACTTATACGTTCGAGTGGTGGTGACTCTCCCAGAAAAAGTAAATAGGCAGGAACGAGAAGCTTTAGAAGTTTTTGAAAAGCGCCCAGACTAACCACAAGGTTTTAGGAACGCTTTGACGAAAATCGAATAGTCTAGTAGATCCACCCCACCAATTTTATCAAAATTTGCATTCTGATTCACCGGTGTCTTGAGAAAGCTATTTACAAATAACGCATAATCTCCAATGTCTGTTGATCCATTCAGGTTCAGATCAGTTGGACAGGATGGCGCAAGCGGTGTCGGGGTGGGAGCAACTGTAACCGGTGGAGTACTAGGCTGTATTCCGCACGAGCTTGTATTGGTACGAACATCCGTCCAACAGGGTTGACCGTGTGCCTCAATTGTGCGAACTAGGTTTTGCATATAATAATAATCACCAATAAGTGCATCGGGGACATCTACGTATGTGCGAAGTTTGATTGCGGGCTCCTGTAACACCCATGCTTTGAGGGGGAAAATCATTCCTCTCGCATCGGGGGCAATCCCACTGCCTTCCCCAAAATACCTACTCCATGTCGGAGCTTGTGCCATATACCAGAGAGGGTAAAAATACTCCGCACGACGAAGTGAATATTCCTCTGAAGGTTTCTCATAAACAATCTCGTTACTAGATCCACCTGATGATGAAAACACCGTTTGTGTTCCGATCACCGTCTGACGAATAGTAGTATCTTCTCGTAGAAATCGACCAATTTCTGGTGTGATGTCGAGAAAATGGAACCCAATGTAGATCTCCTCTCGTGTCCATCCTTCCCAATCATCGTTTGTCCCTTTATATGCATTCTCAGCTTTTTGAGCAAAGGAAAGGACATTTTTTCCGTTTGTAAACCCTGTCTGAATATCAGAAGTTGCAGTTGATATTGCACCCGTATCTTGTGTTCCTTTCTGCGAAGCCATGCGAGCATATCCTATCGCTCCCGCAATGCTTGTGTAATAGCTTGCAGTCTCGGATCGATTATTTGAATAGAATGAACTTATGCTATTCCAATTACTTTGAATATACTGCCAGTCCCCGGTGTTTGACGCATAGAGCCAAAGGGCATACAGAGCAAACAGTTTTGGTCTATTCGCATACGTCGCACGCAAAGATCCAATTTCAGATTCACCCAACTCGTCTGGCTGTCTTCGTGCACCGATTTTTGGATCAAGGTATGAGCTTGACCAAACGGGATACTTTTGCATTTCTTGCAGCAAGTAGTTTTTTATTTTTGATTGTGTGGATGATGATACGTACGGATATGCGAGTGAAAGAGTATAAACAGTGTCATATGAGTGATACCAATAATATGTGGTCGTCCCCTCGCCGTATAGTGCGCGAAAGGGGGCAAGATGTCCTGCGGCAATCACTTTCTGTACTTGTTCTTCGAGTAAAGATCGGAGGTCACCATCATTTGCTGTACTCTTTGCACTATATGCTTCCCAGATTAGTGAAGAAGTTGATTGAGCCTTTACCTTCCACGAAAAAACTGCTGCAAAAGAAAAACAGCTAAGGGTAATCAGAATGACAAGAACAAGTTTACGACAAGTGCTCATGGTTTCTTTCGTAACGCAACAATAAATCCAGCATCTGGCTCATTCACATACAGCATGGGAATCCCATCGTTGGTTGCAATTGCAATTCCCGCAAAGCCAACTCCTTCTTGGTACTGTTTTGGAGGTCTTGGGTCTGCTGGTGAGGGACAGTTTTGTGTTACTGAATCATTCCCATAGTAGACGACGCTGTATCCCCATAGACGAAAATCGGCACAGTCCCAGCGTGCTATCGGTGCAGTCATGCGTGAAAGTTTGTATGTGGGTTGGTGGATAGTAAACGTCCCTCGGAAAGAATTCGCAAAGTACAAATAGTCACCGCCAGATGTAATCTGAAAACCATTATCAAGCTCTGGGCATATGCCGATAGTTCCAAAGGTTGTTCGCAATCGAATGCGATCTCCTGTACTTAAGTCAACTGGACCCAAATCAGGGCAGTATTTTGTTCCAAAAGCTGGTCCATCTTGGAAAAAGTATGCTCTTTTACTCCTCCAATAGGTAAGTAATCTACCTTGATTATCAAGAATAGGCAGATGTGCGGTGTAGTTATTGCCGGTCACCCGACCCATTGCAATCTGGAATGGTTCGATGCCCGTCGCTATGTCAAAAACATACATGGATTTTTGGTGCGGATTTTGTTGGAGGTAGGAGAGGATTGCGCTCTTTTCTTCCGCTGCGGTAGGCTCTGGGGGAAGTGCCGCTAGTGTCGACTCAATATCTGGAGAGACGAGCCCATGTTCTGCTCCAGTAAGGGACGACATCGTGCGAACAACTACCTTTCCCTGGGAAATAACAGGCCATGAATATAAGAAACTTTGTCCAACGAGTTTTTTGGGAGACCACTTCTCTGTGCCATTGAAGGCGTTGAGACCGTACAGATACATGTTTTCTGCCCCTACGATAACTGTTTGGCCATCCTCTGAAACAGCCGCTGGAGCCACTATAGGCGCCTTGGAAAATTGTCCTGCAGGATCCCGCGTCTCATATTTCCATCGTAGAGCTCCTGAAGAAATGTCGATCGCATACACGATGCCGTCCCTTGATCCCAGATACACTGTTGAACCAAAAACAACAGGGGAGGCACTTATTCCTGCCCCAGTTGTAATTTTCCATTTCATCACCCCTGTTGCGACAGAAATGCCATACACATTCCCGTCCATTGAGCCGATAACAACCACCCCGTTTCCATAAGCAGCCGTAGAGAGGATAGGACCGCCCGTAGGAAAGTCCCACTTTGTATCGCCGCTTAACGCATCAATTGCATAGAGGTGCCCATTCATTGATCCGACATAGACCTTTCCTTCAGCGATAATTGGCTGGACCTGCTGAGAGAAGATGGTTGAGAAAACAAAGTTTGAACCAAATCCGTCGGTAATGCTTTTCCCTGAGAGCGAGGCAAAGTTTTTCACCACGTGATTCGTACCGGCCCACGCCCATGCAACCTCATAGTTTGGGGGGACAGAAACTTGCGTTCGTCCAGTATGTTGAGCATCGTGCTGTAGTTGTGGCCAATCAGTAGAGGTAGTCTGGGCATGCACTTCTTGTGGTTTTGGGTTGATGTCTGAGGATGAAAAAAAGCTATTTCCGGAGTAGAGGAACATCGCTATTACAACTAGACTCAAAAAGGCGCAAAAAATGAGCTGTTTGATTCGAATGGTATGCATTGCTAATACAGTATAAGCAGTTTTTTCATTAAACGCTAGAAGGGAGTAATAGATTCCCTTTTGTAATAAAGCTTTGGGAAGATAATTTCTTCATATCTCTTGACAGAAGGTGCTACAATTAATACTTAATGAAATACTCAGGGTATATCCTCTATTATTTTATTAATAGTCATATAGTAAAAGTGAATGCTCTGTACTAATCAGTCCCGCGTGCGGGATTATTTTTTAGCCAATAGGAAGGCCTAGAATAATATTCACAGTGGCTTTTAGTATATGCAAAAAGAACATATAGGACGGATCCGAAGAGTTGCAATTCCGGAACAAATGAGGGAGATTGTGCTAGCTTTGGGTGCAGGAGCTGCGACAACATTGATAGCTTTAGGCGTCATGTCCGATAGAAAGACAGCAAGCGCACAAGATGTTCAAAAGGCACTGTCAGATAAGGATACAAATAAAATTACTCTCTCTGCCTTTCCCAAGGAGCAATGTGCCCGGGAGGGGTATGTTGATATCCAGATAAGAATCGAGATGCGCAAGCCTGGAGGTGCTAGCGGAACAACCGAATCCATATATCTTGACAATCATGGTGAACCAGTAGATCCATGTGATCCAAAAGGTGCTGAACAGTTCGTTACCAAGCCATTAGAAAAGTCCACTAAGCTAGGGGACAGAGTTCTTGATGCGGGTCAAGACCTAAGCTTCCAGATACTATCTCCTCCCTATACTGGAGTAGCAAGCAGGAAAGGTACTCATGACCATGGTAATCTGGTTTTAGCCTCATACGAGAATGAATTTCCGGATGGTGTAAAAATTGCCGATGCGTTGCTTCCACCATTACAAGCAGAAGGTCTTGATGAAGGACAAATGGTAGCAGCTCTAACAGTAACAGACCTCAATGGAGTGGCATTTTCCCCATCTTTCTCGACGATTTATGCTGAAGGGCAATCAAATGTTGGAAATGATGCTTTTGAACAACTCGTATCTCTATACCTGGGAGGAAAAGGCATTGCTCGTGATCAGATACGATTTGTGCGATCGATTGCACCAGAGAATAAGCAACTAGAAGCACTTGGTGAGGTTTATCAGGTGACGCTAGTCAGTGGACTGAGCGTGTTTGTAAAAAAATCTATTGTTAATGGCTCTCCATACTTTGCTGAAGTAATTGTCCCCAGAGCAGAAGACCCGAAAATTCAGCAGATGCTCGAGCTCTGGGCTATTCAAAATGCGTTTGGGGTAGGACAGGTAGTGCAATTTAGTGATGTTCAAAACCTGCGTGATCCCCTCACAGGAAATATCGCCCGCTCATCAAGCCTTGGCGAGCGTCTTGATTTGTTGCCATCAGTTGGTCAGTCAACTCAGATTCAAGGATACCCAGCTCGCTATTTATTTGATTCAAAAACGGTAACTGTTTTCATAGCAGCAGATATGGGGAAATTTTCTCCAGAAGCAATTGTTATTCAAGATGAAGGGCAGCAGGAGAGTGCAGCAACTACGTACATGTCCGCTGACCAGGCAGTAAAAGAGCTTGTTGCGGGAAATCCAGTATCAGAATTTATGTTGGGTGCGCCTGAGCTTGGAATCACTATTCGCATCGATGAAAAATCAAGAAAATCGGCTGACTACAATGTCAGTGATGGGGAGCTTGACGATCTTCAATATAGAGTAATGACTCAAGCTGATCTGGCGGGAAAAGTTTACCCCAAAATTTCTATTTTTCAGACTAAAATTAGCCATGTGGACATTTTTGACGTTGCGCTTATCCAAAAAAATGGGAAGCCTGAATCAACAAAGATAGCCCTTGTGGAATTTAAAATGTGGAACCCATATTCGGAACAAGCAGAGTCTTTTTACGGCCTCATTGTCGGTTACTTTTTGAATTTTCAGTCTCAGCGATTCAACGAGGTTGAGAAGTTATTGCAACCAAACCTTTTTTCAAGAAAAATCAATATAGAAGCGGTTTTAGGGAATAACCTAGGTCTTAA
>CAZNKS010000005.1:0-31110 GCA_964574065.1 uncultured Pseudomonadales bacterium | reverse complement strand
GTGTATGTAGAGGATTTTCTATGATTTCTGAAAGTGTTGTTATCCCAGAAGTAGAACAGTCACAGGAGTATGTTCTTTTTGGCCCCCTAGGCAGAGAACGATATAAGGCAAGTGCCGCTAAGCTTGTCGAAGAAGGCATGGAAAATGGCACGCTGCATGGAGAAAACCGCAAAAAGATGTGGGAACGCTTTCAGCGTGTCATCGAAGGAGTAGAGAAGGCAAGTGAGGGTGGAAGAGTCGTTGATGTCGTGGCTACTTTTGAAGAAGAACTTTGGAAAATTCGCCAGGAACTGGGAACTGCATATACCCCCACACCAGAGCCCATATCCGCCGCTGCCTATCGGGAAAAGCTTCTTACTGACCTTGAACAAGCAGATCCAGATAAACGAGAGTTGAAAGACAAACCAAAATCACTGGGACTGGATGACCATCATATTGCAGTCGAACGATATGCTAAGCGCTTGCTCCACAGCCTAACGGAAAGTGCCAAGAAAAGCGGGAAAGAACTTCCTCTTGATGCACGAAAAATCGCACTCATCCCTACGATCATGCGTATTCATGATCAATGGAAATGGGCTTCGGTGTATGGAAGCAAAGATACTATCATGGCTGACCATGAAGAACAGATTCGCTTTTTGATCAAAGGCTATTTTGTGGGGCAACAAGTTCCTGACATGGATGGCAACATGATCACCGTAACCGATGAGCTAGCTGAGTGGATGGCAGATGCGGCAGGGAATCATGAAAATATTTTTGAGGAAAAGGCCTGGTCTGATGAACGAGCACAAAGTGACGAACATGGTGATACCATCGGACTCTTGTTCGTGATCGATACCTTAACCGATGCGGTCACCATTGATGAAAGCAAACAACCTCCACTCCTACACGTTGATGCTGTGGGCTTAGGTCGATTTACCGATCTGGCTGAGAGACATCTTAAGCTCTTTTTGGATAGTAAGCCAACGGAAGCGGGTCAAAAGAACTTTGATATTGCCAAAGCCTATCGCCCTGAGTGGATATTGCAGTCAGCCGAAGACTTTGTGTCGATCTTTGAATCGTGGAAAGAGAAGTTTGGCGTCGAGGTGAGTGCAGATACCCAGCTTCAAGTACTTGATGCCTGTGCAGTGGTTTTTGCCAAGGCAAAAACAGCCCTGGAGTCAGAGGCTCTGCGTGATAATCCAGCAACAGCACAAAAACGCCTTGATATTGACGCTGCCCTCAAACGTATATCAGAACGTGCACAGACGTATCGGGGTGGTGAGAATGGAGTGTCCATTGAGAATCAGGCCTTCATTGAGCTGAGTGCCTCGATGATGCAGGATCGAAGTACACTTATAGAAATCGCAGTGGCGACCGCACAAGATTATGCAAAACGAACTCAGCAGCCTGAAGATCTATTTGTTCTCACTTCTGATGAACAAGCGCTGCTGCAAGCTGGTCGTGAGCACTGGGGTGGGGAAGTTTCCGCAGCTGATCAAGCAGTCGAAATGTTTGGGAAAAACACCGTGGGCTTTCTTGAGCTTTGTCGAATTCTTTCGATGCTCGATGCCCAAACGCCAGGAATGTCACTACAACAAAAACTCGAGAAAATTAAAAATGGCGACCTTCCTTCGCAGATCATCGAAGCCGGATCTCGAGGCAGTCATGCGGGCTGGTATCTGTCAATTCTTTTTGAAGGGAAGGAAGAACAAGATAATGTGCGTCCATTTGATGCTCGTGACTCTATTGCCGCGACCAGTGATTGGTTGCAAGTCTACGCAGCCGCTGATTTCTTACTGACACAAATGCGGTCTGGAAAACAATTTGACGATTTATCTGACGTACTCTCACTTTTTTCTGATCGCCGTCTGATGGTTGATTTGGCAAAACACGCTCATGCTACCTATGCAAAAGCAGAAATCGAAAAGATGCGTAGTAATGGAATAGAACAGTTCCCTAAGCGATTGACGGAGCCGCTTTTCCCGACAGATATAGAAGGGCAATTAGTGGCAGGAGAACTTCGTGGTGTCAATCAAGAAATCGCTCTCAATCAAGCTCGCCTAAAGTACACAGACAATACAGCAGCCTTTGTGGCGCTCCAAGAAGCTCTTCCATACCTACTCAAAAAGCATGCTCAACATAATGAGCATCTCTCAGTAGAAGACTTGCTTCGCATGATCATCGACGGGAAGCTACCCGCCGATGAAAAGAAATATTTAACGACTCTGCAAAAGGCACTCTACCTCCAGTCACAGGTATATAAGGGAAGACTAGGAGATACAACCAAGCCACTATCTCTGGATACGCTGCGAATGGATCTTGCTGATGAAGCATACTTGAAAGACTGGGAACAATTTGCTCAAGCAGCCATCATCATGGGAGGCTCCTTGCAAGAGCAAGCCTATGACGAGCTCTCCGATCAACTGGATCTTTCCCTAGAGCATACGCGTAATCGTCCCACTCGGTTGGTTGAGCAGCAAGTCCCCTCAGAAGAACTACGTATTCAACTGGCACAGATGGGAGTCCAAACACCTGATGCTGTATTCATGTTCTCAGGAGGTGCAGGACTCATGGGTGAAGGAAGCGCCTTGCAGGAATTTCAGGCCACCATGAAAGAACGATTGTCAGCTCTCCTCGACTCAGGCAAGAATGTTCTGGTCGTTACGGGTGGAACAAACTCTGGATTTATGCGTTTGGCGGGACAAATCATGGAAGAAATCTTTAAAGAATATCCCCAAGCACAAGATCGGCTGCAAGTCTTGGGGGTGACTCCCAAAGATGTGGTGACGTTCGCCGATCAACAAGAAGGCAATAGGTACCCAGCTGCTCCTGGCCATACCCATCATCTACTCGTGGAAAAAGTGGAGATTGGCGAAACAGGCCGCAAGATGGATGTTCCTGATGAATTTGGACATGAAACCGAGGTGATCCAACGAGTGCTTGCCCTCTATGGGAAGGAAGGCGTCATCACCAATGCCGTTGTTGGAAACGGAGGAAAGGGAACTGCCTTAGAAATTCGGGCACTCATTGATACAGGGTACCCTGTCTTGCTTCTCAGAGATTCCATGCGTATGGCCAATCTGGTTGGCACTGCGCTTGCATCGTCAACGTATGAAGAGTATCAGCAAAAACTGAAAGAAGCGATTGTGGTACAACTTACTGATGCTGCTGGGGTGGTGAAAGAGAAAACGAGAACGATTAATGAGATCAATAATGTCTTTGCGATTCTGCGCCCCACTGATCCTGATGTCCAAACGCAGCTGACGACTACGTTCCAGGCAGACGTGATCCCCAACGACCACAACTTTGCACTCTTAAAAAAGAAGCTAGAATCAGGCATTATTCGCTTTGTCGATGCGACAGAAATCAACAATTTCGTTCGCAGCCAAGATGGATCTGCCGCCGGAGCTATCCGCCGAAAGCTTGAGACTGCTCCGGGATCTGCAGAGAGAACGTATTGGGAACGGATGGAAGCCAGACTTCAACAGTGGCTACGAACTCATCGTGGTCGCCAGGAGTAGTATTCCTAGAGGAAAAATGATCCGTAGCGTATTGCCTCACGATAAAATGTAACGGAACTAAGTGGTGGCTTTATAACACCATCTATGGGATACTAGGCTTATCTCAATAACGCCTTGATCTCACCTGCGTGAGGTAGTTTGAACCGGCCAGAGAAGAAGTATTTCTTAGAAAGAAATGAGCCAACAAAATAACCAGTAAATATTTGTAAAATATAGATATAATTGCTATATTGATAGTAAGTACAATAAAAATAGGAGTACGAATAATGGAACGAACACAAGGTGGAGCGAATGATGAGCAAAAAGGGCATGAGACATTTATTGAATCTCTAAGATGGGTTTCTCAATTTGACCAACTTCCATATCTGTCCAATCCAGATGAACGAGCTATTGCTGCTGATTACAATTATGAAGTAACTGAGCAAGATTTAAAAAGAATGTGTGAGACTCCTTATCCTGGATATGAAAATCGTCTGCAGTGGACACCTGAACAAATAGCTCAATGGGAACAACAAGGGAAACCCCATGATCTAATTACCAATGGAGAGTGGCATTTAGAAAATCATACGAACCGCGTAGGAGGGATTACAAAAGGATGGATTAAAGGGGACGAAGCTCCTCATCTCGTGAATCCTTTGACAAACGAGCAGTATGAAGTGGACTCCGAAGGACATCCTTTAAACCCTCACTGGAGAACACTCCTTCAGTATGGTATTCCCACCGGACATGGATTTTATTTTTATGAGGGGAATGTAGGAAATCAAGAGGGTAAGCCAGGAGCTGTAGATCCAATTCCGCTTCGTGTCGTATCTGAGGGTGGAAAACAGTACCTGGAGGTATTAGTTGGACAACGATCAGATGACAGTGGGGATAAATTTGCTTTTCTAGGAGGAATGCGAGATAAATCGGATGTTGAGGACAAGGGTGTCTCTGGATCTGTTTTAGCTGCCATACGAGAAGCGGGTGAAGAAGGTGCTGCAGATTTAGCACATTCCCCCTATATGAAAATAGGTAGATTTGAGGTGTTAGATGCTAGAACGACCCTTAATACACACGTGACGACAGGTGTTACCGCTTTCTTCGTTGAGGGGGATTTGGACGTTCATCCGTATGATGGAGAAATGAAGAAAGTTCAATGGGTACGCGTTTCACCAGAAAGATTAGCTGCAGGAGGAATGTTCGCTTCTCATAATGAATTGCTCATTGCAACACTACAGGCAATTGAGACAACTACAGGAATTGTCCTTAAAAAAGATGGGTCCTTAGCCAGAGTTGTAGCAAATAATGCTAGTAGAGAATAAAGCTGTCTGTCGTAAGCTCTAAAAAGATCGCAGCAGTCCGGTGGAATTGGAAGACTGTATTGCATTTAGAGATACTTCTAGGGGAAGAGAGACAGAATTTGTAGAGAACCCTCTTACCTGTTTTGAAAGAAAATTATCTAGGGCAAATATGGATATACAACTTCAATCCGACGAAGAAGAAATGGAATTAAGAGCCTATCAGGAGAGAATTGCGCAAATGTTTTCTGAGTTACCTGAGAAATTTCCTCAAGATCTTCTGTCTGCCGCAGAAGATGAACTGGCTCATCGATTTCATGAAGATTGGAAGGAAGAATACATCCGGAAATTAATAAAAGAAGGTAAACCCGCCACTACGCCCAGAGAAAAACCAGCCATTCGCAGAGATGATAAAACATATTCTCTCAGTCTTATCGAAGAAATTAAAAGAAATCCAGATGCTAAGGGATCTGATGAAAAACTTGATAATCTGATCAGGCAGTATCCCGACGGAACCAAGAAAGTACGAGCAGAGAACGGAACTGAGATTACTATGATCATATGGGACACTCAAGGAGTGTATGCTGATAAAACTCCTGGCTTGCCACAAGTGAATATTGCGACACTTACTCAAGCAGAACTTCCCAAATTTCCTGCTGAACTGAATACAAAGCCCGCTCATAATCTACTCCACAACTTTGCACTCTTAAAAAAGACGCTAGAATCAGGCATTATTCGCTTTGTCGATGCGACAGAAATCAACAATTTCGTCCGCAGCCAAGATGGATCTGCCGCCGGAGCTATCCGCCGAAAGCTTGAGAGTGCTCCAGGAACAGTAGAGAGAACGTATTGGGAACGGATGGAAGCCAGACTTCAACAGTGGCTACGAACTCATCGTGGTCGCCAAGGATAGTTTTCCAGAGGAAAGTTGATCAGTAGTGGTTGCTTTATAACCCCATCTATGGTATACTAGGATTATCTCAACAACGCCTTGACGAATATCAAGTACGAGCTTGATGGCAATACTGCACAATGATATTCGTAATTACGACCGGCCAGAGAAAGAAGTATTCTTTACGGCTGGTTTTTTTGTTTTTTCACACTCAAAAATCCACCGTTCTCTAGTAATCGAAAGGATCGATACATACTATGAATTGGCGAGAAGCATTTCAAAGACGACAAGAAGAGCAGGGTGGGAAAAGACGCCCGCGGCGAGAAGTAGCCGGAGTGGACACCTCGAAAGTAACACTAGAGATGCGCCATGATCATGGCGAGAACTTCGTCTATGCAAGTCCGGTGAGCATGGTGGTATCCATCGATACACAAGGGCGAGTACGCATCAAAGAAGTTGCCTTGCCTGATTCCCCCAGCCGAAAGCCGACGCAACACGCTCGTGAGAGTCTACTTCACCTCTATCCACCAGCAGAAGGGATGCAGCGTTTTGATCTCGGCGTTCTCTATCCCTGGTCAAAGTATCTCAGTCAGGACTGCACTCTTTTCCTTGATATTCCGTATGAGCGACGCGCAGCAGACATCCCTCGATATGTACAGAAAATTGAATCGATTCTTCACTCTCTTAGGGGAGAACAGGTAGACTATCGGCAAACGGCCTCCCTCTATCGTATTCAACTTGCACTCGAATATGCCTTGACTAGTCAGCGCCTACCGAATATCGATACGACTCGTTCGTATGATCGTCGAAGTGGTGTTGCTGCAGAAGGGAATGAATGGATGGATATCAGACACCAAGGAAGACGTGGATATATAGAGTCTTTTAATGGAGATGATGACATCGATGGTGACGAGGCCATTACCTATGTGGTCTTGGAAGAACCTCAATGGCGGGCGTTGATTGCTGACTTTGAGAAGCAGCAACAGCTCTTTGAAGACATCAAACGCTATCCCGAAAAATATAAAGGAACCAAAGCCGCTAAGTTAGTTGGTCGAGGATGGCATCCTCCTGTCTATAACTCTCATGCGCATGGCCCAATGGTGGTACAGATGCGGGAACGACGAGTGGGACAAAATCGTGAAGAAGGACTTCTCCTTTCTGGAGGCGGAGACTTTGGCAATCCACAAGAAACAGCACGCAAAGAACTCAATGAGGAACTGCGGGTAGAACCTGCACGACTAACGAGACTGTGTAGTGGAAACGTGTGGCCAAATGGTCTCCGTGCCACGACAACGATCTTTTATACCGATAATATCCGAGCTCTTTCTCAAGCAGAACTTGAGGAGAAAAGCTTGAATGGTGACGAAATCTATCCAGTATCTCCCGTTCTTCGTTCTCCACAAGAAGTAGATCAAGATATCCTTTTGGGAAGAGAAAATGATGTTCGTATGATTACCGCTCGAGCCTTTGCCCGAGAAATTGAACGACGAAAAAGAAACGGACGACGTGACTAACATCGCTACTGTCTATTTAGAAACCCCCCTCTTGGGTAGCCAGAGGGGGGTTTATTGGAAAACGCTTTCCTATCTGGTATACTACATCTAGTATTTATCACACACCTATCGCAGCGATATCTCCTTGAACTACATCGCGATAGGGAGGCAGAAAGGAGATCCCTATGGCAGACACACCAAATTTCGCCGTGGATCTAGAACAATTACTCGAGGCAGGATGTCACTTTGGACATCAGGCTCGTCGTTGGAATCCAAAGATGAAAAAGTTCATCTACGCAGAGCGCGATGGGGTGCATATTTTTGATTTGGCCAAAACCCAGGCTCAGCTTGAAGAAGCCTGCAACCAGCTCTATGACGCTGGACGAAGTGGCAAGACAGTTGTCTTTGTCGGTACCAAACGCCAAGCTAAAGATATCGTCCGTGAGCATGCAATCGATGCAGATGCTAGCTTCACCGTCACTCGCTGGCCAGCAGGTCTTGTGACCAACTGGGAACAAGTCGGAAAATCCATTTCCAAAATGAACCAGATGAAGAAAGATCGCCAAGAAGGAAAATTTGGCAAATACACCAAGTACGAACAGGTCAAAATCGGAAAAGACATTGAACGATTAGAACGCTTCTTCGGTGGTGTATCAACTCTCAAGAGAATCCCAGACATGATCGTGGTTGCAGACATCAACACTGACTTGGTTGCAATCAAGGAAGCTCGTGCAAAAGGCATCTTTGTCATCGCTATTGCCGACAGTAATACTGATCCAGATATGGCCGATATCGCCATCCCCGCCAATGACGACGCAGTCGGAAGTATCAAACTCCTGGTTGCTACCTTGACCAATGCCTTCAAAGAAGGCAAGGCACTCAACAAGAGTGTTGTCGAAAAGAAAGAAGACGTGAAATAATTGACGTTGGGAGAAAAAATATGGCATTTGATAAAAACGCATTACTTACGCTTCGTGAAGAAACCGGAGCCGGAGTTATGGATGTAAAACGAGCCTTGGAAGAAACCAATGGCGATATGGATAAAGCTCGCAAGTGGATTGCCGAAAAAGCAATCAAAACTGCGGAGAAAAAAGCCGACCGCGAAACCGCAGAAGGACTTGTGGGAAGTTACGTCCACACCACAGGCAAAGTTGCCGCACTCGTAGTCCTCTCCTGTGAGACAGACTTTGTGGCCAGAACCTCCGACTTTCAAAATTTGGCACGAGAACTTGCGATGCAAGTTGCCAGTATGCAACCCGCTACTGTTGCCGAACTCGTAGAGCAAGCATATATTCGTGATCCAAAGAAACTCATCAAAGATCTGGTCAAAGAAACGGCTGGAAAAGTCGGTGAGAATATTGTCGTTCGTGAATTTGCACGCATGGCAGTCTAAAAACAGAATTGAAAGTAAAAAAGCCTGCACCTTGGTGTGGGCTTTTTGTATATTTTCTATCAAGAATGAAAAGTGATTGCCGATACAGAAAACATATCTATCCAGATGCTAAGATTGCCACATCTTCCTATGAATCTGTCTGATCTTTTGTCTGCGTTTAGCCAAAGCAAACTGGGATATGTGGTCAAAATAGCAGCGTTTCTTCTTCTCCTACCATTTGTGTTGCTGTATATGGCAGCCATTCGTGGAGTGGTAGAAAAACACATCTCGCCAGCCAAGCATGGTTAGTTTTCTTGGACTGTCACATCTGCTTTGGGAATGCTAGTACCCACCACAGTGTTCTGCACCGACGGCATAACAGGGATGGATTGTGACTGCACAGTAGCCGCTGCTGTAGCTTGGATTTCTTGTGGCTGAGCCGGCATGTCCTCGAGCTGCTGTAACAAGGGAGCCTGTGGCGTCGCTTCCATGACTGCTTTTTGTGCCAACTGCACTTGTACCGTTGCCAAGAATTGGGCAGCTGCCAAGGCATTCTGATTCATTACATTTTCTTTGAGTGTATTTAATATCGTATCAATGGTTTGGGTATAGAAGGTAAAGCACTCCCCTTTGGCGAGACCTCCACGCTGCAGGAACGTAAATAAAGAAATGGAACGATTTAATGCATCTTGCAAATAGTCATGGGTGAGGGCGTTGATTTGAATGATGGCACGAATTGTTTCCATGATTTCAATCAAGTTCACATTCTGTTCCTGCTCAAATACGTGGGATAGTACGATGTGGTCTACTAGAGTCATGTCGTAATACAGCAAGACTTCTTCCCGGGTAAAGTTGTGTGAGTCTTTCACCAATCCTTCCAAACTGGAAAGATATCGCTGGTAGGAAGGAATAATGGTGGTAAAGATTATCGAAAAGCTGTGCCCCAATGACGGATATGCGGTAAGTAGCGGTCCCAACTGAGGTGTAAGACTTTGAATCATCTCACGATTGGGAGATAACTTATGATCATCCAAAGAATTGAGCAAATCAATCAATTGCTTCAGTGAGTTGCGTTGATCCTCGGAAAGCTCTCGCTTGACGACACTATTCCACACAAAATCGACAAAAAAACGGATCTTATTAATTGGGAAGTCCTGATCGCCGTCTTTTTGATAGACTGGCGTTAACTTGTCATAGAGAGTTTGCAAATTCGTATCCATACGCATCCTTGTAGCTTACAAAAAATTTGTTAAAAGTCTTATGTATTGTACCTTTTTTTGCCAAGTTGCCAAAGGACTAGCAGCATGATGGCCAGAAGTGAAGGCCAGAACAAAGAAACGAAAGTGGATGGATAGAGAACTTTGCGAACTTCCTCTACCATGGCTGCGATAGCACCAGCATGCAAACACAGTTGCAGCATCTTAAGAAACCGCATCCGTATCCCTACAAACCACACCAGTGAGTGGGCAAGCAAGGACAGAAACAAAATCGCAATTAACAAGGAAATGGTAAAGAACGCAAAGTAGAGAGGAAGGAACACCACACTCATCACATTCATCATGGTGGGGATGGCTGCAAGCTCGTCTTTTATACGTCCCTCTAGCTGGCCCTTCGTGAAGGTAAAGTTCTCTGATGCGAAATCTTTGTACGGCACACTTCTGCTTGTGAGTCCGGTTTCTGCTGGCAGGGTAATAGAAAAATCTTCCTGTCGCAGACGGAGCAGAGCTTCTTTTTGGTCGGGATCATCAAAGGTGACAAGCAGAGGAGATACTCCTGTTTTTTGCAGTTCCTTGGATGATTCAATTCGCACAGGTAAGGGAACACCCTCCAATGACAATTGGCTGTTTTCGTATCGTGCAAAGAAGGAGTCGGGTAGTTTGCTAAACACCGTTGTGGTCTCGGTTTGTACTAGGTTATAGAAGACGGGAAACTTCACTAACCGCCAATAGAGAACAGTAAACAGGGAAAGAAGGGCAGTCACTCCAACAAAGAAAAGAACAGAAGAACGAAAGCGACTAAAGAGCACCTGGATGTAATACGACGGATCAGTGCTACTACGTACAAATATGGTGACAAAACGCTGTAGTAATCGCATATCTTCCATATCCTACCATGTCGATCACTTTTCACTCAAAGAAGAATAAAATCTGTAGTATCATATAAAGCTACACACACCACACAAAAAAGGAGTCTCATGTTTAACTTTTCTCCCATGAAACAAGATGGAACCAAGCTGCTTGAAGTCCTCACCACAGATCTATCCAGTATCCGTACTGGCAGAGCCAAACCATCACTGGTTGAAAACATTGAAGTCCAAGCCTATGGTAGCATGATGAAAATCATGGAACTGGCTTCTATCTCTGCTCCCGATTCTGCCTCCATTGTGATCAAACCTTGGGATAAATCAGTGCTCAAAGATATTGAAAAAGCAATCTCCATTTCGGACTTGCATATTCCACCTATTATTGATGGGGATCAGATCCGTTTAAACATCCCACCACTCACTGGTGAGAGACGACAAGAACTGATTAAGCTTGTGTCACAAAAGAAGCACACCAGTCTTGATATGCTTCGTGATATCCGCACCAAGTACAAAAAGCAAATCGAAGGACAAAAAGGGCAGGCGGGGATCAGTGAAGATGATATTAAGCGAGATTTGGAACAGCTGCAAAAGGTTACCGAAGAATACACCCAAAAAGTGGAAAGCATGGCTGCCGATAAAGAGAAGGAACTTGCTTCTTTATAGCAAACCCAATACCATCTCTTTTGTTATCCGTGATAGCATAGCTACTACTCACTATGTCGATTGTGATCTTTATCCTCATTCTGACTTTCTTAATCCTCATTCACGAACTGGGGCATTTCCTCACGGCCCTATTATTTAAAGTTCGTATTCTGGAGTTTGGATTAGGTATTCCTCCCAAAGTCCACACGCTCTTTCACTGGAGAGGTATTCCGTTCACACTCAATGCACTTCCATTGGGGGGATTTGTGCGTATGGAAGGAGAGGATGGGAGCAATGGAAAAAGTGAAGAGCAAGAAACGCTTTCTAAAGAAGATCTCAAACTGCAAAAAGATGCAGCTCCACTGTATGCGAAGCCAGCCTGGCAACGTCTCATTATTATTTTGGCAGGAGCTACGGTGAACTTTGTGTTTGGCGTCCTCGCGTTTGCAGGAATATTCTCGGTTGTTGGTATTCCAGAAATAACCAAGCTTGATCAAGTTACTGTGCAATACGTTTCACCCAACAGTCCTGCGCAAGCTGCGGGCATCAAAGAAGGTGACAGGCTGCTTTCTGTTTCTGACCCTGGGGGTGAGAAACAAACCGTTACGACCAGTGAACAATTTGTCAGTCTCATGCGAGAGCGCTGGGGCAAGGAAGTGGTGATTGGATATACCCGAGATGGACAAGAACAAACTGTGACCGTCAAGCTTCGCACTGCAGAAGAAATTCCAAGTGGTGATGGAGCATTAGGAGTCGCCGCCAGTGAAGAGGAAGAGAAACTGGTTCGCTATCCTTGGTATGAAATGCCATTTCGTGGGATGTATGTAGGGCTGTTAAAATCACTCTCTTTTGGAGAACTCATTTTGCGTTCGCTTACGACTATGGTGACCGATCTCTTTGCCAAGGGAGTTGTGCCCAAAGATGTTGCAGGTCCCATTGGGATTGCAGATCAGGTACAAAAAGAAAACTTGTTTGCGCAGGGCCCATTAGTCGCTATCAACTTTGCGGCCATGTTATCTGTCAATCTTGCAATCATGAATGTGCTCCCTATTCCTGCATTAGATGGAGGGCGAGCGTTCTTTATTCTGCTTGAAAAATTAATCGGAAAGAAATTAGTTGCCAAGTTTGAAAACTCATTAAACACTGCTGGCTTTGTGTTCCTCATTGCGCTCCTGCTTCTTATTACCTTCAAAGACGTGATCACCATCTTTCGAAGTTAATTTCCTTTACTTGCTTCTTATTCCCTTGTTTTGCATACTAGAACCGTATGCACACGTTGATACGCTTGGGCATCTGTCTGATTGCACTTTTCCTGGGAGTTGTCGTGGTGCCCAGAGTGGCATTCGCGGGTCGAACATGCTGTGAAGCTCCAGGAAATGACCCAAGCAAATGTCAAGGATGTGATGAAAGTGGTACCTACTGGAAGAACTATGGCGATAATTGTGGAGGAGATCCGACTTGTCGTACTTGTCCTGCGAGTCATCCTGTCGGAAATGCTTGCGGTGGAAGTCCCCCTGGCCCACCATCGCCACCACCATGCACTTGCGGTAACTGGACGAATGGAGCGTGCCGGACAGGGGGATGCGCAAATGGGTATTACCCTCAATACCGATCATGCACTCCCAGTGGCTGCCAAACAAGCAAACGCTGCGTTTTTTCTGAGAGCTGCGTGGTAAAGATATCGTCAACCATCGAAGTGGATCCAAGCTTGAAAGGGGGAACCCCTCCTCTTCAGGTAGGCGCAGTCGGAAGCGGATACTGCACATCCCCTGATATTGGCGATCCGTACGGGAAAGGAAGCGTGACAGCTACCGACACAAGCCTGAGTCCCCCAAAAGTGTATACAGGCACCATTGCGGCCAATGGGACCTATACGATTCGCATGCTTGATCCAAGAAAAGGAACTTACTGTGTGAAATATGACCCTGGGTCTGCTGATGTTGTGACGGTCTGTCCAGCAAGTGGAGAATATTGCGGACAAGATGCTCCAACAACGCAAAAGCTCAAGTTCTATGTAAGTAAAATTGGCTCCTCTTGGTTCCAAACTATGGGGGGTGATATTGCTGCTATGGGCAACAGTGGGAAAACGATATTCAATAGTATTCCCGCAACTTGTGTCGAGCCGTGGTGCAAACCGTACTTCTCCCTTCCTCTTCTCACCACCGATATGGGGAGTGTGGGAGCTGTGATCAATGTGAGGGGGACTACTATCGATCTCCAAGACATGCCAGGGAACCAGTCGTACGAGATAGGCCCCGTCAACATCAATCGTAACGTCCAAACCAATACGGGGATTGTCTGTCGTGAAAACTACGACTATTTCTATAGACTCTATAGTCTTGGGCTTTCACCCACCGGTGACTTTAACAACCCGGGGGATGCCAGGAAGCCTACCAATGCTCCAAACGGTGGCAAGGCAGCCTACTACTACGAAGGACTGACGCCGCTCACCATTGCAAGTCCCTGGAACCTTTCGGGGTCGGCAAATGAATCGATCGTTGTCTTTGTGAAAGGGGATCTGCACATTGCTAACACCGTTCAGGTAGAACCTGGAGCTTTCCTAGCCTTCATTGTCTCTGGAAGCATCACGATTGATCCAAGTGTGGGAACGAGTAATTTTGCCAGCACAACTGATGGTCAGGTGCAAGGTGTGTTTGTGAGTAACCGTGGAATCTTGGTTCAAAGTATCGGGGGAGGTGGAGTAGAGAAGAAACTTGTGGCAGAAGGAACATTTGCCTCTTGTGGAGGCATCCAGATAAGCAGAGATTTCCGTAATGGGGGAAACGGCCTAGAGAACAACAGAAATCCTGGCGCACTCTTCATCTATCGGCCCGACTTTGTGCTCAATACTCCCAAAGAAATGAAGGCTTCAAGCTACGTATGGCAGGAAATCGCTCCCTAAGAGATTGATAGCAGGCCTCCTACGTTTTGACACATGTTTTCATATTTTCTATTGGATTATATGGAATAATAGAATCCGGACGGAAAAAAGAAAGAAGGCGCTATAAAAGTGGGAAATGGGCTTGCTCTCAATGGAAAAGTGTTCTACCCTTACTATGTATCACTGTTCGTATTGAGCAGCCTTTGCATACAACCAGACCGTATTTAAGAAGTGGAGTCAAAATCTATGAGTCCAACCAAGTCCAAGAGTCACCCAAGTCCCAGAAAACCATCTGCTCAGATTCCAGTCGTGAATGTGTTTGATGAAGATCCACAAACACCACAAGCAGTCACTCCGGCACGAAAACCAATCGTGGTTGAAATTGAGGATGTTCCTCCTGCAGAGCCACAACTTCCACCTCCAATGGAAGTGTCGGTCGAACCACAATCGCAAGCACCTATGGAAGCTCCGGTTCAACCTCCTGTGCAACCGATGCCACAAGTGCAGTATGCCCCAGTTGCTCAACCACAAGAAGTTGTCCAAGCTGCTCCAGTCATCCAGCAAGATTTACCACAAGCACCCCAGGTTCAGGTTCCAACCTATCAACCTCCTGCCCAATCAAATGTGGCTCAAGTTGGAGGAGAACCCGTCCTCCCATCGTTTTTTGAACATGACCTCAAAGGAACTGCAGCACCTGCGCAACCAGAGTTTCAAGCTCCAACAGTTGAATCTACTCCACAACCATTTGCACAACCACAGCCGGTCACACCATTCCAGCCGCAAGCCCTGGCAGATGGAGGTGTTCCTCCTATGGATGGCGCACTTCCACAAGCAGTCATTGGAGAAATCAATGAAGCCAGTGGCGGTGACGACAAGAGGAAATTGATTGGAATCGTTTTGATCGTCGTTGCTTTGATTGTGTTGCTTGCGGGAATCTTGGTGGTGTATGCCAAGAAGCTCTCTTCACCAACAGTTGTCCCCACCCCAACACCGATGCTTACGCAGCCAACTATGGCTCCCACACCAGTACCAACTGCAACTCCTGTTGCTTCAGGCAGTGGATCATTGGTTGCAACTGATAGTGCCGAATTTGCCGACATGAAGAAGAAGATCAAAGTTGATGTTCTCAACGGAACCAAGATCTCAGGTCTTGCGAGCAAGCAAGCCGCTCTCCTCAAGGCTGCTGGGTATACAACCGGACGAGTAGGGAATGGCGACGCAGAAGCTGCTGGAACAATCGTGGTTCCAACCGGACATACACCGATCGCCAAGGATATTCAAAATATCCTCAAAGATATGACATTTACAGTGACCGAAGACAAGAAAGCCACCGCGGTGGTCGTCACGCTGGGTGAACCAAAAGGATAAAACGTGCTGATGGAAGAAAGGTGCTACATGGATGGCGATGCAGATAGACGTATTATTGAAATGGAAAGAGTCGTAAAAAATGGTGGGGTTGATACTATTGTCCTGGAAGGACCCTTTGATAGGACGGATGAAAGTGCAAAGATAAACAATAGAGTATTTGGATCATTTGAAGGCAAACCGCTTGCGCCTGTAGTAGCTGCCATCAACACAGGCAATAGCACCATATTTACACATCTTTATAAAGAAGATACACCGAAGTTGGATGGAGATAAAACCACATATATTCGTCGAGATATTTCATTTGTTCCAGATACAGGGAATGATTTTACTATACAGATAGAAATGTCTAATCCCGCTCCCTTTCCTTCCCAAGCAGTAGAGCCTGAAACAGAAGAGACTGAAGAAGAAGCAATGCAGCCAACTCATTTGCGATTTTCCTATGCTCAAAAAAGTACTATGCGCGCCTTGCTCGATAAGCTTGGAATAGATTCAACAGTGCTAGACCCAGATGTTACATCCCTTCCAATACAAATACGCTACGTCCTTCTGTATCAGAACTCAAACGGACACTATTTTCAGAATCCAATAAGTGTGGTGGAATACCGCATGGCTTTTTGGAATTATGCGTCGATGCGCAGCAAAGAAGAACAGCTTTTGCTTGATTCAATTCGAGACCGATATTTCGACGCACGTACTACAAGACGTGTGAATTTTGATTATGCCAACCAGTACGTTCTTGCCGACCTTGTTCCAAATGGAAAAGACATGCACACGATGTCCAGCTTTGTTGAAGTGCTAAAAAATGAACTGTCGGGGACCAACAGTAGTAGCTTGTTGAAGCCAAAAGTAGAGCGCTATGAATACAAAGGACCGTTATCAAAAGAGGAATACTTTTTAATATGGATGAATATACTTCTCGACAAATTGGATATCCAAGAAGATCAACGACAAATTTGTCTTGCGCAGCTCGCTGAAGATCCCACATCATTGCTTCGATTTCTCTCCATTCAGTTTAGAAATCTTGACCCACAGGTGGAAAATGATCTTATGGATCAATATGCAACTGAAAGACTGATTGAGTTCGTCCAATGGCTGTTTAGAGAAAAGAACATATTTGTAACTGATGATGTGAGGCCCTTTCTACGCATACTTCTATCTCATGCAAGTGATTATAATCGGAAGCAGATCTTGCAGTTGATTGATACATGACATCAAAAAAATGTTGATTGGTTGAATTTGTAATTCTCTTTTGTCTATCTTTTCTGCATACGTACGCTTTTACTTCTATGTAAAAGCAGCCTTGGCACCATGGACTAAACCAAAGTACTCAGAAATTATTGGAATCGTAAAGATATGGGAAACCATCCCTCTTTTTGTAGTAGGCTGATACAATTGCTGTATCATGCCCACTCCTAACGTAATCCCCATCTCCTACAGCTACAAAAAACCAGAGTCCGATGTCTGGGTCCTTAATACCGATGATCTACCAATCGAGAAAGAACGAATACGTGACATGCAGATTGTGCACCTTGCCATTGGAAGTGTAGGGGGTAACCACACCCATCCACGCACAGAATGGTTTGTTGCAATCGGAGATTTAGAACTGGTATGGCTTGATGAAGAAGGCAAGCAACATTTCATGGATATGAACCCTGGAGGGAAGTTACAGATGATTGAAATGCCCCCACACATTCCTCATGCGGTCCGCAACAAATCAATTGTGAAGGGTAGAGTTCTCTTTGAATGTGCGGACATGAAACAAAAAGATGTGGAGTATGTCAAAGTGATATGAGCTGTTCCACAGAATGAGACAATTATTATGGAAAAATAATTTACTTGTTTACGATGTAGATATTGGAGAACCTATGACCGATGAAGAATACATGCAACTTGCGATCAAAAAAGCTCACGAATCAGAAGCAAACGGAGGAGTCCCTATCGGAGCCATCATTGTCAAAGACGGAGAAGTCATTGCTCAAGGCACAAGTGCTGTTTGGCCAGAAAAGGATCCGACCGCACATGGTGAAACAACCGTGATGAAATTGGCATGTAAAAAACTAGAATCTGTAGACCTTTCAGGTTGTACGGTGTACTCCACTCTTGAATCGTGTTCGATGTGTTTGGGTTGTGCCGGATGGTCAGGACTATCTCGCATCGTCTTTGGAGCATATCAAGAAGATGCTCCGGGCAATCCTTATGAATTGTCCGAGTATCATGCAGTTGAACATGCCAAACGCATCAAAGGATTGGAAGTTGTAGGTGGAGTGCTTCGTGATGAATGTGCCCTATTGATGAAAGGATACACAAACTGGATAAAGGAGAATGCATGAAATCCGAACTTGTTCCCCATGTTGATTATCATGATCAGGTGATTGGAGTGGTGGAACGTGCAGTTGCATACAAAGAAGGACTCTTGTGCCGTGCGGTGCATATGTTGGTTCGAAACAGGGACGGCAAGTATTTAATTCAACGACGACAGTCACACAAACCAAGCTGGCCAGACTACTTTGATTTGAGTGTGGCAGAGACAATGAAGCCAGATGAAACGTATGAACAAGCTGCCGTACGGGGCTTGATGGAAGAACTCTCTATAGAAGTGAGTGAAGAAGAACTCACTCCAATTCGTTCCCAATACATAGGCAAGTATTTCTACGAAGACTATAAAGTATTTGGATTCATTACACTTTTTTTGGTCACCTACGACGGTGACATTCATGTTGATCCAGAAGAGGTCGGCTGGTATGGTTGGATAGATGAAGAACAAGTAACACAAAAGATTCGTGAACAATCAGATATCTGTACTCCTTGGTTTGTACAGGACTGGCAATACTATATTCAACACAAAGACAACCTATGACTTCAACCATATTCTTAACTTCCAGCTGCAACATGATAATCACGCACATGATGCAGTTTGTGGACAAAACCAAAAAGAGAATTCTGTTCGATACAACAGCATCGGAAGTGGAAGAGGGAAGCTTGTCATGGTTGGATCTGGATCGAGATGCTGTTCGTGATCAAGGTTTTGAATTGACTGAGTTTTCTTTCACCAAAAAAACACCACAACAAGTTGCAGAAGCTCTCGCATCGGTTGATGGAATCTTTGTTGCTGGTGGCAACACGTTCTTTTTGTTGCAAGAAATGCACAAGAGTGGAGCAATCCCTCTGATTCAAGAAAAAGTAAAAGAAGGATTCTTGTACATTGGTTCCAGTGCAGGATCTGTTGTAGCGGGAAAAGATATCGATACAGCCAAAGATGCAGATGATCCAGCTCTGGCTCCCGATCTTCAATCAACCAAAGGATTAGGACTTGTTGATCTTCTCGTCCTTCCGCACTGGGGAAATGAACACTTCCAAGCAGCATGGATGAAAACAATGCCCGCTATCTATGCAAAGGAAGACAAACTTCTCCTGTTACGTGACTCTCAATATCTTCGCCTCACGAACGATGGCTACGTCATGGAGCAGATATAAGATATGTATAGCAATCAAACGATAGAAGAAACACAACTCAAAGGAGAAGATTTTAGAAACGAAACCTTTGAGAACTGTATCTTCACTTCTGCAAATTTAAAAATAAGCTCGTTTCAACACTGCACATTCACAAACTGTGATGTGAGTGGGGCGTACTTGGAGATGACAAGTTTTGAAGCCTGTGCGTTTACTGAGTGCAAGCTCAATGGCTTGGATTTTTCCGAGGCTGAATTCAAACAATGTACTTTTTCAAAATCACTGATTCAAAACTCAGTGTTTCAAAAACTGAAGCCTGGAGATCCGAATACAAGAGAGAAATGTAGTCTTACTCAAACAACCTTTGATGAATGTGATCTCGCAGACTCGCTCTTTATGGTCTGTGATTTGAGTGAGAGTTCGTTTGCAAAATCCAAGCTATCTCACACCTTGTTTGAGAAGTGTAATTTTACTCATGCATCTTTGGCTGATGCAGATATCAGTAAAACCATCTTTACCGACTGTGTATTCAAAGAAACCGCACTCAACTTGCAAGGCTTTGTAACCTACGGTCTCTCCAAAGGTTTTGTGCTCAATGAAAATTCGGAAGTCTAGTTGTGGTGTGTCACTAGGTACAGAAGTTTTTGTACCACATTCGCATGCGTACTGTGACTGTCTGGATCTTCTTTCAACTCATCCAGCTTTTGTTGGACTTGGAGGAACCGATAGGTTCCATACAAGAAAATACAGATTGCAATTCCAATCCCAACTGACCCAAGTAGTGTCAAAAATGCAGTATCACCAAATTTAATTAAGGTGAACGCCCCCGCAGCAAAAGCAAAAAAGGTGCGCAGGTATGCAAGGAAGGTGCGTTCATTTGCTAGCCTAGTTCGATCCAGTGCAAGCAAATCACGCACGATCAAATTATCCGGGTTGACGTCTTTGTATTCTTTCATACGAGAACTGAAAATAGTGCAGTAGAAACAGTATATATGGAGTATGTAAAAAGGGGGTAAGAATTTGTTGCATTGCTTACGCAATATCACCCCTATACAATACACACCATACTATTTTTTACCAAAGGAGAGGCCTATGCACACTAGACTCAATCCGTACCTTGGTTTTCGTGATTCTGCCAGACAGGCAATGGAATTCTATAAAACTGTTTTTGGCGGAAACCTTACTCTCAATACCTACGGCGACTCACACGCCTCCCAAGATCCAACTGAACAAAATAAAATCATGCATGCCATGCTAGAGACAGACAATGGAATTGTTTTTATGGCATCCGATGCTCCAAATGACATGGAGCTTGATGAAGGGGCAAGTATTAGTATGTCACTTTCCGGTGATAATGAGGCCGAACTTCGTGGCTACTGGGACAAATTGTCAGAGGGTGCAAATGTCACCATGCCACTCGAAAAGGCTCCATGGGGGGACACGTTTGGGATGCTTACTGATACGTTCGGAACAAAATGGATGGTAAACATTACCGCTACGAAGGAGTAAACATGCAAAAAATTCTTCCGCACTTATGGTATGACACAGAAGCCAAGGAAGCAGCTGCGCTATATACCTCAGTCTTTCCTAATTCCAAAATCACACATTCCAGCACAATTCATAACACCCCATCAGGCGATGCCGATATTCTTTCTATCTCCTTGGATGGAGTAGAGATGATGATGATCAATGCGGGTCCATACTTCAAATTTACTCCAGCAACTTCATTTATGGTTGCTTGTTCGAGTAAAGAAGAAGTTGATGCCTTTTGGGAAAAACTTTCTGTTGGTGGATAAGTCCTCATGGAAAGAGCCGCCTATCCGTTTGCCGACTGGTACGGATGGACCACTGACAAGTATGGTTTGTCCTGGCAGCTCTCGTATCGAAAAGATATGCCTGTCACCACACGCATCACGCCGATGATTATGTTTGTGGGTGATGTGGCTGGCAAAGCTACGGAAGCAATCGACCTCTATACCTCTGTCTTCCATGATGCTCATATTGATACCACCCTTGCCTATGGAGAAGGTGAAGAACCTGACAAACCAGGTACACTCAAATATGCAGCCTTCACTCTCGAAGGGCAGCCATTTGCAGCTATGGATAGTGCCCATGAACACAAGTTCCAATTCAGCGAAGCCTTCTCACTACTCATTCGATGTGAGACGCAAGAAGAGATTGATTACTACTGGGAAAAACTCTCAGCAGTTCCAGAAGCAGAGCAATGTGGATGGCTCAAAGACAAATTTGGACTTTCATGGCAAGTTCATCCAACCTTGGTTGAAAAATACTTGGAAGAGGGAACAGCGCAGCAACAAGAACGTGTCACACAAGCATTCCTGAAAATGAAGAAGTTTGATATCGCCCAATTAAAAAATGCTTTTGAAGGTATATAACAATCGAAAGGATCCAGTATGGAAACACAACATTTTACAGTTCTCATTAATGCCCCCAAAGAAAAAGTGTGGGACGCAATGCTTGCCGATGAAACATATAGACAATGGACTGCAGCGTTCATGCCAGGCTCCTACTATATTGGAAATTGGGAAAAGGGAAGCAAGATTCAATTCGTAGCCAAAGATGAGTCCGGAAAAGTATCTGGAATGAGCAGTGAAATTGCTGACAGTAGACCCTATGAGTTTGTTTCAATCCATCATTTGGGAGTTGTAGCGGACGGTGTCGAAGACATCACCTCCCCGCAAGCACTACAGTGGAGAGGGTATGAAAACTACACTCTTCATGAACAAGACGGAAAAACAGAACTCATCATTGACGTTGATGTGAATGAGGAGATGGCTGCATATATGAAAGATGCTTGGCCAAAAGGACTGCAAAAACTCAAAGAAATTGCAGAAGGATAATTCAACCCGCACCTTTGCATAGATTGGTCAGGTTTGTATGCTAGAATCTGACCAGTCTATGCCTGATATTTACGAATTCCTCCACAAGCTTTCAATCCCGTATCAAAAGTACGATCATCCAGCTGTATTCACAGTGGCAGAAGCTAATGAACATGATCTGCATATCGATGCAGGGAGAACCAAAAATCTTTTTGTCCGTGATCCAAAGAAAGAACGCTACTATCTCGTCGTCGTGCAAAGTGACAAACGAGTGGATATAAAAAAACTCGCAGAAAAACTTGGTGAAAAGAAATTTAGTTTTGCCTCACCAGAAGATCTCTATACGTTTCTCAAACTCACCCCTGGCTCTGTATCTCCCTTTGGTTTGATTAACGATACAAAAAACAAAGTAACAGTCTGTATAGATAATGACTTGCTCACATACGACCACATTGGTTTTCATCCCAACGTGAATACAGCTACCCTTGCGATCACTCCAGATGATTTCAAAAAATTCCTGGACGCAACGGGGAACAAAATAATCTTCTGTGACTTCCTGTAAAGAATGTAAGGATCAGATGTATACTCATAGTGAAAGGAGAACCTATGACAAAAGGCAAGGTTCGATTCACTGGTAACTTCTGGGACTTCTTTATTAAGACCCTAGGACTTCTCATCCTAACGATAATCACTTTTGGACTTCTTGGTCCCTACATGGCATTCTGGCAGATGAAGTACTTTGTATCCCACCTAGAGATTGAGATGGAATAAGCTTCCATATGAGATAATAACATCATGACTAACGCTTTTAATATATACTGCGATGAGAGTAGTGTTGAAGGAAACCATAAGCATAGGTATATGGTAATAGGAGCATTTGTTATTCCTCGAAATAAAAAAAAAGAATTTCTTTCCGAAATGAATATTATCAAGAAAGAACATTCTCATAGAGAAGTAAAGTGGTCTAAACTTTCAAAGGCATCAGTATCAATAGCCAAACAAATAATTGATCTCTTTTTTGAAGCAGATTATGCAAGTTATACATCTATTGTTATCAAAAAAGATCTTGTTCAGCTTGAACAATTTCATAATGGCAGTATGGAACTTGCATTCTACAAATTCTATTATTTGCTTCTTCGTCACAAGATGCACAGTGGTTATAAATACTACATTTCTCTTGACAAAAAGCCCGTTTCTATCAAAAACCGTGTGGGTGTGCTGAAAAATTTCCTTTCTGCATATATAAAAAGTTCTAGAACAGATTGTGTGATTAAAAGTTTGCAAGAGTATCCTTCTGATGAAAACTCTTTAATTCAAGTGGCGGATCTGTTCACAGGAGCAATTGCGTCGAAGTACAATTTCGATCCTTCTACTAAATCATCTTCTAAAAAGGAAATTCTAAAGTATCTAGAAGATAAGTTGGGACGAGGAATAGATACACCAACTGATTATTTTGAATCCAAATTCAATGTGTTCTGTTGGAAACCAAAGAAAGTGCTCCAATGAAGAGATTGATTGCATTTTTATTCTGTTCTGAAGAGTCTGAATTCCGGCAAATTTATGAAGAAGAATTTTTGGGGTGTGAAATAAAGTACAGAGGGATTCCTGTAACATTCGCAGAACGAGATTTTGATCATATCTGTTTTGAAGCTGGAACAGGTGGAAAATCAAAATCCCAATTTGGAATTCGGAGAGCACGTAGATTATTAGTTGCAAAACAAATCCTTGAAGGAGAAGTTCCTGCTGATCTGTTGTACGAAGAAAATACAGGAAATTATTGTTTGCTCTGCGAAGCATTGGACATGGCAATTTTCTTAATACCTGTTTCAGAGAACAGAACCTTACAAATTGCAACGATTATTCATTATGGAGAAGGGTTTACTAAAAGAATCCAAAAGCAAAGGGGAAAAAGTAGAAAAGTCGATAAAATAACGTTTTAATGGGGCTGTGTTTTTGTGGCCAACAACCCCAAAAGAAAGGCCGACAGCTGTACTTAGAGTAGAGCTTAATGGAAGTATACATTATTCTGTAAATATAGTCAAACTATATCAGAGTATATCAATAAACGTGTTGACTCCCACCTTGTTGCAGTATGGTTCCACAGGACATTTACTGCAGAGTGGAATTCTTGGCAAGCAGATATGTTGTCCATGGGCCACAAACACTTGGTTCACGATCGGATGTAAGTCTTTTGGAATAATCTTTGTTAATTTTTTTTCGGTATCTTCCACCTTGGTAGTTTGCACCCATCCCAATCTGTTCGTAATGCGATGCACATGAATATCTACAGCAATTTGTGGCGTATCAAAGAAGGTAGTCAAAATAATGTTGGCAGTCTTTCTACCCACACGGGGAAGGGAGAGAAGCTCTGCTTCAGTGGATGGGACATTCCCATTAAAGTTTTCAATCAACACTTCTGACAGCTTTTTTATCGCAACTGCTTTGTCATGATAGAACCCGATTGCGTGGATATGCTGTTCCAATTCTTCTGTGGGCATTCTCACAAAGTCAGCAGGTGTCTTGGCAAGTTCAAATAACTTGGCTGCGGTTGGTACTGTCACACTATCTTTACTTCGTTGTGATAGGATCACTGCTACCAGCATTTGAAACGGATCATGTCCATGCACCTTGTGCATAGGGAGTGATGGATAGGTCGTGCGAAGAATGGTAATAACTTTTTTTATAGTTGACGGATCCATGGTTGCATTCTAGCATCACTGCTAGCCCTATACGTTTACGATATATACCTATGAACAAAATCTTAATGGCAACCAAAAACAAAGGAAAGATTGCAGAGTTCCAAAAACTTCTGGCAGATCTTCCGATTGAAGTAGTTTCTCTTGATCAGGTAGACAACAGCATTGTTGAACCAGAAGAGACGGGAGCCACCTTTGAAGAGAACGCAGTCCTCAAAGCCACCTATTACGCCAACGCAACAAATCTCCCATGTATTGCTGATGACTCTGGGTTAGAGGTTGATGCACTGGACAAACGTCCAGGTGTGTATTCTGCCCGCTATGCTCCGGGCAGTGATAGTGATCGCAATGAAAAGATCCTTGCCGAACTTGGTGAGAATCCTAATCGGACCGCACGCTTTGTGTCGATATGTAGCTTTGTTGAGCCTGGGAAAGAACCAGTCTCATTTCGGGGAACGGTCGAAGGAACGATCGCCGAAGCACAAGCTGGATCAGCTGGGTTTGGCTATGATCCCATCTTTATTCCCAACGGATACACAAAGACAATGGCGGAGCTAGGTGTGGAGGTAAAAAACACCATCAGTCACCGTGCGAAAGCACTGGGGCAATTTGTGCAATGGTTGGCACAACAAACACTATGATTCAAAGAGAACTTTTCATCACCACATCAGAAGAGACACTGCAAAATCTTGGGAAAGTCCTCAACGAAGCCCTCGATGAGGGACAAAATATACAGTTCATTATTGGTGAAGTTATCATCGCGTTCCTCCATAGAATGAACACTGATAGTGGAGAAAGAGAAGTGGTCGTCAATATCATGGGACCACAAGATAAAGCAGTCCGCGCCAGAGATCTATTCTTGAAAGCATTTCCAGAGTTTTATCTTTTCTCACGAGAGGACTGAAGAAATACAAAGATCTTATTTCTCTGTGAAGAAGTATTTGTTCCAAAATTGCCGTAGGCTACAATAACTCGGATACAAACTATGCCAAATCAACGCTACTCTCAACTAGCCAAAATTCTAATCGACTATAGTGTGAGTGCAAAGCCTCATGAAAAAGTGTGGATTAAGTGTAGTGGCCTTCCATCACTCACTTTGGGTAGGGAAGTATATAAATACGCACTCCAAATTGGGGCCAGGCCATACTTGGATATTGCTGATGATTCACTGCTTCCATTCTTCTATGAGCATGCACATCCCCATCACTACGAAGTGAATCCTGAAGTGGATGAGTTTTTGGCTGACTGGGCAGATTGTATTGTGCGCATTGTTGGTGAAGAGAACACCAAAGCCCTGATCAATACGGAACCAGGTAAGATCCTATCCTTTGCCAAGACTCAACGCAAAGTGAGAAGTGTGATGCTTGCCAAACGGTGGACACTCACATGGGTGCCATCCAATGCTATTGCGCAGGAATCAGGCATGAGTTTGGATGAGTTTGAAGATTTCTATTTTGGCGCCTGCCTTCGTGACTGGAAGAAAGAAAGTACACGCATCGAGAAAATTGCCGACAAACTCAATGGATCCAAAACAGTTCATATTGTTGGTAAGGATACGGATCTGACTCTTTCCGTTACAAACAGAATTTGGATTCCCGATATTGGTGACTGCAACATGCCAGCAGGAGAAGTCTTCACCTCACCAGTGGAAAACAAAACACAAGGATATATCTCTTTTGATTTCCCACTCTTTCGCTTTGGGAAAATGATCCGTGACATCAAGCTGTGGTTTGAGAAGGGAAGAGTAGTAAAGGCCACTGCTTCAGAAAATGAAGAAACGCTGCACAAAATTTTGGATACCGATGCAGGGGCTCGCATCCTTGGAGAAGTAGCAATCGGCTTAAACCCTGGAATCACTTCCTACGTGAACAACACGCTCTTTGATGAAAAAATTATGGGAACGATTCACATGGCAATTGGTGAAAGCTTTGACATCTGTAACGGAAAAAACAAATCGCATATTCACATGGATATTGTCAAAGATATGAGATCCAAAGGATCCTTTGTGGAAGTGGATGGGAAGATAGTTCTCCAAGAAGGGAAAATCCTTCTGTAGTCAGTTTGTCTCGGAAAAATTAGGTGGGGAAGGAGTTGACATTCAATTAACAGATGTCAACAAAAACGCCATAATGTTGACATTACTATGAAAGATGTCAACAGACCCATAATTTGACGCTACGTCAAGGATAGAAAAAACGGTATAGCTTCTTCTTTATTCCCGGAACTTGAAGTACCACATCCCAACGAGAATTCCGAAAATAACTACTGAGAGCATAATTGTTTTTATCAATTCTTTTTTCTGGGTTGATTCCACTTTCCTCTCGGCAATCACTTGTTTTGGTTCAGCTCTTTTGCTTTTGGGTAACTGATAGCTTACGTGTGAAAGTGAAACTTGCTCGGATTCTTTGGTTTTTTTCTGTTCATGTTGTGCCATAGGAGGAAATTATAGCAGTAGTCGACTGACAATTCTTAGTTTTCATGGCAGTTCTAGGAAATAGTAGTAGAGCGCGAAAAGTGAGAAGTCACTCATGGCTCAAAGCATCTGCGATTCACGGAAGACCCCAAAAATGAGACACTATTGTAAGATAGTAAGAAGCTGTGCTAGGTTTTTTGTGCAGACAGGTCAGTAAGGAGACACTATGGGATTATTGGATAGCCTAAGGGTTGCAATAGAAAAAAAGAAAAATGAGGAAAAGCCCAAACGAAGTGAGGGTGAAAATGATCCAAGAGACCAGGAAGCGCGCAGGCTAATACACCTGGTTGTTAAGTTTGCGGGGATAACATCGATTGGTCTAGGAATAGCGGGTCTTGTGGCGGATAATCAAGCACGTCTGCAAGATGATGCAAAGGGGCTGCCAGATGTAGCACCGACAGCTCTTTCCTCAATCGAAGACCTACAAAAATTATCAAAGATATTACTGGCTTCAAGTGGAAAAGACCCTGTTATGCTACATTTTCTTACCTACTGGAATGTCGGGGAGAGAGGTCCTGGTATACCAGAGATACATCCTCTAAACACCTACGAAATTTGGCCAGGTGAGGGTATGCGAGAGAGCGTTGAGAAAATCATGCGAATCCTTGAGGAAAATCCCACACTGGATACCTATCTGAATCAGAAAGAATTGTCGGCTATTCAAAACTATAAAGGGGCGTGGAAGGAGCACAAAACCAACATCTCCTCCCACTTTGGTGCACAGATGGATATGCTCGTGGCTATGCTGGATGGACTTTCTTTTCAGAGTCTGTTAGATGATCCCAACATCAATCGGGAAGAATTGACTCAAATCACAACGAATGAAGAACTTCGTTCGTTTATCGAGGAATTACAAATTCAGGTAAATACATATCATAGTCTGGCAGAGCAAGCGAAGGGTGCAGACATCGATCGGTTTGCCGCCACAGATTCCCTGGTTATAGATCAATCTGTAAAGATCCGAACACTTCTGTCTAGGATGCTTGGCCCTGTAAATGTCGCTGTTTTGGAGAACTATTCACTGCAGGGTGCGAATCACTCTGGCGCTTTAAGGAATTACGAGAGGAATATCGCTGGTTCATATCAGAAAGTGACCGCTGCGACTGAGCAGGTGCTTCATACAATAGATCAATTTTGTTTACGAACTTTTGAGAAGCTGGCAAGAGAATTGTACGCTGTATCTAGGCTTGATTGGGTGCAGTCAAACCAAAAAATTATGAGTGCACTTGACAAAGCACAGACTAAAATCCAGCAGCTTCAGAGCATATTTGGTCAGAGAAGTGACGCTTTGGTTGACAGAGACGAGGTGCAGCTTCCTACCTTGGTAGATGACGCATTTTCAGCAGTCCAAGAAGTCGTAACAGAATTAACAATCCCCCTAATCACCAGAGAAGACAAGGGAAATCTGGCTAGAAAAGACTTTCAACAAACTGATATCGAGAATCTACAAAAAACACTCATCCAGCTACTCACTCTATTGAGCCTATCAGCGCCCGCATTCGCTCTGGGGTACTTGACACAATCAGCGAGAAAACGGAACACCCAATACGAAACTCTGAGGCATCACAACCTCGACGGAACAACGCACGAACCACAAATACGATATGAGAGACCACAAGATGAAAATCATGCCGGAACACAGATCTTTATGGGTGAAAAATCAAAAAGAGACTCATAAGAATGCGGTGGATGAAATGAGACAAGTGACCGCAGTGGTGGATGCCCTGTAGGTTGATCCCTATTTGATACTACGTTTTCCCCTAGAAAAAGATCGACCCTCTATGATACGATGGTCGGTATTGCACAAAAGGTATTTATTCTGGAATCGTATGCAAAGCAAACACATAGTCATCCTGGTCGCTCTCTACATCGCAACATCTGCCATCGCCTTTGGTGGATTCAAGTTGGCATTTGCCACAGGCTCTGTGGCTCCAGCCGGAGGTAAAGGGGGACTAGCAGGTCTTATCTCTCCAGCAGTTCCTAAAAGCTCTGGCGGAATTGACGTTGATCAAAGTCTTCCGAAAACGGAAGAATGTCCATTAAACGGTGAAATGTTCACCGCTCCAGAAAAAGCTGCTTGGAGTAAACGTCGACCTCTGGCAGTCATGATTGAAAACCACGTTGATGCACGTCCACAATCTGGACTTGGCAAAGCTGATGTGATCTATGAAGCTATCGTCGAAGGTGGAATTACTCGCTTTATGGGTGTGTACCTGTGTGGTGCCCAAGCCAAAGATACGATTGTGGCTCCAGTGCGTAGTGCTCGCCAAACCTTTATTGATTACGCCTCTGACTATAACTATCCATTGTATGCCCACGTCGGAGGTGCCAACGGTACCGATACCGATCCACGTGTACGTGCCCTTGAACACTTGGGTGATTATGGATGGAATGCATACAATGACCTCAACCAATTTTCGGTCGGATATCCTGTTTTTGTACGTAACTACGATCGTGTTCCTGGTAAAGATCTCGCCACCGAACACACCATGGAAAGTTCCACAAATCGTCTCTGGGACTACGCTGCTGCCAAGCGAGGTTTGACCAACTTGGATAAAAAAGGTGCTGATTGGATGACAGGCTTTATTCAGTGGACCTTCGCCGACGATGCAGAGTCTTCCGCTCGTGGAACCTCACAAAAAATTTCTCATGATTTTTGGGAAGGGTTTTCGCAGTTTGCGGTGGAATGGACATACGATCCAACTACCAACGCATACATGCGCATGATGGCAGGAGAGAAACACGTCGATATGAATGATCAACAACAGCTGTCTGCCAAGAACGTTGTCATTTTGTACACCAAAGAAGAGAGTCCAGTCGATGTGCACAAGCACACCTGGCACAAAACCACAGGAACTGGCAAAGCCATCATCTTCCAAAATGGAAAGAAAGTGGATGCTACCTGGAGCAAGAAAGATCGTGTCTCACGACTCACATTCTCTGACGCCAAAGGCAAACCGATCGCTTTTGTACGTGGCAAGATCTGGATCTCTGTGCTTGCCAATGATACCCCTGTACAGGTGCAATAACAAACAGATACTCAAAGAAAAGTCTGCTGTTGACCTTCTTCACTTTTTTTGTAGAATGAAGGCAATAGAAGAGAAGAAAAATTGTGTTCAATTTTCTTCTCATACGTAGTGAGGAGAAGCACCATGGCACAACTCTCAGACTTCATGCTCTCCAAAGTTCGTGTGGAACTGATTGAATTGTTTTTCTCCAAACCTTCAGAGATGTGGTATGTGCGTGAACTCACTCGTTTAACTGGTGAAGAGATTAACGCTGTCAGACGTGAACTTGCACGCATGCAAGAAGTGGGGATGGTTCGAAGCGAAGAGCGGGGGAATCGTCTCTATTATATGCTCAACCCTCAATATGATTTCTTCATGGATCTATTAACGATGGTTGCCAAAACCACAGGCCTTGGAAAAAAAATCCGAAAGAATCGAAAGAAACTAGGGGACGTGAAGTTTGTGATGTTCTCAGGACCGTTTGCTCGCTTTGGCAAACGTTCCCATGCTGATGTGGATATTCTGGTGGTTGGGAACATCGTACTTCCAGAATTATCCGCTCTGGTCAAAGAAGAAGAAGCCAAACGTGGTCATGAGATCAACTATACCGTGATGACCGAAGATGAGTTTATTTTCCGTAAAAACAGACGTGATCCATTCCTTCGTGAAATTTTGTCTGGCAGTCGCATCATGATTGTTGGTGATGAAGACGCCTTACTTGAAACCCAACCACAACTTGCACAAGCATAAGGAAGTTCCTCTTTGTTTTCACTTGAAATTGACGCCTGGATAAGTAAGAATAGAGTGCCATGTCATTCTTTGCGGCATTACGCTGGTATATTCTGCTTCTGTTTGTGGGAGTGCTCTCACTTCTACTTGTCCTGCCAAAAACGCTGCGCTTGGATTTTGGGAAACACAACCTCTGTCGAATCGCACATCTTCCAAAGTTTTGCACACAAATCATCCCGCTTCCGGAGCGAATTCCGCTCACCATCACCAGACCAACAATCGATGTGCCAATAGGCTCTTCTCGTTTTACTCGTTCACTTGACTACACCTTTGGATTAGATATTGCAGGTGGTGCACAAACTATTCTGGCAATCGACATGAGTGAGATAGAAGAGAAGGATAGAGC
>CAZNKS010000004.1:27145-40985 GCA_964574065.1 uncultured Pseudomonadales bacterium | reverse complement strand
CTCAGAGGGTTCTTTAGGCGTAAAAAATATTTACTGTATAGACAGATGCTATACTCAATCATAGCCACCGCCTCTGGCGGTGAGTGCTCAAAGAAGTTCGACTAGTGCAGTAAGATAAAAATAGCCCCGCCTGAAAGGGTAGGTTCCAGGAGGAGCTATGAGCGAGTATAAACGATTGTCCCACAGTTTGTGGCAGTGTACATACCATGTAGTGTTTTGCCCGAAGTATCGGTATCAAATATTGAAGGGGAAGACAGAGGTGTTTGTCCGGAATCAGGTGTATAAACTATGTAGCCAGAAGGATGGAGTGGCAGTAGAAGAGATTAATATTCAACCTGATCATGTTCATTTAATCATCAGTATTCCACCGAAGTATTCAGTCAGTGAGATGATGGGATATTTGAAGGGGAAACTTGCATTAAAACTGTTCGATGAACAGGAGCGGTTGACACGAACATACTGGAACAAGCATATTTGGACAAGAGGGTATTGTGTCAGAACAATCGGAATGGATGAAGAGAAAGTGAAGAAGTATGTGAAGTGGCAACAGGGACAAGAGCAGAAGGGATAGTCCACTTCAAGATATCAACGTATTAGTAACGCCTTTCAGGCGGAAGGCAATCCACCACCTCAGGTGGTGGTAGTTGAATTTACCTCATATGGATGAGATTGAATTTAAACGGAACGAGCCGATCTCCTCAGGAATGATTGAGGCACTTCGCAAATCTGTTGGATGGGAAACCAAACCAGATATTTATAGTAAGGCATTTCCAAAAACATATTGTCATTTCACGGTTGAAAAAGCAGGAGAAGTTATAGGGTTTGCACGCATCATTAGTGATGGTGTTCTCTATTCATTTATCGTTGATCTGATTATTAAAAAAGAATATCAAAGTGTTGGGATCGGAAAACAGTTTGTAAAACATATGGTTTCTGAACTGAAAAGTGATGGGATAAAATTTATCCAGCTTACCTTTTATAAAGAACTAGAGAGTTTTTACAAAAATTGCGGTTTCAACATTATTGAAGCGGGTTCAATCGTAAATGAGAATTATTGATATTATGAGTATCGAGCAGATATCATCTTACCTTGAAAGACAAGAGAAAAACATTCCATATATTGATCCTGAATTTTGGATTTCAGGTCAGTATTTATCCACTGAAAACACAAGCGTTCTACATTTTGTTGAACTAGGAGAGTCCGTTGTCGCATGGCTATTCAGATATGTAAGGCAAAATCCAAAGGATTTTACGAGAATAATGATTCTTTGTACATGCCTACCAACCTCTTCTTCAGATAGAGCAGCGGTAGTCCATGCAAGTACGGTGTACGAGAAGCTTTATGCCTCACATGGAGATGTTGACCATTACATTAAAAATCATGATGAAGATTTGCATATTACAGAAGAAATGATTGAACAGATGTCTGAGTTCGCTTTACGATTTCCTTATCTGATTGATGTTTTTAAGGCAGTTGCGCACAGAGATCTCCAATCAGGAGGAAGAGCTTATCTTTCCATGCAGGAGTATATCGGAGCAGAGGTGGAATTCGTACCGAGAATGTTTGAATTTATTAAGCTTTTTCCAAAAATATTTTCTGAAGTTTACACCGATATTCTATATGATGAAACTGGATTAGTAAGTGATTTTAAGATAAAACCGCAATCATCAAGATTTATACAAATTAACGAAAAATATAATCTCCTATAGCCATTGATTTGTCGTGATCCAATTGAGCAAACCATGTTCTAACCTCCACCAAGAGTCTCAGCACTTCGGCAAGCTCAGTGCAAGCTACTCAGGAGTTTCTATGAGTTGGTTTGTCTATCTGCTTCTTTGCGATCATAAAACCTACTATGTAGGTATTACAGACGATCTAAAAAATAGATTATCTCAGCATAGAAATAAGCAATCTTTTTATACAAAACAGTTTTCTGATCTTGAGCTTGTTTACGTTGAAAAATACTCAGATAAATATGAGGCTGCTCAGCGTGAAAAACAGTTAAAAGGATGGTCAAAATCAAAGAAGCAATTACTGCTAAAAAGGAAACTAGGAATAAATGTTTGCACTGAGTTTGCCAAAGTGTTACGTGGATGAGAAGTTAACAGTGAGCTTGCCGAACTGAATCCCTGTCGGGCAGCATGATTAGTCATAAGAGTCACAGCGAATTATTGCCAATGATATGTTAAGGTCAGCCATTGAGTCTTTTACGATTATGGCAAAATAATGGTATGGTATCCCTGTGCAGAAATTTTGCCCAACACGTTTTGTTCCTGATACTGCATGATGAATGCATCGTTGAATCCTTCTTTCCCTTTCACATCAGGGAAAAACATTTCAGAAGTGACGAGTAAGTTTCCATTTTCACGAACTTTAAAATGAATATGAGGTGGTCTGTATGCTGTTCCTTCTCCGTATCCTTTGGGAACAACTGTTGTAAAGGTATAAGAACCATCGGCATTTGTACGAATGCGTCCTCTATTCCATTCGTTCACATAGATTCCATTTTCATTCGCTTGCCAGAGATCTAACTCGATATTTGCAGCGGGGGTTACACAGTCACTGCGGAAAACCTTTCCACGAACAGTCAAAGAAACACCTCTCGTTCCTGGGGCACGAAAATCACTTTGCATAGGTGCGTTCGGAAGATAGTAGGGGCCATCCCCATCAGCAAAGGTGGGAACACAGGGGAAGACACTCTGAGTATTCAAAGGAGTAATGAATGATTGCTTGCTACGTTGGAACGTAGCGTATCCTGCTCCGATTAATACAAGAAGCCCAACAATGAAAAGAGTACGATAGTATGTGTGCAGCATAGAAAGTTTATTCTACAGAATTCGACAAAGAATTTGTAAAGCAGCAGTGTATAATCCCCACATGAAACCTTTGTCAAAACTATTTTCCTTTGGACCACTTCTGATTGTTATCGCCGCATTTTTGTGGGCAGTGGATGGAGTCCTTAGACGGCAACTATTTAGTCTTCCTCCCATTACTATCGTATTCTTTGAACATTTTGTGGGTAGTTTGTTTGTCCTTCCTTTCCTTTTTGGCAACTGGAGACAAGTTGTCCGACTACATAGGAAGGAAATTCTCACCATTTGTGCAATCTCGCTTTTTTCAAGCCTGTTAGGAACGCTGTGGTTTACCACTGCTTTACTAAAAGTGAACTTTATTTCCTTTAGTGTGGTTTTCCTCCTTCAGAAGTTACAACCCATCTTTGTTATCTCGGCTGCAGCTTTAATCTTAAAAGAGCGAATCACAAGGCAGTATCTTGTATGGGCAGGGCTTGCTGTCATTGCTGCTTATTTTGTGACGTTTCGAAATGGAGTCGTTAATTTCCAAACCGGAAGTGGAACAATTGAAGCCGCACTGTATGCAGTAGGAGCTGCATTTGTTTGGGGAACTTCAACGATCTTTTCAAAAATTGCCCTACGCACAAAATCTGACACGCTCATCACAGGCCTACGGTTTGTACTAACGACAGTACTTGCCTTTTTAGCAGTAATTTTGATGAATCAATTACCATCTCTGGCTACTGTCACATTACCTCAACTTAGAACCTTTATCCTCATCGCTCTCTCAACAGGGATGCTCGCTCTCGCAATCTACTACCGAGGACTTGCGAATACTGAGGCAAAAGTTGCAACTATTCTTGAGCTGGTCTTTCCAGTCACTGCAGTCATTATTGATGCAGTTGTATATAAATCATTTTTGGCTCCATCACAGTATTTTGCCGCTGGCATCTTACTTTTCGCTGCAGTACAAATTTCAAGATTATCGAGTGAAAGAATCAGATTTGTTAGCTATAAGGTCAAGGGAAAAGGAAGAGGGAAACCAATGGGGGTTCCAACGATAAACCTACAAATTCCCAAAGACTTGAAACTTCGTGATGGTATCTATGCAGCGTATGTAACTATGAACACGAAAACCTACAAAGGAGCTCTTCATTTTGGCCCAATTCCTACCTTTGGTGAAGAAAAAAAGAGCTTGGAAGTCTTTTTACTCGACGTTGCGAAGATATCGGAAAAAGAAGTAGCATCAGCGAAGATTGCTGTAGATGTGATTTCCTATCTTCGTCCCATCTATTCCTTTTCTTCTGTGGAAGATTTGGTGGCACAGATAGAGATTGATGTGAATAGAACACGTAGGATACTCTTATAGTTATTGTTTCCTCAGCTTGGCAACAAAGAAGCCTTCCCAGGCCGCAGATGGGAGAACTCTTAGGGTCTTTTTGACATCAAGGTTGTATGCCTTTTTGTCCCATTCCGTAAGCGGTTGAAAAAATGGCAACGAAGGAATTTCTATTGACTCAAGCGAAACATTGTAATCCTTCTTAAGGATCCAATCTATTACTTCTTCATTCTCTTCAGGTGCTAGAGTACAGGTGGAATACACGATTGTTCCTCCTGGTTTTGTACACGTGATTGCACTTCGAAGTAACATTTTTTGTCGCTGGGCTAAGGTCTCAATACGTTTGTGGGACCAGTTGTCATAGGTATCAGGGTCACTTGCATTGATGCGTCCCTCCATACTGCAGGGAGCATCAACGAGCACTCGATCAAAGGTGTTCTCATAGTGTTTCCACAGCATCTGTCCGGGGAAATTAATGGGATTACAGCTTTTCACATGAAATTGCTCCAGAACATTTTTGAGTTTGAATAGTCTTTCTCGACTAATATCATTTGCCACGATTGTTCCTGTATTCTGCATCAAGGCAGCAATATGGGATGTCTTGCTTCCCGGTGCCGCTGCAATGTCCAAGATGAGTTCATCCGGTGTAGGATCCAAAATTATGCTTACCAACTGGCTTGAGAGGCCTTGTATGTAGAAGAGTCCTTGCTTGTATTCTGAAGTGGAGGAAAGAAGTGATGCTCCACTCTCCACGATATATGCGTGAGGGATCGTTTCTTCTTGCTGAAGAAGAATGCCACTTTGAGTGAGTTTTTCAGTTACTTCCAAGTCTGACTCTGTAGCTAGAGTGTTTACTCGGATAGTCTTTTGACGTGCCTCAGACAGAGCGGCTCGTACTTTTGGAAAGTTCGTGCCGTATATCAATTTGAGTCTGTCATAAAATTCTTCTGGTAACGAAGGAACAGGTTTTGTCATGCGTTGTATTATCTCATGCCTATACTTACCGACTACTCATCTAATTCTCACTATTTTTCACATTCCATCCAAGTATGACTACACTTTGTATACGAGAGGCTCCTGGGAGGTGAGCAGAATATGGTAGCAAAATTCATTGCACTAGCACTTGCGATTGCAGTAGTTTTAGGAGGTGTAGGGATGGTATATGCACAGACGGCAACGCCCACAGCATCACCTTCACCGACTGCAAGCCCTACGGTTCCACAAGGTGCACCTAGCACTGGTCGGGGCTAAATGAAACGTATTATTGTTGCAGGCATGTCAGCTGACATGCCTGCTGTGGTTTCTGTATGAAACGAATCATTGGCAGTATCTTTCTCTTTCTCGTTGTTGCGGCAGGAGGAGTGTTCGCTGTGATCAATTTTCGAAATACTCAAAGTGAGAAGAACCCACAAGTTTTATCGCAAAGCATTCAACTTCCTCTTCAAAGGTTCAAACCCAACCCTTCTCCATCTACTCCTGTGCGGATAGAAATACCAAGCATTCAAGTACAAGCAGTCATAGAAAAAGTAGGGCTTGATAGTAAAGGGAATATGGATGTTCCAAAGGAAGATGAGAATGTGGGATGGTATGAACTTGGATATAAGCCGGGAGAGGAAGGGAGTGCAGTTGTAGCTGGACATTTTGATACAAAAACGGGAGATCCTGCAGTCTTCTACAGTCTCTCTAAAGTGCAACCAAATGATGAAATTATCATCACCGATGAAACTCAAACAACACATAGGTATCTGATACAAAATGCGCAAATATATAACTTTGACGAGGTTCCTTTAGAGGAGATATTTGCCTCATCAAAACCGGTACTTCGTCTCATAACCTGTGATGGAGTATACGATGGAGTAACGAATGACTATTCCAAACGACTCATAGTTACAGCAATTTTACAAAACAAAGAGTAATCTACTTTCGTTTAAACAAATGATGCAGATCCCCTAAGGGAATTTCGATGTGGGTTGGTCGTCCATGTGGACAGGTTGCTGCATTTTTTTCCAACTGGAGCTTTTCAACAAGAGAACACATTTCATCTTCTGATAGTTCTTGTCCTGCTTTTATGGCAGCCTTGCAAGCAAGAGTCGCAAGCATACGATGCGTCGTACGATCGGTTGATCGAACTTTCTTTCCACTTGCGAGATCTTCAAGGATCTCTGCGAAGAGTACTTCCATCGGAAAACCGGCAAACACCAGCGGAACAGCATTCATTCGCAGCGTCGTTTCATCAAACGACTCAATATCAAATCCCAGATCCAAGAAAACTTGTTCATACTCAGTGAACAAAAGCATATCCGACCTAGTTACAGATAAAAGCAAAGGAGGTGTGCAAGGTGAAATGAGATTTTGTTGTTTCTTTTCCTCCAGCATTTTTTCGAATTGGTTATAGAGAATTCGTTCGTGAGCAGCGTGTTGATCAAAACACAATAATCCTTTCTCAGTCTGCATGAGAATATACGTATTGTGTAGCTGGGTTATAAAGCTATGTTTCTGCTGAATCGGAGAGAGCTGCCACGGCTTTATCTCAGCAGAAAGCTGCGTAGCAATTGGAAGCTTTGTGGTCCCAGCACGATTGGAGATTTGAAATGACAAGTTTGCAAAACTTAAATTGTTTGCACTCAATGTGTCTTTGACTGCGAGTGACATTTGTGAGTGCATGAGACTTGGATCAGCAAATCGCACCGACAACTTTTGCGGATGCACGTTCACATCTACGAAGGAAGGAGGAACTTCAATAAAGATTAAAGCAAATGGTGTGCTCCCCATTTCTAACAGATTTCCATAACTCTCCGTGATTGCGCTGCTAATTAGTGGATCGATCACAGGTCTGCAATTAACAAAAACATGATGTTTCACAGAGCCACCCGCAGTCTGTGGGCGACCTAGAAACCCCTTTATTTTGATGTATGAATCTTCGTACGTTAGTGGAAGTAGAGAGTTCCAGATACTCTCACCAAATAGATACCGTACACGCTGTTCCAAGGATGCTTGCGTTGTCAGTGAAAAAAGTTGTTTTGAATTATGTATGTATTTCCATGAAATATGTGGATATGAAAGCGCAAAGTGCATCATAATCTCATTACAACGACGCAATTCTGTCTGAGGGGTTTTTAAGAATTTTTTTCGAGCGGGAACGGTAGAAAATAGGTCAGACACGATTACTTGAGTACCAATTTTCATTCCATGTGGACGAAGTTGTGTTCTCCCTCTACTTGCTGAAAGTGTATAACCCGATATATTTCCCTGTGTTCTACTGTTGATTACGATTTCACTGACTGATGCAATACTTGCCAGTGCTTCGCCACGAAAACCAAGAGATTGGATAGAGAAAAGGTCATCGGTATTTGAAAGTTTGCTTGTCGTATGGGGAAGAATTGCAAGTTGAAGATCTTCTGTATCCATTCCCATTCCATTATCAGTCACACGAATACGATTCATACCACTTTTTTCAATGGCAACGGTAATTTGTGTAGCACCAGCATCAATTGCATTCTCAACTAATTCTTTTAGAACAAAAGCAGGGCGTTCAATAACTTCTCCTGCTGCTATGCGAGCAATGACTTCTGGTGAAAGAACGTGAATACTAGGCATGAAATTTGTGCTACGTACAGTACTGTTGCTTTACGATACCATTTCTTGTAATTTTGCCAACTCATTGAGAGCTTCAAGAGGTGTCAATCTAGAAATATCTATTTGTTGTAATTGAAGTTCAAGTGCGTTCGTACGTTTCCTTCTATTTTGTGGGAGCTGTTCTTTTGGTACTGTCACTTGCCGATTCTCAAGCGTCTGCAGAACTTCTTTGGCGAGAGAGAGTACTTCTTCAGGGATTCCAGCAAGCTTAGCAACTGCAACTCCAAAACTATGCGAAGCAGCACCAGGTTGCAGCGTATGCAAAAAGACTGGTGTATCTTCATGATTGGTAACTGTCATATGATAGTTTTTTATCTTGTTAGGATATTTGTCTGCTAAAGCACACAACTCATGGTAGTGAGTGGCAAACAATGTTTTGGCTGGAATTTTATCTGAGCGCACAAGATATTCTGCAACTGCCCAAGCAATGCTAATCCCATCAAACGTACTCGTTCCTCGACCGATTTCATCCATAACAATAAGACTTTTACTCGTCGCATGATGAAGAATGTATGCTGTTTCAATCATTTCCACCATGAAAGTTGAAAGTCCTGAGGTAATAGCATCTGATGCTCCACTTCGCACAAAAATTCGATCAACAACGGAAATACGTGCAGAACTTGCAGGAACAAAGGATCCGATTTGGGCTAGTAAAACAATCAGTGCAACTTGCCGAATATAAACAGATTTTCCAGCCATATTTGGACCGGTGAGAACAAGCAGCTGATTATGAAGCGTGTCCAATGTGACATCGTTTGGAACGAAATCATTCTCTTCTAACAGCTGTTCAACGACTGGATGCCTTCCGTTTTTAATTTTTATTTCCCCAGAATATAAAAGCTTTGGCCTTGTGAACAAATGATCATGCGCAAGAATTGCAAATCCAAGTAGACAATCAATTGTCGCAACTGCCTCTGCAGCTTTTTGAATGGAAGCAGTCTGTACTAAAACTTTTTGTACTGTGTCTTCAAATATTTGAAGTTCCAACTTATATATTCTCTCTTGTGCAGTCAGAATTTGTTCTTCTTTTTCCTTCAGCTGTGGAGTTATGAAGCGTTCACCACCAACCATAGTTTGTTTGCGAATATAGTGAGACGGAACGAGATGAAGATTTGCTTTTGTTATTTCGATGTAGAAACCAAATACTTTATTAAATCGTACTTTTAAAGAGGAGATTCCAGTTATGCTTCGTTCTTGTTGCTCCAGTTCAAGAATCCAATTTTTGCCACTACCAACAATATCTCGGAGAGAATCAAGTTCTCCACTCACTGTTTTTTTATCATTCCTCCTTCTTTTGTTGTGACTGGAGGTTCATCTACAATGGCCATTTCGATACGATCAATTGTTTCATCAAGAGAAATTGAAAGAGCATGCCGGCAATGAGCTAATAAAGTAGGGCAGGTTTTCTGCAACATGGTATACAGTGACCGTGCGTTTTGTAGTGACACTTTTAAATTGACAAGATCACGTGCATTTCCAATGCCGACTGCCAATTTTGACAGAGTTCGTTCAATATCAGCAATACCAGAAAGAACTTCGCTTATAGCATTGCGATCGTTTTCTCTGGAAAAGAAATACTCAACGCTGTCCAAACGTAATTCTATTTCTTCCTTTACCGCAAGAGGGTGTTTTACCCAATTTTTTAAAAGTCTTCCACCCATCGCCGTCTGTGTTTTATCAATAATGGAAAGGAGAGAGCCTTTTGTTTCTCTTTCGCGAATTGTTGAAAAGAGTTCGAGATTCATCATTGTCGCTCGATCAAGAGCAACATATCTATCAGGAAGAGAATAGGTAATTTTTTGTATATGACGTACATGGTCTTTTTGTGTGTGTTCCAAATAACCAAGCAATACGGAACACGAGGTCACTGCTAACGGTTTGTCTTCTATCCCAAAGCTTTCCAAAGAAGTAGTTCCAAAATGATTGGTTAAGTGTGTATGAGCTTGGTTTTCAAACTTGCTCCATTCAGAAAAAGGATAAATATTCAATTCTTTTTGTGTCCCAAGAACCGAAAGCAGATGTCCATCTTCATAGAGTTTTGGTGAAAGGATACATTCACTCGGATTGATCCGTGCCAATTCATCAACGAGATATTGATCAAGATTGGAAGGGCTGGTTTGTGATACAAATACCTGTCCAGTAGAAATATCGGCACTACTAATGGCAATACTTCCATTCTCTATCAGAAGCGCAACAATATAATTATTTTCTTTTCGGTTGAGTGATTTCTCATCGAGCACAGTACCTGGTGTCACGATCCGCACCACGTCCCGCTCAACAAGACCATACTTATTAGGTTCACTAATTTGTTCACAAATTGCAACTTTATGGCCAGCTTTTACAAGCTTTGATAAATATGGATCCACAGCGTGATACGGAACACCGGCCATTGGTATCCGTCCATCTCTGCCTTTGCTTCGACTCGTTAAGGTGATGTCCAAGACTTTCGCACCAATATATGCATCGTCAAGGAAGAGTTCATAAAAATCTCCCATACGATAGAACAGTAAACAATCTGGATATTGTTTCTTAATATCCAAGTATTGTTTCATCATTGGAGTCGAAAAATCTTGCATACTGATTAGATCATGTTGTAACGGTCTTCCATACAGGAGTCAAGAGAAACGAGATGCTTCTTTCTAGGTCATCGAATGTAGTGTCGCAAAAAATCAAGTATTTTCTCTTGGTGGGTATATAGTAGATACCCAGTAAATAGGAGTAACCCAGGGAAGACAATTAGATTCTCAACTGTATGACCGCTTCGGAAGCGTAAGAAGCGCAAAGGAGGAATACCAGCTGGCGTACGAATTGGCCAAAATAGAGGAACACCTTCTTTCGTTGGCATATCAAATAGAATGTGACTCACCACTCCAATCATAAATGACCACCACACAATTCGCATATCTATTAAGACAATTGGAGCTATCTTGTCTAAAAAAATTTGTGTCAGTGATCCAATCAGGAGAATACCTACGATGGAATGAGAGATATGACGATGTCCTCCTAGCAGTTTACACACATACTTAGAGATAAATTCTCCACCACGAAAATTATCCCAAAAGTCTGAGGTGGGTTGATCAATATCTGGAAATAGTCCACCGATAAAATTTGCTCCAAAGGCAACAATCAAAGTTGGAAGTGACATCTGTTGTGGAGGGAGGTAAATGAATGCGATTGTAAGTGCGCTAAACGCAGCTAAATCATGAGTTCGACCAGTCATAAACACAAAGGATAGCGTATTTTCATTCCTAAACAAAGATCAATCCATAATTTCTCTTTCTACTCGTAGGAGGTTTTATATAGACATTGCGAACTATAAAATTTTCATGTAATAATCATCTGATTATTACGGGACAATGAGAAAATCTGGAGACAACCGTACTGGCACTGAAATCTTCAGACAGGCAGTCACTGTAGATAGATCTCATTATCGTAAGGGAGCATATGAAGCGTGATCGCTTACGAATTCATATATCAAACATTTCAGAAGATGTGTGGGATTTTATTTCTACCATCTCGAATCAAAAAGCTAGAAAATTCGAGATTGATGAGAATGCCGAACTTTCAGACCGAGATATTTTTGCGTTTGCAGATGAAGACAATGTTCGATTAGTATTTCCGGTGCAGTTAGAACCACATTTTTATGATTACTTTTTAGACGTGTTTCCCAAAAAGGATTTTCAAGTCTATGTTCCAATGAAACATACAGGCGAGATCTGTACAGACATCATCACAGACAAAAAGCTTTTTTCAAAAATAACTTCTGAAATTGTTACGTATAAAACCATTCATTTAACCAGCTACAGTGCATCAGCTCAGCTCTACGACTTGTATGATCGTTTATCGGCAGTTCATCCAAATGTCATTTTAAGTGAAGCTCCAGAAAAAGATTATTCATGGACTGTAAACTTTTTTGGTAGCAAGACTGGTATTCGGCAACTTGCAGATCATGGACAAACTCCCGATTTTCCTACAGTATGTGGATACTGTGTCAGTGGCATCTCATTGGCATCTTCCATGGCATCTGCAGTCTATGATAAAGATGGAGCTGTTGTGGTGAAGACCAATAAAGGACATGCAGGGGCAGGTGTGTTGTTATTTCGACCAAGAGAACTTTCCAAGAATTTTGCAGAACGCACAAAAGAAATTAAACAGAAACTGCAAGAAGACGCATATTGGGAGAAATTTCCCATTTTAGTGGAGCAATATGTTGAATGTGATCCAAGCGTTGGAGGCGGGTTTCCGAATGCGGAATTTTTCGTTGATAAAAAAGGGAATGTACAACTGTTGTATTACTGTGGGATGAGAGTTACAAAGGGTGGAACATTCAAAGGGGTAGAAATTCACTCAGAGTGTTTACAACCAAAAATTCGTGCCGCAGTCATTGATGCGGGAGAAGCAATCGGAAAAGGACTGGCTTCGTATGGGTACTGTGGATTTTATGATGTTGACTGTTTAGCGGATTACAAAGGAAATATCTTTGTCTCTGAGTCGAATGTCAGACGGACTGGTGGAACTCATGTGTACTTTACAGCACATGCATTATTTGGGAAAACATATCTTTCAGATGCGTATGCCTTATCGAATAATTCCTATACCATTCCCGGAAAAAAGAAATATACCTTTGCTTCGTTAAAGGAAACATTATCTTCTGTCCTCTTCTCAAAAGAGAAAAAAGAGGGAGTTCTAATTATTGCCACAAATCCTTTGTTTCGGGGTGTTTATAGCTACATGAATTTTAGCAAGACTAAAATACGAGTATAGCCTATTGAAGCTCAAATCGAAAAATTGCTTACTGCGTAGCAGCTGGAACAATTCGATATACTTTGTCGTCACCACTTCGTTTCACTCCACGACCATCAGCATTGCTCGTTGAAAAGTAAATTACACCATCGGGTGACTGTGCTGCTTCCCGAATGCGTCCAAAGGAAATTTCAGGTACTGTTTCATACGAAAGAACCTTTGTGGGATCGGATTCATCCAAAGTTACTCTCATAAGTCCATTCCCTCGTAGCATTCCAAAGAAAAAGTTGTTTTTCCATTGGGGAAATACTGTTCCTGAATAAAACATTCCTGAAGCCGGAGCAATGGCAGGTGTGAAAACAAGTTTGGGAGTGATGAATTCTGGTCGAGTTTTTTCATGAGATACCACAGGCCAACCATAATTCTTTCCCGCTACGATGTGATTTACTTCATCACCACCTCCAGGTCCATCATTTCCAGATGGACCATGTTCTGTAGCCCACAAATCTTTTGTTTCTGCATGCCAATCGATACCTTGTAGATTTCTATGGCCTAAACTGAAAATGGGAGAACCTGGAAAGGGATTGTCTTGTGGAATTGATCCATCAGCGTTTAAACGTAAAATTTTCCCCGCAAGAGAATTTTGATCCTGTGCACTTTCTTTTTGAGTTGCATCACCAGTAGTTATATAGAGTTTTTTATCAGGCCCAAATTTTATTCTGCAGCCAGCATGGAAACGTGCGGCTGGAATGTTATCGATGATAGTTTGTTCCTCCTCAAAAGAATTCGTTCTATCTGTAAAACGAACAACTTTATCTTGCAATACGGCTGATGTTTTCTCATAGGCATAACAAACATATATATAACGATTCGTGTTGTAGTCTGGATCAAGGGTCATTCCCATCAATCCTTCCTCTGATTGCGTCGACACATTGGAAATAGTATGAACAGGGTTCTGTTGCAGCCTTCCGTTCACAATTGCACGGATTTTGCCGTCCCGCTCCGTAACATAGATTCGATCAGAAGAAGGAAAAACAATTGCCCAGGGAACGTACAGGTCGCGTGCTACCTCTTCTATGCGGTACGACACAGAGGTTGGTGCTGATAGTTTAATAAAACTTGTGGGAAGTGGGAGAGAAGAACGCACTTCAACTGGAATATACCCGAATGTACGGGCAAGCCGATACCCTCCAAAAGCGACAATCAGCACTACAAACACAATGAAAATTGTTGTTTTCATATGCTGCAGTGTACCAAATCAGTGTATGGAAACACAAAGAAAATAACCATAATTTCAGCAATCCTCCTACAAAGCTTGTGTGTAAGAGG
>CAZNKS010000004.1:0-27135 GCA_964574065.1 uncultured Pseudomonadales bacterium | reverse complement strand
ATATTCGGGTCCAGGCAGGGAAGAGGCACATTTCCTGGGGTACAACACATGCACACACGCACATCTCAGCTTGCTCCCGCAAAGGCAATTGATATTCAAAGCATACTTTCGACTGCTTTTGAGCAATCTCCAATGGGTCACGCTATTGTTGATCTCTCGTTTCGCTTTCTGTATGTAAATACAGTTTTGGCACGAGAGATGAATGGTGTATCTGTAAAACAGCATATTGGAAAAACAGTGAAAGAAATTGTGGGAGCTTCGCTCTGGAAAATAGTACATCCATATTTTCAAAAGGCAGCTACTGGTGTGACGGTACATGATGTGTTAATTGAGGGTGTTCACAATCAGAAGATAGGGAAAAAACTTCATTACTCAGCAACATATTTCCCAATTCGGACTGGGAAAAAGATTGTAGCGATTGGAGTAACAATTACCGATGTTACAAAGCAAAATGAAGAACATACTGCTGTAAGAACAAGTGAAGAGAAATTCAGAGAGTTGGCTGATACAGTACCAGCCCTCATTTGGATGTCTGATGAAAATGGAAAGTACACATACGTTAATAAAGTATCTCTTGATTTCACAGGCCGTGACGAAAAAGATGAGTTAGGCAACGGTCACTTTAGCGGAGTTCATCCAGAAGACAGGAGTAAAGTACGTGATATCTACCGTAGTTCATTTTCAAAACGAAATCCATTTGAAATGGAGTATCGAATTCTTCATCGAAGTGGAGACTATCATTGGATTCTTGATAAAGGTTCTCCTCGGTTTGATAAGGATAATAACTTTGTTGGATATATCGGTTCTTGTATCGACATTACTCTTCGCAAAACTATTGAAGAACAACTGCAAATTTCAAGTAGGCGTCTTAAGATGTTGGTCATGCAGTCACCCCTGAGCATACAGATTCTTTCTCCAGATGGGAAAACGATCCAGGTAAACAAGGCTTTTGAAGTCATGTGGGGGGTCACAAAATCAGATTTAAAAAACTACAATATTTTGCATGATAAACAGCTTGAAGAAAAAGGGACTTTAGCACTCATACAAAAGGCATTTGCTGGCGAAGCACAATACTTACCTCCCATTCAATATATTCCTCCAAATTTTTCCCAAGATTCCTCTTCTCTAAAATGGGTACGAGCCTTTATCTATCCTATTACTGACGATGGGGGAAAAGCTCGAGAGATCGTGCTTATCCATGAGGATATAACAAAGAGAAAGAACTTAGAGAATGCACTTCGATTTAAGGCAGATGCGAGTAGAGTATTGGCTACCTCTTTTGATTACAAGCATACCTTGCAGAAAGTTGCCGAGCTCGCCATTAATCAGTTCGCTGATTGGTGTTTCATAGATATGAAACAGACAGACAATACAATACTGCAAATTGCTGCATCCTACAGTATTGCCAAAAAGCTGGCATCAATATCAAAGATGCGTATCAAGTACATGCAAAAAGATGTAGAAAAAGGAATGTTAGCAAAGGTTTTGCAAACTGCAAAGCCAGTCTATATTCTCCATGTTAAAACAAAACAGTTGGCAGCTTTTGAAGAAAGCACATCGGCTGACATCGTGTTTGCAAAAATCAAAGCTCATTCTCTTCTTATAGTTCCAATTGTTTCTCAACGGAAGGTGCTTGGAGCAATGACATTTGTTACATCTACATCAAGAAGAGTGTACAGTGAAGATGATTTCACCATGGCTGAACAAATTGCATCTAGAGTTGCTCTTGCAGTTGAAAATGCACGTTTGTACAGGGAAGTGAAACGAGAGCGTGAACGAATGAGTCAGTTAGTTTCCAATGTCCCAGGAGTAGTATGGGAGGCGTACGGAAGGCCAGATCTTTCAAAGCAACAGATTGATTATGTGAGTACGTACGTTGAGAAAATGTTGGGATATAGTGTCGAGGAATGGTTATCAACACCGAATTTTTGGCTTCGAATCGTACATCCAGATGACAGAGAAAGAGCTGCACATGAATCTGCTACGATGTTTGAAAATAAAAATGGTGGGGTCAGTAGATTTCGCTGGATGACTAAGGATGGGAGAACTATATGGGTAGAAGCTCAATCTCAAATTATTTTGGATACGAATGAAAATCCCATCGGGATGCGTGGGGTTACCATGGACATTACTGAACGCATGGAGCTTGAAAAGCGAAAAGATGAATTTATCAGCATGGCAAGTCATGAATTAAAGACACCCGTTACGAGTATTAAGGTTTTTACTCAGGTTTTACAGCAAATGCATAAACCAGCAGAGAAAGAATATTCATATCTACAGCGAATGAATTCACAAATAGATAAATTAACAAATCTTATTAGTGAATTATTAGATGTTTCGAAAATTCAGGCAGGAAAATTAGAATTACGAAAGGAATATTTCTCATTAGATCGAGTCATTGCAGAGACTGTGGACAGTTTTCAAGCAACAACCAAAAAACATGTAATTTCCGTGACTGGTAGCTTAGAAAAAAAAGTATTTGGAGATGCTGATCGGATAGAACAAGCTCTTATTAATTTACTTTCAAACGCGATTAAATACTCACCTCATTCGAGAAAAATTATTGTTCGTGTTCGTGAAGTAGACGGGCAGGCTGTGATCAGTGTGCGTGATTTTGGAATTGGGATCGCCAAGGAACACAGCGATAAGATTTTCCAGCGTTTTTACCGGGTGTTTGATACTACTGATAAAACCTTTCCTGGTCTCGGTATGGGTTTGTATATTACTAATGAAATAATCAAGAGACATGAAGGAAAAATTTGGGTAAAAAGCATTCCTGGGAAAGGAGCCACTTTTTCTTTTTCTTTACCTCTACGCAAAACAACATGATATATGGCAAAGATCGTATTGATTGATGATGATGAAACAATCGCTGAAGCAGTGAGTGTTGCATTGGAAACGCAGTCTCATACAGTCAGATGTGTTACCGATCCATCTCGTGCTCTGTCAGTGATTAAAAGAATGCAGCCAGACCTTTTATTTGTTGATCTCTTCATGACAGGGCAATCAGGAAATATATTCATTCAAGAGTTAAAAAAAGCCAAGATCGTAGGTGATGCACCAATCATTCTTTTCTCTGCGCATCCGAATGTAGCGTCTCTCTCAAAAGAAGCAGGTGCAGATGGGTTTCTTGCGAAGCCATTCGATATAGAAACATTGTTTACATGTGTTGCACAACATCTTGCCCACTAGTTAGAATTAGAAGTAATTATTTTTACTCTTGCAAACGACAAAATAGACTCATACTTTAGGGTCGTCTTCATTTGTACCCGATAGAGTTTATTCCCCTGATCTAAATTAATCTGAGCCGCAAGGAGACTGCCCACTTCTTTTTCGGAAGATACTTCACTATTCCACACTGGATGTTTATCTGTCACATTATAGAGTCTTGCAGAAACTCTTCCATTTTTAGTAGGGATGTACATGTTTACTTCAAAATATACTTTTTGAATGGATGGATAACTTGCTGTGTCAATGTATCCTTCAGTTCCAGGTATATCTTCCCACTGATCATTAGAGGTTTTTCCTGTCCCTAGCGGAACATACGATTCGAGTGCAATGGCTTGCGGAGTTGGTGATGGAGTTGGTTTTGGAATGGGACTATTTGTTGGGACAAAAGTTGTTTTTATAGCTTTTCCTGCTGAGAAGGTTGCAACTACTGAAGAAATCCTCTCCTCAATAAATAGTTGACACTCACTTCCGCATACTTCTTGATCACCCTGATCCTGAACAGGAGCATACAAAGAAATTGCCTTTTCGCGTGCCAGCTCTGCAGGAAGAACTTTAAAAATGTACACATTTAGAAACACAACGTTGGTTATTAGAATAACTCCTAAAAACCCAAGTAGCACTTTGTGAAGCAACGTCATACATTCTATTGTTACATAGGAAAATACGGAACACAAACTCTTACTTGTGAGCGTATACTAGCTACAGTATGCATTCACGAAAACTTCGAAAACACCTCGTAACCGAACATAAAATTTCCTATCTCTCCGGATATTTACGAGAAATAGTGTACGGAGGGAATGATGGAATTGTGACTACTTTTGCAGTCGTTGCTGGATTTGCCGGTGCACAAGCACAAGTACAAAGTATCCCTTTGTTTACAGTTTTGTTATTTGGTTTTGCAAACTTGTTTGCAGATGGTGTGTCGATGGCTTTAGGAAGCTTCCTTTCTTCACGATCTTCGCAAGATGTATATCGGCATGAAGAAAACCAAGAATCGGCCGAGATGCAAACCAATATACAAAGTGAAGAAGACGAAACCATCGATATTTTAATTTCAAAAGGATTCTCTGTGGAGCAAGCAAGAGAGCTTACTACAATCTATAAATCAAATACGAAATTCTGGTTGGAATTTCATATGACACAAGAGCTTGGAATTCCAAATCCCACCATAGAGAATCCGCTGATTATGTCACTGACGACTTTTTGCTCCTTCGTTAGTTTTGGAATGATTCCGTTGATCCCTTATATCTTACTTCCTGCAACTGCAGATTTGTTTTTATTCTCATGCCTTGCAGTTATTGGAGCAATGATTCTTTTGGGAATTTTCCGTTTTTATGTCACGAGACAACAGCTGCTGCGTAGTGTGTTGGAAAATCTCATCTTGGGTGGAACAGCAGCGTTTGCGGCCTATGTAGTCGGAAGCTTTTTCCGTTTGTAATGAGCTTTTACTTTATTGCTCATTTTTCAGATATCTATGAATGAACTCCATAAGCGGTTGAAGAATAGGAGCAGACTGTTCCTCTTATCATACTCTTACGCCTCGTTCACACGGTACTTCGATTTTATACACTATAGTTATTTCCACTATGCCAGAACTATTAAAACTCATTCTTGCACTCGTATTTCCTCCAGCAGCAGTCTTTTTGGAAGTAGGAGTAACGTTTCATTTGTTTTTAAATATAGTGTTAACGATCCTCGGATACGTTCCAGGAATGCTGCATGCGCTCTGGGTGGTATTTACATTCCGCTAAAATACTACTCACTTCACTTTTTTTGATCTGTTGTGTATTCTTTGGAAATGATTGCTGATCGTTTCATCCATTTTTCTCCTACCACGTGTACAACACCGACACAGGAATACACAACAACAATACAAACTATTCACGCTCCGTACCGATACATTTGTGCTCCTATAACTAGCCCAGCAGGATTACCATCCTCACTTACCACCTTGGAAGAAATAAAAGCAGCCAATCGTGCAGACGCACTTGCTGCACTAGAACTTCTATGCGCACATGGATTCCTACAAAACACTCAGCTTCTTTTTCCAGCCGAAGTTGGAAGTCGATATACCCCTGATGGGAAACCATGGGGAGAGACACAGTACAACACACTCATGTTAGCTATGATGATGGGACTACCCATCCAATACATGGATTCCTTTGAAAACAATTTGCAACTTACCGCTGACCAAGCTCACAGCATGAATAACTATAAAATGACATTTGAGGAGCGGAAGGCCTTTTATCAACTGTTTGCAGATAAAGCCATTAGTTTTGTTCAAGAGATAGGGAGGGATGTCTTACATCCACCTCTGACTGTGGCACTACCTCGGTATGTCCATTCACTTGGATGTTGGTTGGAAGACACAGTAGCGCAAGAACTTGGACTTCCATTTGAAGTGGCACAATTAGATCCAGTAGGTGTTACGAAAAGAGTTCGTACGTGAGGAAGGGGATATGGCAGGATATTCGACCACACCACTTATACAAAAACTCGGAATCAAACCGCACATGCAGTGTGTATTCGTATCAATTCCCACAGAAGTTGCGCAAATAGTATATCCATTCTTACCAAACGATATTCATGTCGCACAATCTATAAATAAGGCAAGGGCAGTTGACTACGTACATATCTTTGCAACAACGAGAGCACAATTGGAAAAAGAAGTGTCCACTTGTCTTTCTCATGTACAAGAAAAAGGCATGTTATGGATTAGCTGGCCAAAAAAATCCTCAAAGCTTCAAACTGATCTTTCCGAACAAATCCTAAGGGATATTCTATTACAGAAAGGGTTTGTTGATATCAAAGTATGTGCCGTTGATGACACATGGTCGGGATTGAAGTTTGTGCGAAGGATCCAAAAATAATCTCTCTTAAGCATAACTGAATGCACTGAGGATTGTTTCCATAGGGATTGTGGCAACGGCTGTGAATTGATCCGCACCTCCATAATAGAGGAAGAGGTCGTTGTGAATGACAGCTGCCCCACACACGAATGTAGTTCCTGGACGCAATCCATTATTTTCATACCACGTTTTCGGTTCCAAAATCGGCTCATCCAAACGAGCAAGAACATAATCAGGGTTTTCTAAATCTAATAGAACAGCCCCCTGTCTATAGAATTTGTCATTGCTGTTTACGCCATGGTAGATAAGCAGCCATCCTTTATCAGTTTTAATTGGTTGACAGCTCACTCCAATTTTTAAGTCATCCCACTTCCCTGTTCGTGGACTCATCATGATAGTCCCAGTAAAAAATGGTTTTGAGGCAAACTCCAGGTCATCAACACAATCAATCCACATGTCAGGGTCAAGACGATGGAGGAAGTAATACTTCCCATTTATTTTTTCTGGAAACACGACTGCATCTTTATCATTTATTTTGGGGTCAGAAATAATAATCGGTGTCGTCCAATTCCATCGCTTGGCAGTAAAGTCATCAACACTAATATTGGTCATCGCAACTTTGGTTGTGGTTTGTGCATCCCAAGCCGTATAGATCATGTAGATTCGATCGCCAATGCGAGTGAGTCTTGGGTCTTCACAGCCGGAATTTCCTGGATTCTTTTTGGCCTCAAAATCTTCTCGTGGTACATACACTGGATCTGGAAGACGCTCATCAATATGAAGTCCATCCATACTTGAAGCGTATCCGACCACCGATGTGTCATCTTCTCCCATAGCTCGATACAAAATGTGCACTTTTCCATCTTCATAGATTGCTGCGGGGTTAAAAGTGAGCTTACTTTCCCAAGATCTTTCAGCGACTGGTGAAATAATAGGATTCGTTGGACTCTTGATCATGTTTACTTTTGTTGTCGAGACGCGGGTTGGAACTTTTCCTACTGTAGTGAGTTGCGTAAGCAGATCTGACAACGACAAAGACGCACGACAACACGTCGTGTCAGCAGCACCATAGTACAGATGCAGTGTGTCACCTTCTACTAAGGCACCTGTTGGAAAGGTAACGTTGGGAACGTCTCCAACGCGTTCATACGCAGTTTCCGGAAGCATAAGCGGATTTTGCGTATGACCAATAACCTTGGTTGGATTGTTTAAATCTAATAATGCAGCCTCAATTCCAAATATTTTTTTGTCGCTTTTGTAGTTTCGAATATAGGAGTAGATGAATAACCACCCCTTTTCAGTTTTCACTGGAGGAGCGCCGGCTTCAATGTGATCATTTGCATGACGCTGTAATGGAATGACGTGTGCAGATAAATTTGTATACCATGTGTCCCAAAATGTTGGTGACCATATATCTTCTTCACGATCAAACAAGGCAACTCCAATTTTGGCAGGAGGCATGTCAGTTTGTGCTGTGAGAATGGCTGCAAACTTTCCATTAATTTTCTCCGGGAAAAGTGCCATGGCCTTGGAATTGAACGTCGTGGTTGGATGCTTTTCAAACGTTGTGAAGTCTTTTGTTTTTGCAATTGCTAATTTTATACCGGGTGGAGAAAAAGGAAAGGTTGAAAGGGCTGTATATGTGATGTAGAACGTCCCATCAATATGGACAATGCGGGGATCTTCACAACCGTACTTCTCCCATTCAAAATCTGATCTGATGATTTGCGTATGCTCTCCAAACTGTACTCCATTGGAACTGGTTGCATAGCCAATGGAAGATTCGCGTGACAAAGACAACGCACGATACACAATGTGGTACGTATCTCCTACTTTTACTGGACAGCCATTAAATGCAGCGATCGATTCCCATGGTTTATTTCTATCTGGAAGAAGGAAGGGGTTATTTTCGAAACGGGTAATTGAAACCATACGGCAAAGTGTACCTGTGCAACTATTTGGATACTAGTACATAATCTACTTAAAACAACTTATGCCTTGTGTGAATACTCATGGGTGAAAGATGAACTTTTCCTGTTTCCTTCAGTTCTTGCAAGAGGGTATCAAGGTTGGCTGCCGCAGCACAAATAACAGTGTCTGCTCCACCATAGTACACATACAACATGTCCCCTAACACAACGGCACCACATGGATATGCAACTCCTGCTTTCCACCCATTATTTTCATGGAAGTCATCAGGAGCCAGAATTGGAGCGACCGTTCGATAAAGAACTTTAGTAGGATCCTGTAAGTCAAGTAACATGGCTCCCATTTTGTATCGGCCGGGATCAGCTTCTCCTACCGAGTGGTAGATAAGAAGCCATCCATCCTTGGTTTTAATTGGAGGTGCACCCGCCCCAATCTTTCTGTTATCCCAGCCAGTTCGTGAAGGTCTAATGACATGTTCCCCTTTCAAAAATGTCTTTCCATCAAACCCTTCAAGGGAGTCGACATAGTCGAGCAAAATATTAGGGAAAATTCGATGGAGAATGACGAACTTTCCGTTAATTTTTTCAGGAAAGATAACTGCATTTTTATCGACCACTCCTGGTGGGGAGATAAGCACTGGTTCCTTCCAGTTCCAACACTTATGCAAAAAGTCTTCAACAGAGATAGAACTTAATGCAACTCTTGGGGGACTGCATCCATCATAGGCAACATAGGTCAGATAGTATTGATCACCAATTCGAGTCAACCTTGGGTCTTCACAGCCACCAAATCCCCCACCGCCAGACATGTATGGACTCTCGTACCCCGATTCTTTGGGTGCTAGGGTTTGACATGCTCCCTCAAAATCCGCGCGAGGGATGTATGCAGGCTCTTCTAATCGCTCATCAAAAGTAATTCCATCTGTACTGGCTGCATATCCTAACATTGATTGATCAGTGTCACCGACTGCGCGGTATAGCAAATGAACTTTCCCATCTTCGACAACGGCCGCTGGATTAAAGACCGCTTTTGATTCCCAGAAATGTGCGGACACTGGTGTTAGTAGCGGATTTTGTGTAATCCGTTGAAGGTCTGTTGCTCGAACAGAATGAGGAATTGTGTAATGTTTTAGTGACGTATGGGCTATAGCAAACATTCCTTCTTCATGGAAATCCCAATACGAAATAAGTTTCTTGTTGTAATACACGACTCCAATTGGTGTCACTGAGCGACCACTCCACTCTTCGGTTTGCTCCCATAAGGTCTCAGAACGCTGCAAAATGTTGCACGGGTCCGCAGGATCAAAAAATGCAGCATGAAGGGAGTAATGTTCACCATTTGCTTCTCGGGCGATGGCATAAAAGATAACTAACAGGCCATTTTGTGTAGGGATAACCGTTCCAACTTTTAAAGGTATAGTTCCAAACTGATCTTCCATCTGATAGAGCACTGGTTTGGAAGAAACTTCCCAATGCAGCAAATCACTTGAGTACGCCGCATGAATGTTTTTCTCCCCGACATACATCACGTACTTATCATCATGTTTAAAATGGGGAACGATGACTCCTGTTTCGTTCACACCTTCAGTTTTTCCTTGTGTAGTCCAGTTCTGGTGATCTACAGAGGTTGCAAAGTAAATGGAAGAACCCACTCCTTCTTTCTCCTTGTACAGCAAACCATACGAGTCAGAAAGGGTTGTAAATCGGAAATCCGATAAGCTTCCAGGTTCAATTTCTTTGCCAATTAAACTAGAGATCACGGGATGATCTTTATGTGTATGGATCTCAGTCCCATTCTTGCTTGAGGCAGTATGAAGTAGCGTTCTTTGTTCATGCTGAGCGAAATAAATCAACACTTCCTTTTGAAGGGCTACAACCCCAAGTCCAATAAGAGCTGATGGTGCCGGAAGCTGATCTGGCATATACATTCACTTTATACCGTTTATACGTCCTTATCCATACCAAAAGTACTGCACGTCACGAGCAGTTATCTTAAGCATACAAAGAATTCATAAGGTAAACAACTCTTGACTTTTCTCCCTAGTGTTTGGCGAAACCTTTTTCTTTTTCAGAAGGTAGCGTATAGTCAAGATACGAAAATGGAGGACGTATGGTAACTAAGAAAACACCTGATATTGCATCCACATTCGATAAGAACATTCTTTCTCCTCTGGAAGAAACCATACAGAACACGGACTACACATCAGATTACGCATCGCTTCTAGTTCCTGATGATGAAAAAATTCTTGAAGCTGTTTTTGCATGCGCATCACAATTAGGATCACAAACCAAAAATGTGATTGTAGTTGGTATTGGTGGATCAAACTTAGGAACAAAGGCAATCTATGATGCTCTACTTCCAGATCTTTCTGGTGCAAAGCTATTTTTTGCTGATACCGTCGATCCCTGGACATTACAAAACATATTGAATACTGTATTCGAATCATCTACGAAAGCAGATGAGATTGCTCTCGTGTGTATAAGCAAATCAGGAACTACAACCGAAACAGTAGCAAACTTTTCCATTCTTTTTGCAGAGCTTTCCAAACACTATGGTACATTTCCGCACTCTCGCGTAGTAATGATTACGGATCCGGGATCAAAGCTAGAGACTGTAGCGACTCAAAACCAGTATCTGGGTCTATCAATTCCTACCAAAGTAGGTGGACGATACAGTGTATTTTCAGCGGTTGGTTTACTGCCACTACTATTAGCAGGGGTAGATATTAAGCAACTACGAAAAGGCGCGTTCGATGCTAGGACACAGAACATACAGCATGATTCACTTGCGGCTACACTTGCAAGCTTTGCATTTTCTGCAATGCAACAGGGAAAAACTGTCTATGATCAGTTCTTTTTTGCACCAAGACTTGAAACCGTTGGAAAGTGGTATCGTCAACTGTTTGCAGAAAGTTTAGGAAAAAATGGGAAAGGAATGATTCCAACGGTATCTATTGGTTCAGCTGATCTTCATTCGATTGTGCAATCGTATCTAGGTGGACCACAGCCGTTTATCACAGCGTTCATATCTACAACAGAAGCAAGTGAGTACATAGTGGACGAGAGAACAACCCCATTGGTATCTGGAATTGCCGGGAAAAAAGTAGAAACGATCATGGATGCAATTCTGGAAGCTGTGAAAGTAAGTTATCAAAAATACTCTATTCCCTTTGTTCATGTTCATATGGATGCTGTTGATGCATACCATCTAGGGTATTTCTTGCAACTTCAGATGATAACCGTTATGATCCTGGGAATTCTATTGCAGGTGAACGCATTTGATCAACCAAATGTGGAAGATTACAAGGCTGAAATGAGAAAAATCCTAGTATCTACTGTTTAGACTGCTAGTAGACAAATGTAACTTCAACACCCACAAGATCAACCAATGGGAAATCTTTTTTTATTTCACTCCAGAATTTTTCACTGACTTTTGATGAAAACATTCCGTTATAGCCTTTCTCCATTTGCATGCAAAGCCTTCTATCCCAATCCTCCATAATTTCGCGAGCAAGTTTCCCCCAGGAGTCAAATTCTTCTTTTAGTGTTTTATCTTTTTGATTTGTTTTGTAGGCATCATGTGCATCTTGAAATTTTGATAACACTTGCGTGTTTGTATCCCACATTTGTTGATAGTACTTTGCAAACTTTGTCATAGCTTTTAGGTAATAGTGGCTGTTTTATCGTACAAAGACAGTATTTAGCCACAAGCTATCAATAGGATCAAGTGGTGTTTTGTTGTAAGAGGATGCGATATACTGGAATCTGTAGATTTTATGAAACGATATTTTTCCAAAGTTAAACGATACTGGCTTATCTTCCTCATTCTCCTTGTGGTAGGAGGATTTTTGTATTTCCGTTCACGTGCAACTGCACAAAAACCTCTTACCTTTGTAGCGGTTACTCGTGAAACAATCGAATCCACCATTGAAGTTCCTGGCAAAGTTGATGCGGACCAAAAAGCATCATTAAAATTTTTGGCGGGTGGGAAACTCACGTATCTGCCAGTAAAAGAAGGACAGTACGTAAAAAAGTATCAAACGATAGCATCAGTAGATGCCAGAGATCTACAGAAAAATCTATCAAAATCGTTAAATCTGTACATGACAGAACGACTCGATTTTGAACAAACAAAGGATGACAGAAAAGATCTTGATCCGAATCTTGAACTTCGCAGACTTGCGCAAAAGTCACAACTTGCGCTTGATAATAGTGTGATTGATGTTGAACTTCGGGATATCGCGATTCGTAACTCCTCTTTGTATGCCCCTATAGAGGGAGTTGTAACAAGCTTGCCTGTGAAAGTAGCTGGTGTACAAGTAATGGCAACCGACATATTTGAAATTGTTGATCCGAAAACACTGTTGTTTGACGCTGAAGTTGATGAAATAGATATTGGAAAAATAAAAGTAGGGACACCTGTACGCATCACTCTCGATGCATATCCTGATGAAGAAGTAGAGGGTATTATTGATTTCATCGGTCTTAAGGCAGATGTGTCCTCTCGTTCGAGTGGAGGGACAGTTTTTCCAGTTCGTGTTTCTTTTTCAGAAGCAGATGCTGCCCTCTATCGGCTAGGGATGAATGGCACTATGACTATCATTCTCGATCGAAAGGAAAATGTGCTTTCCATTCCTCTGGAAGCTACGATGGAGAAAGACGGCAAGACATACGTTGAAGTACAAGATCCTCAAAATCCAAAGAAATCAGTTGAGAAAGAAATTACCACTGGAATTGAAAGTGAGAGCACTATAGAAGTCCTCTCGGGTTTATCGGAAGGTGATCAAGTTGTAATCCCAGAATAAGTAGTTTGCATATGGCGCTTTTAGAATTGATCGATGTATATAAGACATATACATTGGGTGATCAGCAAATCCACGCACTGCGTGGTGTCTCTTTACAAATTCAGCAAGGTGAATATGTATCGATCATGGGTCCTTCAGGCTCGGGGAAATCGACACTTCTGCAGGTAATGAGTCTACTTGATACTCCTACCAGTGGAATTATCAAGCTCAAAGATCATAGTGTGCAGCGATATTCAGAAAAACATTTGGCCGCTCTTCGAAATAAAGAAATAGGGTTTGTCTTCCAACAATTTAACTTACTTGGGAAAGCCAGTGCGTTGGAGAATGTGGCATTACCGCTCGTGTATGCCAATGTGAGTAAACAAGAGCGTGAAAGAAGAGCCCAAGCTATTTTGGAAGATGTTGGTTTGGGAGATCGATTAAAGAATACCCGAGCACAACTTTCAGGTGGTCAGCAACAACGTGTTGCTATTGCTCGTGCTCTTGTGAACGATCCAGCTATTATATTTGCCGATGAACCAACAGGAAACTTGGATAGTAAATCAGGTGAAGAAGTTATGAAAATTTTTCAGGATTTGCATGATCGTGGAAAAACGATTGTCCTAGTGACCCATGAACCAGATGTGGCTTCCTACGCAAAACGGCAAATTCGAGTGAAGGATGGAGAGATCATAACAGACACCAAAAAAACAAAACCAAAACGGTAACTATGCAAACAATTTTGAATGCATTCATCATTGCCTTTGCCGCAATCTTTGCAAATAAGACGCGAACACTCTTAACAATGTTGGGTGTCATCATTGGTGTGGGATCAGTCATTTTGCTTACATCTATTGGAAGTGGACTGCAAAGCTATATTGAAGAACAGTTCAATTCTTTTGGTGCAACCAATATTTATGTCTTTCCTGGAAACCTATTTGGAGAAGGAGGCGGATTTAGTGCAGAGAGTCAAATGACAGCTCTGCTTGCCAATAAATTGAAATTGCGAGATATGCAAGCTGTTGGTAACTTGCGAGAACACGTGAAAGCAGTAGCCCCAGAATATACCGCGTCAATTAAAGCGTCGTTTAAGGATAAAAGTAAACGGACGATGATTTATGGAACGAATGCGACGTACGCCGAAATTACTGATACGAAAACGACGAAAGGGCGTTTTTTTACCGATGCAGAGTATCTTTCAAATACTCGCGTTGCAGTCTTAGGTTCTGAAATAGCAACAGAGTTATTTGGACAAACGGATCCGGTTGGAAAAAAGATAACAATTGGAAGCCAACAGTTTAAGGTGGTTGGGGTTGCGAAAGAACGTGGAAGTGGATTTGGTGGTCCTTCTTTTGACACCATGATTTATGTTCCAGTTGAAGTCCTCATGAAAATGAGTGGAGCAACGACAATTACGCAAATTACTGTTCAAGCCCGTTCCAGAGAAGTTATGGGCGCTGCCATGGATGATATAAAAAAGGAACTAGGTAAGCGCTTTAAGGAAGATGAGTTTTCAGTCGTTGATCAAAAGCAAGTACTACAAACGATCAATCAGATTTTAGGCGCGTTAACAACAGGCCTTGGTGGCATCGCTGCAATATCCTTGGTTGTTGGTGGAATTGGAATACTCAATATCATGCTGGTTTCGGTTATTGAACGCACACGTGAGATCGGACTTCGAAAAGCCTTAGGAGCAACTCCAAACGTGATTCTTATTCAGTTTCTTATTGAAGCGGCTACGTTGTCAGTACTTGGAGGAATGATTGGGACCGGCCTTGCCTTTGTTCTATCCTTGCTCATTCGTAAATTTATTCCTGCTCAAGTCACCTTTGACTCTGTGTTACTTGCTTTTGGAGTGTCTGCAGCAGTTGGTATCATCTTTGGAGTTATTCCTGCAAAACGAGCAAGTAAGCTCTCTCCCATAGAGGCCTTACGCTACGAATAAATTATTCCTTTTTTTGCCAAAGAATATCTGAACCAAAGACTGGATGACTGAAGTTGGGCAGTGCATTTTTCCATCTCTGTGTTATTTCTTGACTATAATATACTACGATATAACTCAAATTCCCGATAGCAACGCTTTCTGGATTGCTTACTTTTCCATCTCTCATCCATTTTACATATTCATTATAAAATTCCAGAATATCCTCATCGGAACTTAATTGCTCTACTGCAGTAAATGCTACATTCCTGTCCGGGTTCAACTGCTTTAAACGTTCAAGTATCCCTGTCATAAGAATGATTCCTTTCGGGTCATATTGTCTCTTCTCTTCATCCTTTGTCAAGTGTTAACGCGGAAACAACCCGATTTTCTCTGGTAAAATATATCTTCATGCAACAGAAATATTTTATCCACACCTTTGGCTGTCAAAGCAACAAATCTGACTCCGAGCGGATCGCAGGCGACTACGAGGCCCGTGGTTTTTGCGAGGCAAAGGACTGGAAAGATGCTGATGAAATCGTGGTAAATACTTGTGCTATTCGCCAGACTGCAGAGGACCGTGCTCGAGGATTCCTTTTCAATGTCGTGACCCATTTTGAATCTGTTGGAAAGCCTAAACCGAAATTGATCCTAACTGGATGCATGACTCACCATGGTCATGACAAAATATACCAGATAGCCCCGATGGTCGATGAAATCCTTCCTATCAATGAGGTAGGATTCAATAGTGCCGTGGTTCGCAAAGATAAAAAACACGCCTGGGTTCCAATTTCCGCTGGATGTAATTCTTTTTGTACGTACTGTATCGTGCCATATTCGCGTGGGAGAGAACAGTCACGACCAATGGAAGACATTCTGGCTGAAGTAGAAAAGTTAGTCTTGCAAGGGTACACCGAGATTACACTTCTTGGACAAAATGTGAATTCATGGGGGCTAGAAAAAGAGGGGATTGGTTTGCGAAAAATGCTCATGCGACAAGAGCGAGAACTGACTCGTGAAGAAATTCCTGATAACTCCAGTCAATATGAAAAAGCCCCAGAAGTTCCTCCGTTTGTTCGTCTTCTGCAAGCCGTATCAAAGCATCCGCAAATACGCTTGATCCGTTTTTTGACCAGTAATCCATGGGACTTCCATGATGCCTTGATTCAAGAGATTGCCCAAAATCCCAAAATTGATCGATATGTGCACCTTCCATTACAGTCTGGAAGTAATGGTGTCCTCTACCGTATGAATCGTGGCTACACCAAAGAGCATTACCGGGAGTTGGTAAAAAAACTTCGAAACGCTGTTCCTGATGTGGTAATAGGTACCGATATTATCGTGGGATTTTGTGGAGAAACACTCGAAGAATTTGAAGAGACAGTCGAGTTCGCCAAGGAGATGGATTGGAAGCTTGGATTTGTTGCTCAGTATTCTCCACGCCCCGGGACTGCAAGCAGTAGATTGTATACAGATGATGTCTCGCAAAAAGAAAAAAAGCGTCGATGGGAGATATTAGATAAGATTATTAATAAAGATAACTTACACATTCGACCAAAAGTCGTTTAGGGCCTATGGTAATGAAAAAACCACTTCTCATTGTCGGTCCTACATCGAGCGGGAAAACATCTCTTTCACTGTGGCTTGCGTCAAATCCACTATTCCAAGGTAGGGTTGATATCCTTGTTGTCGATTCAAAACAAGCATACAAGGAACAGGACATCGTAACCGGAAAAGATCTTCCCTCTGATTTTCGACAAGAAACAATTCAAATCCAGGGTACTCCAGTGAGTATATACACTGATGGGATCATTCGTATCTTTGGTCTTGATATGGTCGAACCGAATCAAGATTGGTCCCTAGCTCAATTTCTTTCATATGCACAGCTGGTCAAAGAGTGTGTAGAAGCAGACAACAGAATACTATTCATTGTAGGTGGAACACCGCTCTACACATTGTCGCTATTTAAAGCGCCGAAGACATCTGCTGTAGGGCCAAATCAATCACTACGTGAAGAACTAGGAGCTTGTTCTGTTGAAGAACTCCAGCAGCGTCTCCGTCGGCTTGATAGAAGACGATTTGAACATATGAACCTTTCGGATCAGCGCAATCCACGTCGTCTTATTCGAGCGATTGAAATTGCGGTTTCAAAGCATATGCGTGATGGGTGGATTCCTCAAAAGCAAGTGAGATCTCCATTATTCGTTTCTATTTTTTCTATAGGTGACGTGAACTGGATTGGGCTCTTAGTCGATAAAGAAACAGTCGAACAACGGATAGAAGCTAGAGTTCGCGAACGAATAGTTCAAGGTGCTATCCAAGAATACACTTTTTTAAAAGACAGCTTTCCTGACTGGAAACCAGAAGCGAAATTGGCACTGGGATACTTTGATATTGAGCGTTTTGTCGATGGACAAGTGAATAAAGAAGAACTTCTTTCTTTGTGGACAAAACACGAGGTTCAATATGCAAAGCGACAAATGACCTGGTGGAAACGAGAAAAACACATTCAATGGGTAGATACGAGTAATTCAAACTTTAAAGAAGAGGTATTACAAATGGCAATAGGTTGGTACAATGAGAAGGCACGGGATGAGGAAACGTATGAAACCATACAAAGTTGAAATTTCAGTCAAAACCATATTTTACACATTGCTTATTATTTTTGGCTTATTTGTCATTTCAAGAACGTTGGACATTCTCATCCAATTGTTACTGTCGTTTGTGTTAATGACAGCACTCCATCCACTTGTTACTCGCCTACAACGATTCAAACTAGGAAGAGGTTTTTCAGTTTTGATCGTGTATTTGTTACTAATTTTTTTCTTAGTAGCATCACTTGGGTTGTTGCTTCCTCCATTGGTTGATCAGACGATTCATCTAGTCAATAATTTCAATCTTCCCAAACTTCCATTTTTAGATGAATTGACCAATTTGCAGTTCACCTATGATGAAATCACTGCATTAGTGAATCAGTATGGGTCTTCAGTAGGAACCGTGGTGTCGTATATAACCTCGACGTTTTCTCTCATTTTCTCGATTTTTACAGTCTTAGTTTTAACTTTATATTTGCTGCTGGAACGGGAACACTTGTACCGATACGCATCATTTTTATTTCGCACCAAAGACAGAGACGAGCGAAGCAGAAAATTGTTTAATGCGGTTGAAGAGAATTTAGGAGCATGGGTACGAGGGGAATTTATCCTAATGGTAGTTATTGGAGTTCTCACCTATGTCGGATTAGTGATTCTTGGTGTTCCCTATGCAGTTCCGTTGGCAATCATGGCAGGATTGTTGGAAGCACTTCCAAACTTGGGTCCAACAATTGCTGCGATCCCTGCAGTCTTCATTGCAGCTGTCACGATTTCTCCTTTGATGGGACTTATCACTGCGGTTCTGTATATGCTGATTCAAAGCGTAGAAAACAATGTTGTTGTTCCACAAGTGATGAAGAAAGCGGTTGGAATAAGTCCAATTACTTCAATCATTTTGATTTTAGCGGGGGTTCGATTCGGAGGAGTGATGGGAGCACTACTTGTTGTTCCCGTATATATCATCGTACGAGTTGTACTCCGTGAGTTCTCACACGAAATCCGAACAGTTTTGCTAGGGAAAGAAGGATAAACTTTTTTTAAGAAAGTTTTGCGATAGTATCTCTCATTTTAGCTGCTAGCTCAAAGTTCCATGTTTTGGCAGCATCATTCATTTTTCTCGTTAACTGTTTGATCAACTTTGCTTTATCAGCTGGTGTTAAGCTATCTGGATCTATTTTCTCAATATCGATCGCTGTTTTCTTATCAAGCTGAATGAGTTTCTGTTTCTTGGTGAGTGGTACTTCCTCGTCTTTCTTTTCTCGTTTAATTAACTGTTCCCTGATAGGCTTATTGATCGTCATTGGGGTGATGCCATGCAGCTTGTTATATTCTTCCTGTTTCGTGCGACGGCGATTGACCTCATCAATTGCAGTTTGCATCGATCCAGTTATTTTATCTGCATACAAAATTACTTTACCTTCATGATGTCTAGCTGCTCGTCCCATGATCTGAATGAGTGACGATGCTGAACGCAAAAAGCCTTCTTTATCTGCATCTAAGATGGCCACTAAGGTAACTTCAGGCAGGTCCAGTCCTTCACGAAGAAGGTTAATACCTACTAACACATCGTAGACGCCGGTACGAAGATCTGTCAGGATTTCTGAGCGATCCAAGGTATCTATATCTGAATGCAAGTATGCAACCTTTGGCAGTACCACATTGTCACCAAGTCCTGATTTTTCCAAAACCGCACGCATCTTTTTCTCATCATTTAAGTATTCGGTGAGAACTTCCGCCATGCGCTTGGTAAGTGTTGTTACCAGAACACGCTGTCCTTTTTGTTTACGAACGATAATCTGCGAAAGCAAGTTATCAATTTGCCCCTCACTCTTTCGAATATCAATTGTTGGCTCAAGAAGCCCTGTTGGACGAATAAGCTGTTCTGCGACGTGACCGTCACTCATTGATAACTCCCAAGGGCTTGGTGTTGCTGAGACATACAGGGTTTGGTCAACAGTTCGCAAAAATTCTTCAAATTTTAAGGGGCGGTTATCAAGAGCTGAGGGGAGACGGAATCCATAATCAATCAGTGTCTGTTTGCGTGATTGGTCACCGTTATACATACCTCGGATCTGAGGAATGGTGATATGACTTTCATCAATAACTGTTAAGAAAGATCCATCTCCAAAGGTCTTGGCATTCTCATGGAAATACTCCATTAACGAGAAGGGTTTGTCTCCAGGTTTCCTCCCATCAAAGTATCGTGAATAGTTCTCAATTCCATTTACGAATCCAAGTTCGCGGATCATATCGACGTCATAATGTACTTTCTGTTCCAGTCGATAGGCTTCCAGCATTTTTCCAGCGCTTCGAAATTCAGCTAACCTTTTTTGTAAATCCGCTTCGATCTCGTCAAGTGCTTGTGCCTGGGTTTTGGGATTTGTCATGTAGTGCTTGGCAGGATACAGCACATACCGCTTACTTCCTTGTCTTGTCTCCATACGATCTTTCTCAAGTGAAGTGCCATCGATTGCATTGCCAGTCAGTGGATCAATGCGAGTAATGCGCTCAATTTGGTTTCCAAGCATCGTGATCGAAATCGCTGTGTCTTCATACGCCGGCCATACCTGTACTGTTTCTCCTCTGACTCGAAAAGTTCCACGGGACAAATCAATGTCATTGCGGTCATACTGCAGGTTCACTAAGTTGGAGAGCAGGGATTGTCTAGAAATCAGTTCTCCCTCTATCATTTCGAAGATGTATTTTCCGTACTCAATCGGTGAACCTAGGTTGTAGATACACGAAACTGAAGCTACCACAATACAATCTGGTCTCGTTAGTAAGTTTGTGGTTGTTGCTAAGCGTAGCTTGTCAATTTCGTCGTTAATCTCGGTTTCTTTCTCGATGTACGTATCTGTGGAGGGAATATAGCTCTCCGGCATGTAGTAGTCGTAGTAAGACACGAAATAACTGACCGCGTTGTTGGGAAAGAAATCTCGAAATTCTTGATAGAGTTGTGCCGCCAAGGTCTTGTTATGGGCAATAACTAAGGTGGGTTTTTGCGTGTTGGCAATAACATTTGCAACAGAAAACGTTTTTCCACTCCCAGTTACACCAAGGAGTACCTGGTGTTTGTCTTTTTGTTGGATCCATCCTGTCAGCGTATCTATACACTGCGGTTGGTCACCCATCGGCTGGTAAGGGGATTGCAGGTCAAAGCGGGCCATGTGAACCTTCTATTATGCCATAGATACACCGAATTGAAAAACCCACCCCTCTTGGAAGAGGAGTGGGCTCAGATACGTATTTGGTGTTATTGAGCGTATGGAACTGCCTCAATGATCTCTGGTTGTTGGTCCCAAGCAGTTTCTGTATAGAGACCCAAGACTGTTCTCTCGGTTGTATAGCACGATTGCTTGATTTCCAAGAGTTTCTTGCGAGTTTCTAGGTCAAATTGACGCAGACTCAGTTTACAGTCTTTCATACGAGCAACTTCGCTTTCTTGGAAGGCTTTTCGTTCCTCAGCATATGCAGTTGCATCAACTTTTGGATCGATTTGGGACTCAAATTTACGGTATGTACATTCTTTGGCAAGCTCTTTTCGGGCCAATAAGCGCTCTTGCTGAGCCTGTTTGGCTTGGAGTTCACAAACTTTTCGTTGTTCCGTTAGTTCTTTTTTCTTTTCTTGCATTTCTTTTCGCTTTTGTGCAATCTCTTCTTCCTTCATTTTTTGATATTCAGTCCAGTTTTTTTGCGTGTTTTGCTGCATTTCTATTTCTTTTACACGAAGTTCCTTTTCTTCCATTTCAAGTGTCTGTGTTCCAATTTGAATAGGTTGAACTGGAAGACGTGGTGCCATTTTGCGTGGATCGGTTGGGTTGGTGCGAGGATCAGGTTTAACAGGTCGAGTGGTATTCACTTGCGCTTGTTCACCTAAAACCTCTCCATATTGAGCTCTTGAAAGCGTTACCCCACCAGTTACAAGAACAAATAAAACAAAGGCACCAATCAATAATTTTTTCATAGATGTATGACTATACGAATACCATTTCTTATTGAAAGCATACATATAAATAATTTGTGTAAGCAAGTGCAAAATATTTTGTTCTACAAAGATTACAATTGATCCAGTTGACTATTCGTGCCTATTTTGGGTATGGTGGGTTAATTACGGAAAAACCCATTTTTATTCGTATAACTTTCTTCCGAAAGGAGACCGTATGCCCATTACCTTGTATAAACGTCAGCGACAGATCGTCGACTTTATCGCCCAGTACATCCAAAAGAATGGATACTCTCCAACCTTGCAAGAAATTGCAAACTCTATAGGAGTGTCATCTCTCGCAACTGTCCATGAACATTTGCAAGCTTTGATTCGTAAAGGTGTGATCAAAAAATATGAAGGAACCGTTCGCGGACTTGAACTCGTTGATCGCACCTTCTTGCGACTGACTGATGCAGTTGACCTTCCTTTGTTAGGTTTCATTGCTGCAGGTCAACCAATCCAGCCATACACTGATCCAAATGCAACCTTTAAGGTATCTCCCGAACTGATTACCGGAAAGAAACGTGCCTATGTGTTGCAGGTAAAAGGCGACAGTATGATTGAGGAAGGAATCCTTGATGGAGACTTCGTTGTGATTGAAGAACAACAGGAAGTCACCAATGGTGACATTGTGGTAGCTCTTCTTGATAACGGACTGGCCACATTAAAGAAGTTCTATAAAGAAGCAACTCGTATTCGCTTGGAACCCGCAAATTCCAAGATGCAACCTATCTATGCAACGAGAGTTCGTATTCAAGGACGGTGCGTCGGCTTGATTCGAAAGTTCTCAGTCTAAATTCTGTATACAAGTACTGATACCAAAACCCCACTCAATGAGTGGGGTTTGTATGTCTATTGATATATCAAAGATTGTTGTAGATATCTTTTTTCACTGATGAAAGAATCTATTCTTCTTTTCGCATTCGCTCATACCATTCTCCCATCGCTCGAGAGACTGTATCTTTGCTTCCGAGTCCAAAGGCTAATCCTAGTGCCAAAGAAACAGCAACGACGAATCCAGTAAAGAGAATCGTAATAAACTGTTGGGCGATTCCAAGCTCGCTAATCGCAGCCATGGAAGCCAAGATGATGATTAAGTAGCTGGAAATTTTCCCAACCATTCGTCCTGTGCGTGGATCGATGGACTTTACCATTCCCTTGACGACGGCTTCTGCAATACCTGCCAGTAATACGCCAAAGACAAAAATAAGCAATGCAGACACAATCTTTGGAATATAGAAAAGTACTCGATTTAAGATAGCAGAAGCGGTATCGAGTCCAAGAATTGTCACCACTGTGTACAAAATAAAGAGAACGATCACCCAGTAGACAACGCCACCGATGACATTCTCAGCAGTGTTTGAGACTTCGGCATTGTGAAGAAACTCAGCAAAGGGAGTTTTCTCCAGATTTTTGGACAGCTTAATACGCTTCAAAGACCCAATGACCAATCCTCGAATTGCACGTGCAAATAAAACACCAACAATTCCAACGAGAAGTGCAGACGCCAAGCGAGGAAGGAAAATAACGATTTGTGTAAATAATGCAGATACACTCGTAGCAACGGTATCCTCGAGAGGAGTAGGGTAGTAATCGTTCATGTGACTCCTTATTCTATTTGTATACTCAAAAACTATTGAGACAATCATACTCCTCAAGTGGCTTGGGAAAAAGAGGAGTTTTTGTAAAGATTTAGGTAAATGTGGACGGGAAAGCTATAATAGAGTGGCTTGGGTACCGGACAACCGGGCTTCATCGCAAGATGTGGTCAGGAAAGTCCAGACAGCAAGAAGCAGGGTGCTCTAGATAATACTAGAGGATCTTCCTTTGGAAGATACAGTTAGAGCAACAGTGACGATGCCCACCTTCGGGTGGGAGTGAAACGGGCAATCCTCCCCGCTGCAACTGCCGACCTTCACCATAATGGACGCTTCTCTTTTCTTGGTGATAATGATGCAGGCATTAGAGAAATGGTTGTCACAAATGTACAGAATCTGGCTTACAGGTACCCAAGCGAAAAAAAGTGTATACTGACTTTTCTATGGTTACGGCTGTGCTCTCACTACTCTGTCTTCTACTCGCTGGTATTGTGGTCTATTTAGTGATGCGAAAACCAAAAACGTCCGATACAACGCTCGTGGAATGGATGAAAGCATCGCAACAACAGATGCAAAACTTGGAGCGATCCTTGGTAGAAAGCTCGAAGGCAACTTCATTTCAACTCACATCCAATTTGCAGCAACAGACACGTGATATTCATGAACGTTTAACCAGAGCGTCGGAAATCATGGGGCAAATTCAACATGAAGCCGGAAAATTTTCTGAAGTGAGTAAGTCTATGAAGGAGCTTGATGCACTCCTGAAATCTCCGAAACTACGTGGAAATTTGGGTGAGCGAGTGTTAGCCGATTTGATTGGGCAGGTGTTTCCCAAACAACATTTCTTTTTGCAACATCGATTCCGAAGTGGATCCATTGTGGACGCAGCAATTCAAACCGATGCTGGCATTATTCCTATCGATTCCAAATTTCCGATGGAACACTTTCAATTGATGCTTACCGGAGAAACCCAAGCAGATCGTGAAAATGCGCACAAAGAGTTTGTCCGTGATGTGAAACGACACATTGATGCGATAGCACAAAAATATATCTTGCCTGAAGAAGGAACGATGGATTTTGCGCTCATGTATGTTCCCAGTGAATCAGTCTATTATGAGATTGCTTCCAATGATCAAATCCTGGAATATGCCCGGGAACGACGAGTGTATCCTGTCTCTCCAACGACCATGTATGCACATTTGCAGACTATCATGCTGTCTTTTGAGGGAAAGAAAATTGAATCCAAGACTAAAGAAGCATTTACGTTGCTTCGAGGGGTTCAAAAAGAATATGAGCGATTTGAAGCCAGCTATACAACCTTGGGCAAGCACTTAACCAATGCACAAAACATGTATGTTACGTCTTCGCAAGTACTTGGATCTTTAGGGAGAGGCATTTCAAATATTCGCCAGCTTGCCTTAGAAAAACAAAAACCTTTGCTTGAAGGTGACACGACCGAATCTTAATCTTCTTTTCCATGTTCCATTTGTCGCTTGTGACGCTTCCAATAGATCCAGACGATAAAGAGTCCGATAACGACTGCCATTCCCACTTGCATCAACGACTCAACACTTTCCATTCCATGAATAATGGCCTGGTAACTTGCAAGTCCGGCATATCCAAAATATAAGAAGATCATGTTGCGAACGATCGTTCCCACAAAAGTAGAGACGATATAGGTACGAAGGCCAACCTTAATCACGCCACATACGATGGAGATAGGGGCGCTGGGAATAATAGGAAGAGCGCGAAGTCCAGCTAAAATAAAATCATCACGCCAGTGTCCTTTGAAATGCTTTCCAATACTCTCCAGCTCACGGTGTGTTACCCCGAAGAATCTTCCATATTTTTTCACAATCAAGTCTTCTCCCTTATCAGCAACTAAATATAACAAAAGAGCACCTAGTGTTTTTCCGACTGCTCCGATAAGCGCCAAGGTTAATAGGTATGCAACAGCTCGTCCTTGTGCTTCTGCAATTGTTCCCGCTGAAGTCATCACAAAGGGTGACGGGATAGGAGCAATCACTTCTTCAATAAAAGAGGCTACTCCCGTATACAGTTCCAAGGGAACATGGGCAGAAAACGATTCAATATACATTGCAGCTTGATCAAAAAAACTCATACAATCCTTTCAAAAGAGGAAATACTGTAATGATCATTTACATATATGATCCAAAACTAGCAGCGAGAGAAACAGTTGAAGCAAATTGTGAAATAAGATTCCCTTTCGGGAATGTGTGAATTGTTTCGTGATATGGTTTTTGGGCGATATCTTCAAATAAGACACCAATATTCAGTTTGTCTGGATCCATCGAAAGCGAAATTGCTTCCATTCCATTTGTCTTATCTCTATTCTCATCCAGAATAGTGATATGTTCGTTATACCATGTATGCGTATTATGTTTGTTAAATGTTACACAGGGCTGAAGTGTATCAACAAGTGAAAAACCTTTATGAGAAAGCGCTTTTTTAATAAGTTCTGCAGTAAACGGAATATTACCAGCATAACCTCTGGATACAAACGTCGCACCTGAAGAGACAGCGAGAGCAATTGGATTGACAGGAACTTCTGGTTGTCCATCAGGGGTTGATTTTGTTTTTCGGTCTTTTGGAGTAGTAGGTGCTGCTTGTCCAGTTGTAAGCCCGTAGACTTGGTTATTATGAACGACTAAGGTGACGTCATGATTGCCGCGACAAGCAGCAATAAAGTGTCCCATACCTTCACCATATGTATCTCCATCACCAGCAATCACAAGCACTTTGACATCATGGTTCGCAGCCTTTATAGCCTCGGCAACTGGAAGCGATCTCCCATGAAGTGCGTGAAAGCCATAACAACGTAAGAAATCGGCCATATTGCCACTACAGCCAATACCGAACACGATGACCAAGTTTTCTTCGGCGATATCCGACTCAGTTAAGGCTTTTTTAATGGCAGACCAAATTCCAAAATCTCCACATCCTGGACACCAGGTGGGAAAGTTGGGAGTTTTGAGAGTGGCTTCTGATGTCTGTGGCATACCTATATTTTTTTCAATTCCTCAATTATTTCTTCCGCGTAGAATGGTCTTCCATCATATCGATTGATTCGATGTTCAAATGTAATCCCAGTTTCTTGTTTAATGTGTAGCTCTGCTTGACGCATGATATTTTCTTCGATCATGATTAGTTTTTTGGCATGTTGTGCCAGAGCTGAAAATTCATGTGCATGGAAGGGAAGCATAGTAAGGATGTGAATTGCATTGACATTCGCTTGTCCATCTTGGTTTACTTGTCTGATTACTTCTTCAACTGCAAGCCGTGTGCTTCCCCAGCAAACCAGTGTTTTTCCCGCTTCAGCCGGTCCAATAACTTGTGGACAGGGAACTTCTTTGATAATGCCAGCAAGCTTTCGCATGCGCTTTTCAACCATGTCTTTGGTCATCTTTCCATCTTCTGTCGCGTATCCGAACTGATCATGTTCGTACGAGTTAGTCAGTTGTAATCCGTGTGGTTGCCCAGGAATGGATCTGGGTGAATGTCCTTGCTCGGTAATTTCAAAACGACGATAGGAATTATCTTCAGGCAAATTTCCATAAGCAAAGGAATATCGTTGATTGGTAAACTCTGCTGGCAACATGGATGACGTCATTCGTGACTCTAAGAGCAACTTATCCGCAATAATGTACACTTGGGTATGATATTTTTCTGCAATGATGAACGCGAGACGTGTCATCTTGAAAGACTCTTCGATGTTACCTGGCGTAAACACAACTTTGGGAAATTCTCCATGACCGGCGTACATGACAAATGAAAGATCAGTCTGTGATGTCCAGGTTGGAAGTCCTGTTGCAGGCCCTGGCCGGCCACCTACCATACATACGAGTGGCAACTCCGTCACTCCAGCAAGGGAAACTGCTTCAACCATGAGGGCAAAGCCTCCTCCTGCAGTACCTGTCATCACTCGTGCCCCAGCAAAGCTGGCTCCGAGCGCATTGTTGATTGCTGCGATTTCATCTTCAGCATGCTTTAAAACCAGAGGATATGTTCCTTGCGCATCAGCCATAAAAGTCATCAGGGCTGATGAAGGGGTCATCGGGTATGCACTGTAGTACTGGACACCGGCAGACAAAGCTCCAAAGCCAATGGCTTCTGTTCCTGTAAGTAAAAGTTGTTGCTCTTTTTTCTCTGGAATTTGTATTGTTCGTTTCCACTCTTCATTAATGTTTGTTACTGCCCACTCAAATCCCTTGGTAGCTGCAGCAA
>CAZNKS010000003.1:0-42381 GCA_964574065.1 uncultured Pseudomonadales bacterium | reverse complement strand
ATTACAGAATGCATAATCTCGCAGACAAGGTTCGACTCCTTGCCCCGCAACAACAGTAAAAAAACCGCTTGATGGCGGTTTTTTTATGACTTGCTGTGAACGAAAATAATCTCCATAATGGTCTCATGCTGAATAGTTCATTTCTGAAGAAAAAGGCTAGAGAGCTTCGTAAAAACGGAAAAACACACAGAGAAATCTCCCGTGAGTTATCTATATCGCTCGGTTCTGCTTTTACGTGGACAAAGGACATAGTTTTGGATAGTGCTCTCCAAGAGCAAATAAGAAAAAAACATAGAGATACTTTTCTCTTATCTCGAGAAAAAGCTGCCTTTAAAAAACATGAGATTGTTTTTGAGAAGGAAAAAAAGATAGAAGAATTGGCAAAAAGCGAGTTCCCCCTGCTTATTAAGGACAGAGGCTTTCTTCTAGGATTAGTACTCTACTGGTCAGAAGGATTCAAAAAAGACCACAGTCTGGGGTTTGTTAACAGCGATCCACACATGGTAAGACAGTTTGTTGAGTGGCTGCAGTTATTTGGAGGTGTAAAAAAAGACGAGATAAGAGGAAGTATACGAATTCACACTGCTTATGCGGATGAAGTCTTAAGGATTCAGACGGAATGGGCCAACTTTATCGGTCTGAGCCAGGCGCAGTTTCAAAAACCTTTCTTTCAAACGTCCCTCTCATTTCCTGAGAAAAAAGAGACAGGGTACATAGGAATGCTACGAATACGAGTTCCAGGCAAACGCGAATTATTCGTGAAAATATTAACTTGGTTGCAAGAGTTCCGAAAGATGTCTCTCTTCGATTTTCAGGAATAATGGTATACTACTTATCTCAAGTAGTCAGGGTAGCTCAGCTGGTAGAGCACCACATTCATAACGTGGCGGTCGCGGGATCGAAGCCCGCCCCTGACACTTCCCAAAATAGAGATACAGGCTTATTCAGCTATAGCTGGAGAAGGGCTTGTGGTTGGAAGCTGCAAAATGACCTCACCTGGCTTTTGCATTCGTAGTTCTTCTCGAATAATTCGTTCCTTTTCCGTGGAGGAATTTGCTTTTTGCAATTCCTCAATCAACTGAATTCCCTTTTCTTCCTCTTTTTCTAGCTCTTCTTGGGCGGCTTTTTTTTGTTCCAGTACCCGTTGGGAGAGAAGCCCTGAACGAATCAAGGAGATCCCAGAAAGGATGCAAAAAAGAATCCATAGTCCGATAACGAAGGGATGGAGCAAAAATTCAAACAGGGAAGATGGCTTTTTGGCGATAGAAAACCTCTGATTTGAAGCAAGAGGCGGGCGTTGGTGGGGAAACAAGGGCTTATTTCTCATGATCCTTTTCTCTCATTGACTCAAGACAGTCTGATTGTTATTATAAGACTTGAGAAAAATCTGTTTTTCTCAATTTATCTACTCATTGTACTCATAATCTTTTTAGAATACACATCGAATGGACGAAACACGTACTTTATCTGATTATCATCAACAATTTCTCCAGGACCTAAAAGTCAAGGGTCGCGCTGGGGCGACTGTGATTGCCTATGGCAAAGATATTGAACAATTTTTAGAATTCTTGGCTAAAAAGGACAATAAACAGAGTCCTGCCGACGTAAGCGCTGAGGATATCGAAGAGTTTAAATCAGTTCTGGGTGGTGAACGCTACACTGATAAATCAATTTACCGAAAAATCAACTCAATTAAGTCATTTTTCCGCTTTTTACGCTCAAGTGGAGTTATCTTAGATAACCCTGCGAATTCAGTGTCTCATCCAAAATATGAGCTGTCTGATCCACGGGTGTTAACGAAGCTCGAATATCGAGCTTTGCGTGACGCATGTCGAGCCGATAAGCGTATCTCCACAATCGTGGAAGTCCTGCTTCAAACAGGGATGCGTATTAGTGAACTCGCTAACTTAGAAGTTGAAGATGTGGATTTGGAGAAGAAGCAGGTTCATGTCAAGCCACAAGAGTCTCATCCTGGACGTATAGTTCCTTTGAATAATGCAGCTGTGTCCTCTCTGAAAGAGTATTTGGAAATTCGTCCAAAGACGCGCCAAAAAACCTTGTTTGTGACCAAAACTTGTCGTCCATTTTTGGTTCGTAATATTCGTACCGCAATCGATCGATATTTCCGTTTAGCTGGCATTAAGGATGCGAAGGTCAATGATCTCCGTCATACGTTTATCGTGCAACAGCTTGCCGCCGGAACACCTTTGGTGTATGTCAGTCAGTTGGTAGGCCACAAACGCATTACAACTACCGAAAAATATCTCAAGTTACTCCAAACCCCAGATTTCCAAACCGAAATCAAAGTTGAAGAGCTCTAAAAATTTTCCCTCTTTTTGACTTTGGGAAGTTTGTCTTTTCTTGTCTCTAGTGGTATCGTCTATTCTTCGATATACTAAAATTTGAATAGTAACTACCCTGGTGAGGAAGGAGTGTTTGTGGGTCGTAGGCGGCGTTCATCTCCAATTAAATTAAAGATTCGAGAAGATCTTGCATACTCAATAGCATGTCTGGTTTTCTTTGCGCTCTCAGGGCTGACAATGTTCTCCTTTAAAGGGAATGGCTATATCTTTTCTGTCGTCAATTCCTTACTTCGTAACTGGTTTGGACACGTAGCACTGCTTGTTCCATTTCTCTTCTTTACCGCAGGACTGATGCTTACCAAAATCAAGTGGGCATTCGCAAAGCCGCATGTCTTTTTAGGGGCAATGATTATTTTTTTGGGTAGCACCAGTCTTTTCTCCGAAGGAGAGATTGGCGTCACCCTCTTTGAAGCCCTGGCCGATTTGATCTCTGCGGGCGGGGCTGTTTTTCTTTCTTTGCTCGTAGTGATCGCTGGCTTTCTACTCATGACCGATACCGGAATTGGGGATATAGTTCATTTTATTGCTGGTTTATTTGAGATAGTTCCTGGACAACCACTGGGAACACCAGGAGCAAGTATGTTCCAACTGCCAAAAAATACTCGTCGTGACTTTTCTGCAGATGAGCAGGCAAAAGATAACGAGTTTGATGACAAGAAAATCCGTATTCTTGATACAGCTGCACCCAAAGAAACTGACGTACTTTCACACAAGACAGATATAAAACCTCTCTTAGATCCTGAAAAAAAGATTGAAGTACTGGGAAAGACTGCTCCTGCAACCGCAGAGAAGAAAGCGGAGATCGAAATGCCGTCTCCTCAGAAGTTGCAGGTCTGGACATTACCACCGGTGTCTCTGCTTGATCCGAAAGCCGGAGGCCAGGCAAATAGAGGTGATGTCAATACAAATGCGGACATTATCGAGAAAACACTTGATTCATTTGGAATCACCGCTAGAGTGGTTGAAGTAAACAGAGGACCTGCTGTTACACAGTATGGACTATCCATTGGATCAGGGACCAAGCTTTCAAAGATTACTGCACTTGCCAACGACTTGGCTTTGGCGCTTGCAGCTCCCACCGGACAAATTCGTATTGAAGCTCCAATTCCAGGTAAGTCACTTGTTGGTGTTGAAATTCCAAACTTGAGTGCGGAGTTCGTTACGCTTCGAACAATGCTTCAGTCTGAACAGATAAAGAAAGTTACTTCGAAGTTAGCCGTTGCGTTAGGTTTGGATGTTTCCGGAAAACCAGTTGTCATCGATATTGCGAAGATGCCACACGCACTTATTGCAGGTGCAACAGGCTCTGGAAAATCAGTTGCGATTAATGCTTTTATTGCAAGTATTTTGTTCCGTGCTACCCCTGATGAAGTGAAGTTTATTATGGTTGATCCCAAACGTGTGGAATTAACGCAATATAACGATATCCCACATTTACTTACTCCTGTCATCACCGATACAAACAAAGTGTTAGGAACATTGCAATGGGCAGTGAATGAAATGAATAATCGCTACAAATTATTTGCCGAAGTGGGCGTTCGTAACATTGCTGCGTATAACGAAATGGCAGGTTTTCAGGCAATGCATTACATCGTCATCGTGATTGATGAATTAGCTGACATTATGTTGCTCGCTCCTGCACCGGTCGAAGAAGCAATTACACGAATAGCTCAGATGGCTCGAGCTGTCGGAATTCATTTGATTCTTGCAACCCAGCGACCATCCGTAAACGTTATTACTGGCTTAATCAAAGCCAACGTTCCAACCCGAATTGCGTTTAACGTATCGTCCATGATTGATTCACGTGTCATTTTGGATATGCCAGGTGCAGAGAAGCTACTTGGACGGGGTGATATGTTGTATATTCCTCCTGATCAAGCCAAGCCAACTCGTGTGCAAGGGACGTTTGTTGCTGATCATGAAATCCGAAAGTTGATTGATTTTATAAAACAACAAGGTGTTGACCCTGCCTATGTCTCTGATATCACAGAAAAATTCCAGACAACAAATCAAATCACGGGATCAGGGGAAAAAGCATCAGGGACAGCGGATAAAGATGAGCAAACAATGCTCGATGCAATCCGTGTTATTCTGCAATATAACAAAGCCTCGGTTTCGGTGTTACAACGACGGTTGTCTCTAGGATATGGTCGGGCAGCACGAATCGTCGATATGCTGGCTGAAGAAGGCATCGTCGGAGATGATCAAGGAAGTAAAGGACGAGAAATAAATGTCACCCGAGCACAAGAATACCTCGCTTCGCGTGAAAGTGCTTCAATGTAACAGTAATCGCAGAATAGGTTGGTATGAAATCAGTAGGAGAACTCCTCAAAAAACAGAGGGAACAGTTACATTACTCTATAAAACATGTGTCTTTCGCGACTAAAATAAAAGAAGAATACATAGAATTCATTGAAGCAAACGCTTTTGAAAAATTGCCATCTCCTGTTTCAACCCAAGGTTATATCGATAGTCTTTCTACTTTTGTAGGACTACAACCTGAAGCAATGTTGGCATTGTTTCGTAGAGATTTTAAATTTAACTCAGAAACAACATATCCACTTACTGTTGTCGAAAGAAAGAAACAGCGACAGCAGCAGGCGACTGTCAGCATCATCGCATCAATCTTCGCATTATTTTTTATTGTCATCGGCGGATATGGGTTTTGGACATATCAACGAGTACGACAAGCACCCATGTTAACAGTCTCAAGCCCTAAAGAATCTGAAAAAGTTGTGTCGCCTCTTGTTGTTAGAGGGAACACAACAAGCGATGCAGTGGTGGAAATTGATGGTCAAGCTGTGGGAGTGACGCAGGATGGCGAATTTGTTACTCAACTGGAACTACTGCCTGGATCACACGTCATTACGATTACTTCTAAAAACAGATACGGCAAGCAAACGACAAATCAAGTCATGGTAACGGTTGAAAAATAAACATTCGAAGGTTTTTTGAGTATCCTGTATACTATGGATATGTACGATCAAATCATTCTTCTCCTGACAATTTTGATTACCTTTTTAACTGTTTTAGTAGCAGTCTTCCTCATGGTCTTGACCGTTGTTTTGGTAACCTTGAAAAAGACATTAATCCAGTTACAGGCAGCGATTGATAACGTAGAAGATACTGCCCTTCGCTCTTTGGCACCTTTCTTAAGTCTTCAAACCATGATCTCCGACTTTGGAGGCTTCTTCAAAGCTGTGCAATCCGTCACGAAGTCACTTTCAGGCAAAAAATCAGGCCGCTAGCCTCTAGAACAGCATTGCTTTGCCTGGTACAATTCCTTCCATGACATTGAATCAATTACGAAGTCTTTATGTAGAGTTTTTCAAGAACCACGGGCATACCATTGTTCCCTCAAGTCCTTTAATTCCAGAGAACGATCCGACAACTCTTTTTACAGGGTCCGGCATGCAGCCTATGATCACCTATCTGCTCGGTGAAACGCATCCAAAGGGCACACGCATTGCAGACTCACAAAAATGTTTTCGAGCTCAAGACATTGAAGAGGTGGGCGATAATCGGCATGACACCTTCTTTGAAATGCTTGGAAACTGGTCTCTAGGGGATTATTTCAAAAAAGAACAAATCGCTTGGATTTTTGAATTCATAACGAATAAAGAATATGGTCTGGGACTTGATCCGCATAGGGTATATATAACCGTGTTTCGTGGGGAAGAGAAAATTGGAATTCCAAAGGATACTGAGGCAGTTGGTTTTTGGAAAGAACAGTTTGCAAAGGTTGGAATTGAAGCAAAAGATGTCGATTTTTCAGAAGAACATGGTATGCAGGATGGACGTATCTTCTACTATGAGGCCAAGAAAAATTGGTGGTCACGCGCAGGTGCTCCAGAGAATATGCCTGTAGGAGAACCTGGAGGCCCTGATAGTGAGATCTTTTTTGACTTTGGTGCAGAACGTAACTTCCATGAACAATCAAAATGGAAAGATAAGCCATGCCACGTGAACTGTGACTGTGGCAGATTTATGGAGATTGGCAATAACGTGTTCATGGCATATAAGAAGACTGAACATGGGTTTGTTCCTTTAGAAAAGAAAAATATTGATTTTGGAGGTGGCTTAGAGCGATTACTTGCTGCGGTGGAAAATGAGCCTGACATGTTTAAAACCGATGCATTTCTTCCAATAGTCACACAACTGGAAAGACTCACCGGGAAAACATATGGCACTGATCAGACGACTACATTTGCAATGCGTGTTGTCGCCGACCATATTCGGGCAGCTGTTATGCTGGCTTCAGATGGGGTAATTCCTACCAACAAAGCCCAAGGATACTTTGCCCGAAGACTTGTCCGCAGAGCAATTCGTTTTGCAGATACCATGGGGGTGTCTAACGAGTTTCTTCCAGAACTTATCGATGTTGTAATTGGCATGTATGAACAAGCCTATCCAAATGTGAATGAACAACGTCAGTTTATTGTTGACTCGTTAGTTACAGAAGAAAAAAAATTCCGTAAGACTCTTGCAAAAGGGCTCAAGGAAATTGAAAAAGTCCCAGTGCTAGACGGACACATTGCATTTCGCATGTATGAAACCTATGGTTTCCCTCTGGAGCTTACGCAAGAAATTGCTCAAGAACGGGGTCAAGTGGTTGATAAGGAACAGTTCCAGAGAGAATTTGACAAACACAAAGAACTTTCTCGAACTGCTTCCAGCGGAATGTTCAAGGGGGGTCTTGCAGATCAATCCGAGAATACGATTAAGTATCACACGACTACTCATCTGCTGCATGCTGCCCTTCGAAAAATTTTGGGTACTCACGTCCAGCAAAAAGGTAGCAACATTACTGGCGAACGGTTACGGTTTGATTTTTCTCACCCAAAGGCGGTAACAGAAGAAGAAAAGAAAAAAGTGGAGGCTCAAATAAATGAGTGGATTCAGGCCGATCTTCCGGTTACAAAACAGATCATGCAGAAACAAGAAGCATTAGACTCTGGGGCAATTGCTTTCTTCATAGAAAAGTACCCAGACGAAGTGTCGGTCTACACGATTGGGAAAGATCCCAAAACTGACTGGATATCAAAAGAACTCTGTGGTGGTCCCCACGTAGAACATACAGGCGTTATTGGTCCCGTTTCTATTTATAAGGAAGAAGCTGTATCAGCCGGGGTTCGTCGAATTTATATCAAGCTATAGCTGTAGAGCAGTACTCCTTTGACCTTGATTTCTTATCCTATTTCTTCATAATGAATGTACCTCCAAAGCCATCGGGGGCTTTTGGTGGTACATATGAAATTTCCGCTTTTTGGAACCAAAGAATCGAAACACTATGTGTATGCGGTTGCTATCTCTCCAGGAGTAGCGCTCGCAGCTGTTTGGCATATAGATGGTGAACAAATTCTTGTGGACCAGGTGAGCGACCTTATCGTGTGGGACACTTCAAACGAAGAGTCTTTACTCGAAGCAGTTGATACAGCAATTGCATCTTTCCCTGACCACCTGTCAGCAAGTGAAGTATTGTTTGCTCTACCTGATGACTGGGTGACTGGTTTGGGAATTACTACTTCCAGAAAACCAGTGTTAAAAGCTATAACCCAGAAGCTTGAACTCCATTCGGTGGGATTTGTCGTAACCTTGGAAGCAATCATTGCAAAGCTTCGAGATTCAAGTTCTCATCCTTTACATGCAGTCTGTGTGTTTGTAGAGGAGCAGGCATTTGTAACTGCAGTAATTCGTCACAATCAATCAAGTAATCTCATTCGAGTCGGAAGAAGTGGTCAAACTGTGCAAGATCTCATCGAAGGTTTTAGCCGTTTAAAAACTGGTGATCTTCCCACGCAAATTGTACTATCGTCGCTTTGCGCAGATGAAGATGAACTCGTGCAAATTGCGCAAGAGTTAACAAACCACACTTGGGAGCCATCGTGGTTTGCACAATTACCAAAAATTCAAAGCATCGATGCAGATCAGATAATTCTTGCGGTGGCACAAACAGGTGGTAAAGAAGTAGGGAAAGCACTAGGACTTTTTTCAGAAGGAAAGAGTAATTCCGTTCATACTCCAATAGCTCCGCCTCAATTTGAACCTATTGTCCTAGACAGCCACAACCCAAGCACTGAGCAAACTGAAGCTTCCGTTGTGGAAGATGAAGTTAGTACCCAAAGACGAAAACTTCCATCTTTTTCATTCCCTAAAAATAAATTCGCTCCTATTATTGGTCTGGTTGCTGTTCTTGTCCTAGGAGCGCTGCTTGGTTTCTTTGTCATTATCCCTCGGATGATTTCCGCTCAGGTAACCCTAGTTTTGAAAGAGTATGACGTAACATCACAAGCAACCGTGACTCTCGATCCGTTAACTGATAGTCCAGCAGAAGATATTCTTCCTGCAGAAATGACTTCTGCACAAATTACAGCGGACAAGGAAGTTCCTGCAACAGGGAAAAAGACGATTGGAGACAAAGCAAAGGGAACAGTTACGATTTACAACAAAACCTCACAAAGCAAAAAGTTTCCTGCGGGAACACAATTAAAGACAGGGAAACTTTCCTTTGTTACCGATGAAGAAACAACAGTGGCTTCTGCAAGCTCTACAATTTCTGAAACAGTGCACGGCAAATCAACCATAAAAGCGACAGCAGCTGAGTATGGCGAAGCCAGTAATATTGATAAGAACGTAGAAATGAACGTGGGAAGTTTTGATAAATCTGCATTTGTAGCTCGTAGTGAGTCACCTTTTACTGGAGGGAATAGTAAGCAAACCACAGCTGTTGCTCAAAAAGATCACGATGATGCACTAAAGGCAGCGATTGTTGATATGAAGGCACAAGCAGGTGATGCAATACGTTCCAAAGCAAATAACGTGCAAGAAGTTGTAGTACTCGATGATGTGGTTGTGACAAATAAAAAATATTCAGCTGCTGTTGGTGCAGAAGCATCATCTGTGTCAGTTTCTGCAACCGCATCAGCATCAGGTATTTTATATACGAAGGCACAACTAACAAATTTTGCTCAAGAGAAACTCAACGCCGTCCTTCCTGCAGGATCATCATTGCTTGCCGATACGATCAAAACGGAAATTACAGGTCAAAAAGTTGAAAGTAAGCAAAAGATTCAACTTTCCTTAGCACTGTCTTCGAAGGCAAAGCCGTCATTAGAACCCACACAGTACACAAAGATCCTAGCTGGGAAAAATTTGGAAGAGTCTCGTCATTTCTTAGATACCCAAGAGGCTATTGCATCATATACCTTAACGGTGCGGCCCGTTTTCTTAGCAATATTTTCAAAATCCCTACCCAAGGATGCTGCGCGTATCTCTATTTCTGTTCAATAAGCTATGGCCGTTGTTGTATATACCAAGCAAAAGAAACCTATCAGCCGCCCTCGTTCTCGGACGCGCATCAAAACTGCTAGACAGTACAGGCTTCTTTTCTTCCATAGGATTGCCCCATTATTTTTAATGTGTGCAGGGGTGATACTACTAACCAGCGTTCTTTTTCCTATTCTTTTTGGATTAACGAATCCTACTTCTCTACAAGCTGATGCAGTAGAAGACACAGGACTTCCCCAAACGGTCGTAAAAGTTGAAAAAAAAGAATACTTACTTCCAACCCCACATCCTACTCCGGTCATTGTGGCAGAAGAACTTGATTACACAGATCTTTCAAACTGGTTTCCGGATACGATGCTTCCAGTTATTGAGCCGAAACAAGAAAAGAAGTACATGCTCTCTATTCCTGCGGTTGACATAGAGGATGCAGAAGTTGTGTATGGAGGAAAGAGTTTAGATCAGAACTTATTACAGTATCCTGGCACCTCAAATCCAGGTGATTTTGGTTCACCTGTGATTTTTGGACATTCAGTCTTACGACAATTCTATAACCCAGCAAAAAGTAATCCGAGGCGATACATTTCAATCTTTTCAAAGATCATGACCTTAAAAAATGGAGACGAAATATATATTACTGACGATGGAATTCGATATACCTACAAAGTTGTGAATAAAACCCAGGTAAAACCGACAGATCGCTTTATCTTAGAACAACAACGAGATGCAAGACAATTAAAATTAGTGACATGCGTGCCTGAAGGAACATATCTCTATAGAGGAGTTGTAACTGCTGTTTTATCGCAGGTTGGAGAATAATATTGATTGTATTCGTGTATACTTAGCATGCCGTATTCGTCGTAATTTCCTGTATGAACATTCTCTGTTTAGACTATGGTACCAGACGCATAGGAGTAGCTGTTGCGACTACACCTTTAGCAGAACCGCTTACTGTTATTACTAATGCAACGAAAAACCTGCAAGACGTTGTCACTCCTCAGGCTCTTGAAGAAGTGCTTCAACTTATTGATAAGCTCTCAATTGAAAAAGTCCTTGTTGGTATCTCCGAAGGAAAGACTGCAGAGAAAACGGCTGTTTTTATTTCGAAACTCACAGCTCTCACTTCAATTCCTATTGAAACCATTGATGAAACTCTTTCCACACATGCATCTATCGAAACACTGTCGTTTCAAAAAAAGTCAAAACGAGAGGGTCCCCGAGATCATATTGCTGCAGCACAAATGTTACAAGAATATCTGGATTTAAGCTAAAGAACAGGGCAACACCCCACTTGTCTGAGGTGCTTATTTCCCCTACACTCAATACGTCTTATGAAGCTAAAAACATTCTTTCTTGCTATTTTCTTATTATTTGTAGGCGGAGTGTGTATAGCTGTTGGAGTTGTATATTATTCCTTCCTCCCCAGTAATCCGCAGGGAGTAGCTTCGAAGTTTGTCATTGCGAAAGGCAGCACGCTTTCAGATGTAGCAGCAGAACTTGAAGAGAAAGGAATAATACGAAGCCGATATTCGATGCGAATTTTGACAAAGCTTGCAGGAAATACGTTCGTTTTACAACCAGGTACTTATGAAATATCTGCTGCTATGACTCCAAAAGAAATACTCCGTACGTTACAAACTGAAACAAGCGATGTCTGGATTACCCTAAAGGAAGAATTACGCACAGAAGAAATGGCAGAAATCTTTGCACAACATCTTCACGATACTTTTGACCCAGACGAATTTATTACCCTTGCCAAGGGCAAAGAAGGGACCCTGTTTCCTGATACATATTTGCTTTCTAGAGACTCTACCGCAAAAACTGTTCTTTCAGTTCTCACCAATACCTTTGAGAAACGATATGGACAAGCAGTGTCAGAGTTAGGAGAACCGGATTCCAAAGAAGATGCAGTAATTCTTGCATCGCTAGTTGCGCGAGAAGCGAAGAGCTTCGAAGATATGAAAATGGTAGCAGGGATTTTACGCAATCGGTTAGAGATAGGGATGCCACTCCAAGTTGATGCAACCTTACAATACGTCAAAGGCTATGATACCCGAAATAAAACTTGGTGGCCCGAAGCAAGGTCAGAAGATAAATCTCGCCAGAGTCCGTACAATACATATCTGAACAAAGGACTTCCTCCAACAGCAATCTGTAACCCAAGCTTGAACGCATTAAAAGCTGTTTTAGATCCAACCGAGTCGGATTATTTATATTACATTCATGACACACAGGATCGTCCACATTATGCCGTCACGTATGAAGAGCATCAGGCTAACATCGCCAAATACTTACGGTGAGGTTACTGCAAAAATTGTTTGAGTGTTTCTGCTGATTTGTGTAGATTATCTTGTTCAGTTTGATTTAGTCCAACTTTCAAAATTTGCTCCACACCACCGCGTCCTACAATGCAGGGAACAGAAAGAGAAACATCATGTACTCCATAATAATCAGTTAACGGAATTGAAACTGGAATGACTGTTTTACTATCACGAAGAATTGTTTTAACTATCTGCATAATAACGACGCCAATGGCGTAGTATGTCGCACCTTTTGCTTGAATAATTTCATACGCAGCTTTCCGCGCGCGGTCAAATGCAGCCTGCGTTTGTGCCTGGGAAAAATTTGGATGAGTCGTAAGAAGCTGTCCTCCCGTTGATGCAGATGAAAGTACAGGGAAAGAACTATCTCCATGTTCACCTAAAATATAGGCATGAATACTGCGGGGATTCATTTTTAAAAATTCAGCTAAATGAACCCGGAAGCGAGCTGTATCGAGCATTGTTCCTGAACCAAACACACGGCCAAAAGGAAGACCAGCAAGCTGTGCAGCTTTATAGGTCAAAATATCGACAGGATTTGCAACCACCACAATAATGCAATCTGGTGCATTCGCAACAATCTTTGGCACAATTTCTGAGATGATGGCTGTGTTTTTGGCAACCAGATCCAACCTGGTTTCACCAGGAGCTTGAGCTGCTCCAGCGGTAATAACAACTACATCACATCCTTGTAAGTCCTCATAGGCATCAGTTGCGACAATCTCAGCACTCTCTAAGAATGGAAGTCCATGCTCAAGATCAAGTTTTTCTCCCATCGCTTTCTCTTTTGAGCGAGCCAGGAGTACAAGCTTGTTTACAACGCTATGAAGGAGTAATGCGTATGCGGCAGTTGCCCCCACATTTCCAAGACCAACAATGCCAACTTTTGTTTGATCACCAATCATATACACCCTTTCTTGATACCAGTGCGTGTACCAATGGTTATGCAGCAAATTATAAGAAGGGTCAAGGAGGAAGTACTCTTAAACCTAAGACAACTTTCTCCCCATGTGATGCGGATCACCCTTATGAAGGAAAAGGTTGGAGTACAATGGGGCAATATGTTTGTTAAACTCTTAGTTCCCATTGTCGCTTTCTTAGGAATTATCGATGCAGCGTATATTACCTATGAAAAACTTTCGGGAATTGTTCCGCCTTGTGCACCTGGTTTTCACTGTGCTGCTGTCTTGGAGAGCAAATGGGCAAGCATTGGCCCAATTCCTTTGTCTCTGTTAGGAGCTTTGTACTATACCTTTGTCCTCATCCTCAGCAGCTTGTATTTTCTCGAAATTCGCCATATTTCTATTGCAGGTAAGAAGATCTCAACGTTTGGATTGCTTCGAATTGGGACTCTCTTTGGATTTTTCTTCTCGTTGTATCTTGTTTTCCTTATGGGTGTCATTATTCAAGCATGGTGCTTCTATTGTTTACTTTCCGCACTTGCATGTACCACGCTTTTTGTTTTGGTAAACCTGCTCGCAATTGTACGAAAACGAAGTAAAGAAGACCAAAAAGAGTATCCTATTCGACTCGCATTTTTTGCACTCGCATATCAGTACATACTCAAACCTTTCTTTTTTCTTCTGGATCCTGAGCTCGTTCATAACCAGATGGTGAAGGCCGGCGAAATTCTTGGGAAATTCCCACTCACTCGGTTTCTCACGAGAATTTCCTTTGCTGTAGAAAGCCCAGTACTGACAAAGACAGTAGCTGGAATTACATTTCCAAATCCTGTAGGACTGTCCGCTGGCTTTGATTATGATGCACACTTGTATGACATTCTCCCAGACGTTGGGTTTGGGTTTGCAACGATTGGAACCGTAACTCGATATCCATATGAAGGAAATACTCGCCCCATGCTATCTCGTTTCCCTGACTCTAAAGCTCTCTTGGTGAACAAAGGTTTTAAGTCACTGGGAGCACAAGCTATCATAGACAAACTAGAAGGGAAGAAGTTTCGAATTCCTATTGGTATTAGTATCGGTAGCACCAATAGAGAGTACAGTTCTGTAGATGATCAAATCGACGACATTATTCAGTCCTTCACTCTCTTCGAGAAATCCCCTGTCGCCCATAGCTACTATGAACTCAATATCAGTTGTCCTAACACGAAAGGTGGACAACCTTTTACAGATGTGAAACGCTTTCAGAAATTGGTTGGTGCTTTTGAGAGACTACAGATTACAAAACCAGTCTTTCTGAAGATGCCGATTGATCTGCAAGATGGACTTTCCTCAAAGGAAACGCTTGCTCGTCTCTTGGATATCCTCAAAATTGCAGCAAAAGCCAAGTCAATAACAGGGGTTATTTGTGGAAATTTGACCAAAGATCATGAAAATCCGTCGCTCACAAAGATGGATCGGGAATCTTGGAAATCCAAAAAGGGTGGGGTCAGTGGGAAACCTACATTCGATCGATCGAATGCCTTAATATCTCTAACAAAGAAAGAGTTTGGAAACCGGTTTATCATCATAGGGACGGGGGGCATTTTCTCGGGAGAAGACGCCAAAGAAAAAATGCGCTTGGGCGCTGACCTTGTACAGTTAATAACGGGTATGATCTTTCAAGGACCTCAAGTTATCGGGGAAATAAATTGGGAAATCGCACATTCAGTTCGAAGTACTATCAGCCACAAGCCGTCAAAACAATAACAATAAAAAAGTATTTTCTACGTTCCATACCCGTGTCCAGGAGGCAGTTCTTTCTCCCCACTTGCATCTTGAGAAAGATTCTCGTATAATCATTTGACTTTAGTGGTGTAAAACAAGGTAAGAGTTTCGTAAATTTTTAAGCACAACGCAACACTAGCGAGTATTGGGCATCTCATGCGTCAGATTTGGCAATTCTAACGTACTAAAAAAGTAGAACAAGGCAAACAATCCGTTGCCTTGTTTTTTGTGTTCTTTTAGGAAGGCGACTATGCAAACCACGCGACAGTATTGGGGCAAACAAGATATTACTCTCCCAGAAATGGATCTTACAAAAGTTCAAAGAGAATCGTATGAATGGTTCCTCTCTGAAGGAATCAGAGAAGCTTTGGACGAAATCAACAATACCAATGGTATTGAAGACTTTACCCGTAAAAACTGGCGCTTGGAATTTGGAGAATACACATTGGGCAAACCAAAGATCTCTCCAGCAATTGCCCGTCGCAAGAGCCTTACCTATGACATGCCACTGCGAGTCATGGCTACTTTGACCAACAAGCAGACAGGTCAACAGACCCGACAAGAAGTTTTCTTGGGTGATATCCCCAAAATGACCCCAACAGGTACCTTTATTATCAATGGTGTTGAACGTGCGGTAGTGAACCAGCTCGTCCGTGCACCTGGTATTTTCTATTCCGCAGATGTTGATCCCAATACAGGTCGAACTTTGTATCATGCAGAACTTCGTCCTCTTCGTGGATCATGGCTTGAACTTTCAGTAGGTCGTGGAGACGTGATCACCGTCAAAATTGACAAGCACCGCAAAATTGCGGTTACCACGCTTTTACGAGCCATTGGAATCGCTACGAATGAAGAAATTTTGGAAGCTTTCAAGGATGTTGATTCAAATCCAGACCATCAGTATATCCAGGCAACCCTCCAAAAGGATACAACTGCAACGACAGCAGAAGCTTTGCTTGAAATCTATGAAAAGATGCGTCCTGGTGAACCCGCAGTCCTTGAAAACGCACAGGAACTTTTGCATGAACTTTTCTTTGATGCCAGACGGTATGACCTCGGTCGAGTAGGCCGCTACAAACTCAATCGTCGCTTAAAAATTACTGTTGAAAACAATAAAGACAACCAAGTCTTAACTCATGATGATATCTTAGCTGCTATCAAATACTTGATCACTTTGCAGAATGGTCAAGGAAAAATTGACGACATCGATCACCTCTCTAACCGTCGTGTTCGCCGAGTGGGAGAGCTTGTATTAACGAATGCATTCCGTATTGGATTGCTTCGCTTGGAACGAGCTATTCGTGAAAAGATGTCATTGTCCAAGACAGATGAGCTTCTTACTCCAAGTTCTTTAGTGAACGCTCGTCCATTAATTGCCACCATTTCCGAATTCTTCCGACGAAATCGTTTGTCTACCATTTTGGACCAAACGAACCCACTTTCTGAGGTTGATAACCTTCGCCGTTTATCAGTAATGGGATCGGGTGGAGTTACCAGAGAGCGTGCAAGTTTCTCTATGCGTGACATTAATGCTTCACAGTACTCCCGTATTGACCCGGTTCGTTCACCAGAAGGACAGAACATCGGTTTGGTGACCTACATGTCACTCTATTCTCGAGTGAACGAATACGGCTTCTTAGAAGCTCCATACCGTAAGGTTGAACGAATTGAAAAAGGTGACAGTGTCAAAATGAAAGTAACTGATGAGATTGTTTATATCGCCGCAGATGAGGAAGAAGATTACGTTATTACCCATGCTGGTATTGATATCGATTCTAATGGACAGATCGTTGAAGAATGGGTACCTATCCGAACAGGCAATGAATTCTTGGAAGGCTCAGTTGAGCGCGTCCAATTAATTGATATTGTTCCTCGTCAGGTGGTCGGTACCTCAGCATCTTTGATTCCATTTATTTCTCACGACGAAGCTATCCGTGCTTTGATGGGAACCCACATGCAATGTCAGGCTGTCCCATTACTTAAACCAAGTAGTCCAGTTGTCGGCACTGGTATGGAAACAGCAGTCGCAGCTTCTATGGGACGTGTTGTCTATGCCCGCCATGATGGAACTGTAGAATTTGTGGATGGAAACAAGATTGTCATCGCTTTGGACGAAAAAGAAGTTGCAAAGTTAAAGGACACTCCAGCAACCGAAGAAAGTGAATACGTTCACATTGAAGGCAAAAAAGAGGTCTACTCAATTGTGAAGTTCTATCGAACTGCACAAAGTACCTGTTACTCACAGCGTCCAGTAGTCATTACAGGGCAAAAGGTAAAGAAGGGAGACCTTCTTATTGATGGTCCTTCAGCACAAGGTGGAGAATTAGCACTTGGACAAAACTTATTGATTGCCTACACCTCCTACGAAGGGTTGGGATACGAAGACGCTATCATTATTTCCGATCGTTTGGTCAAGCAAGACTTATTAACTTCTATTCATATTAATGAATACGAAGCGCAAGTCATGGACACCAAACTTGGACCTGAAGAGTTAACTGCGGACATTCCAAACGTCTCTGACATGGAACGACGCAACTTAACTTCTGATGGTATCGTTGCAATCGGTGCAGAGGTTGGACCAAATGATATTTTGGTTGGAAAGATTGCCCCAAAGGGAGAGACAGAACTGACTGCAGAAGAACGACTATTGCGCGCAATTTTCGGAGAAAAAGCACGTGAAGTCCGAGACACTTCACTTCGCATGCCACACGGAGAATACGGAACTGTTATTGATGTCAAAATCCTCGATCGTGACAAGGGTGATGAACTTGATCCGGGTGTGAACAAGGTTGTTACGGTTAAAGTTGCCATGATTCGTAAGGTAACTGTCGGAGACAAACTCGCTGGACGCCATGGAAACAAGGGTGTTATTAGTAAGATCGTTCCACAGGAAGATCTTCCATACTTGGAAGATGGTACTCCAGTAGACATCATCATTTCTCCACTCTCTGTTCTTGCTCGTATGAACTTGGGACAGCTTTTGGAAGCACACCTTGGGTGGGCAGCCTCGAAGCTTGGCTACAAAGTTGCAGTTCCAGTTTTCGAAGAAGTTTCTGAAGACAAAATCAATGGAGAACTAGAGAAAGCTGGTTTGCCAGTGACTGGGAAAGTCCGTCTCTATGATGGAAAGACAGGTCAGGCATATAGCGAAGATACAGTTGTTGGTGTGGGATACATTCTCAAACTGATCCACATGGTTGATGACAAGATGCACGCCCGTTCAACAGGACCATACTCCTTAGTTACCCAGCAACCTCTCGGAGGAAAAGCACAAATGGGAGGACAGCGTTTGGGAGAAATGGAAGTTTGGGCATTAGAAGCACACAAAGCTGCATACACATTGCAAGAAATGTTAACTATCAAGTCAGACGATGTCTTTGGTCGTACCAAAGCATTTGAAGCGATCGTTACTGACCAAGTCATTCCGGCAAGTAGTATTCCAGAATCCTTTAAAGTTTTGATGCGAGAGCTCAACTCTTTAGGACTTGATGTGGTCATGGAAGAGCCTGAAATTGTAGAAACCAAGGAAGATGTTGGAACCAAGGAAAATCTTTCTGATGCATCTGGACAAACAGTCGTTGCTGATGATCCAAGTATGATCATCGATCCTTCAGCCGAGCAAGAAGATGCAGGAGGGACAGAGACAGGTGAAGAAGATGACTTTGAAGAGTCACAAGAAGTAGAGGATGAGCGCGAGCCATCTGCTGAAGATTTGGCTAATCAAGAATAAGGAGACGTATGAAACAAGTTGTAGATTTTTCCGCACTCAAGATTCAACTCGCATCACCTGACACGATTCGTTCCTGGTCTCACGGTCATGTAACCAAACCAGAAACAATCAACTACAGAACGCTCAAACCAGAAAAATCAGGATTGTTTGCTGAAGAAATCTTTGGACCAACCAAAGACTGGGAATGTTACTGTGGAAAGTACAAGCGTAGTCGCTACAAAGGAATCATTTGTGATAAATGTGGCGTCGAAGTAACACAAAGTCGTGTTCGCCGTGAACGCATGGGTCACATTGAACTTGCAACCCACGTGGCTCACATTTGGTTTTTCAAAGGGGCTCCAAGTAAGTTGTCATTGCTCCTCGATATTTCTCCACGCAATTTGTCTTCAATTGTGTACTTTAGTCAGTACATTGTTTTGGAAGTTGACGAAGATGAGCGAACCAAAATTCTTGAACAACTCGACGTTGACTGTGAAGCTGCTTTAGAGCGTCTCAAAGAAGAGACTGCTCGTAAGATGGAAGAAGTAAAGACTCGACTTAGTGAAGATAAAGCTGCACTCAAAGAGAAAGTAAAAGGGAAAGAAGCCCAAGAATTGAAGCGAGAAGCCTTGGAGCTCAAAGCGAAACAGCAAGTCGCATCGCTCAAAGATGAACTTGATGTCGCAACTGAGCAAACCCAAGAAGTGTACAAGACCATTAAGGAAATGGTGAAGCGTTTCCGCCCACGCACAATCTTGACTGAAGATGAATATCTAAAGCTTGATGAATACAATGCAGCTTCTCATCTTCGTGTGGGCATGGGTGCAGAAGCCTTGCTTGAAGTTATCCGAGGCATTGATCTTGACCAGCTCTCTGGAGAATTGGTTGAAGAAGTTCGTGAAGCAGTGGGACAAAAGCGAGTTAAAGCAACCAAGCGACTGCGTGTTGTCGAAGGATTTCGAAAATCTGGAATCAAACCAGAGTGGATGCTATTGAAAGTATTACCTGTTATTCCACCAGATTTGCGACCAATGGTACAGCTTTCCGGTGGACGCTTTGCGACCTCTGACTTAAACGATTTGTATCGTCGGGTTATCAACCGTAACAACCGCTTGAAGCACTTGATGGATTTGGGTGCTCCTGAAATCATTTTGCGTAATGAAAAGCGCATGCTGCAGGAAGCAGTTGATGCATTGGTTGACTCCAGTCAAACCAAGGTAACACGTCGCCGAACCTTGAAGAAGCCTTTGCGCTCACTCTCAGAAATGTTGCGAGGAAAGCAAGGACGATTCCGTCAGAACTTGCTTGGTAAGCGTGTTGACTACTCAGGTCGTTCAGTTATTGTTGTCGGCCCAGAACTCAACCTCAATCAATGTGGTTTGCCAAAAGACATGGCACTTGAAATGTTTAGACCACATGTATTGCGTGAACTGATCAAGCAGGGAATTGCTCCAAACTTAAAGAGCGCAAAACATACATTGGAACGAAGAAGTCCAGAAGTGTTCGATATTCTTGAACGAATCATTGAAAACTATCCAGTACTTCTCAACCGTGCCCCAACCTTGCATAAACTCGGTATTCAAGCGTTCTTCCCAGTGCTTATTGAAGGAAACGCAATCCGACTACATCCTTGTGTGTGTGCAGGATACAACGCAGACTTCGATGGAGACCAGATGGCTGTTCACGTTCCATTGACAGAACAAGCGAAAGAAGAAGCGAGAAGCTTGATGACAGCACATCATAACTTGCTCAAACCTGCAGATGGATCACCTATCACGGTTCCAAACAAAGAAATGGCAATGGGTGCCTACTATATGACGTCTGTTGATACGTCATTACCAGTTGCTCCCACCATCTTTGCAAGTGATATCGAAGCAGAACGAGCCTATCAATCAGGCAAGATTACACAGCGTCAACTGATTAAAGTTCGCTTGAACCTGACAGGAAAACCGGAAATCGTAGAAACAACAGTTGGACGCATTCAGTTCAATGCAGTACTCCCAAGTTTCTTAGGCTTTATGAATGCTCCAATTACAGCCGGAGTTATTAAAGATCTGGTTAAGAAAGCAATCGCAACGCTATCTTCCGATGAAGTTATGCATTTGATTGACTCGGTCAAAAACTTAGGATTTGCAGCTGCAACCTATTCAGGCTTGTCTGTGGCTGTCTCTGATTGTCAAATGATCGAACAAAAAGATGACATCGTCGAAGCTGCCAACAAAAAGGCAGAAGAAATTGAAGAATCCTATGCAAACGGATTGATTACCTTGGATGAAAAGCGTCGTTTGACTCAACAGGTTTGGCTTGAAACCACTGATGACATTGCAGAGAAGACATGGGCAGCACTTCGTGAAGATAACGCAGTCAAGATCATGATCAACTCTGGAGGTACTCGTGCTAGTAAAGACCAGGTGAAACAGCTTGGAGCTATGCGTGGACTCGTGGTTGACCCACTTGGAAAAATCGTGGACATGCCAACAAAGAGTAACTTCCGTGAAGGGTTAACGATTTTCGAATACGTAACCTCTGCGCGTGGATCTCGTAAAGGATTAACTGACTCAGCTCTCAAAACTGCTGACGCAGGATACCTGACTCGTCGTTTGGTTGACGTTGCACACGAAGCCATTATTCGTGAAGAAGACTGTCAAACAACCGAAGGATTGGAGATTATCCGAGAAGGTACGCGTGAGAAGATGTTCAAAAACCGTATCATGGGACGAATTTTGCTCTCAGATGCTGTTGACTCAAAAGGAAAAACGATTGTTGCAGCCGGTGAACTCTTGACTGAAGTTCTTGCCGCAGAAATTGAAACCAGTGATGTAAGTTCTGTCATGGTTCGTTCTCCATTATCTTGTGCAGCTCGAGTCGGTATGTGTTCAAAGTGTTATGGCTGGGATTTCTCAACGAAACAGTTAGTTTCACTCGGAACGCCTGTCGGTGTGGTTGCAGCTCAAAGTATTGGTGAACCTGGTACCCAGCTGACAATGCGTGTGAAGCACACTGGAGGTATCGTCGGTTTGGACGTGACCCAAGGTTTGCCACGTGTCGAGGAGTTATTTGAAGCTCGTGTTCCAAAATCAGTGTCTCCAATTGCCGAAGTTTCAGGACGAGTACAAGTGCAAGATTCCGAAGTGGGACGAGTAGTGAAAGTCGTCAATCCAAACAATGAGGATGATGTGGTTGAGTACACAATCCCATTGACCAGTACCCTAGCAGTAGCCAACAATGACATGATTGTAGCTGGAACCCAGCTTGCACATGGTCCATTGGATATCAAAGAAGTCTTGGAAATCCGTGGCATGCGTGCTGCCCAAGTATACTTGATTGATGAAATTCAAAAAGTGTACGAAGGACAGGGTATTCCAATTAACGATCGTCACTTTGAGGTCATCGTGAAGAAGATGAGTGATAAGGTCCGTATCGAAACTCCGGGCAACACATCATTCTTACCTGGCGAAATCATTGAAAAAGCTCGATTCTATGAAGAGAATCAATCGGTACTTGCTCAGGGTGGAGAACCAGCAACTGCTCAGGTTCTGATCCTTGGTATTACCCGTGCATCACTCTTTACGCAGTCTTGGCTCTCCGCTGCTTCCTTCATGGAAACCACGCACATCCTTACCGATGCTGCTTCCGAAGGACGCATTGATGACTTGGTCGGACTCAAAGAAAACGTCATTATTGGTAGGTTAATCCCAACCAGTCCAGAACGTGCAGTCATGCACTAAGGACAGTATTTGAAGCGAAAGAACAAAGAGGTAGGGAAACCTGCCTCTTTTGGTATAAAAAGATCTGCTTGCGGGACACTATATATTTGGGTATAGTTTGGATTTAATGAAAACCCTAACTCCGTTAGAATGGCATACAATTAAAGTTATAGTTTCCCTCATTGCTCTTGGGATTTTACTGCTTCATATCCTTTTTCCTCATCTAGTTATTGATACGACAGCTTTGCTTCTTCTAGCACTAGCATTTTTGCCGTGGATTGCACCAATCATCAAACACATTGAGCTACCTTGGGGTGTGAAAGTCGAACTCAAGGAGCTAGAACAGCTTGGGGAAGACGCTAAAGATTCAGGTTTAATCGCCAAAAAAAGAAAACTTGGTAAGAAGACCTATACATTTGAAACAGTCGCTTCTATAGATCCCAATCTGGCTTTGGCAGGGCTGCGGATTGAGGTGGAGCGTGTGCTTCTCAAGCTTGCCAAACAGAACGAACTCGAGAATCTCTCGTCATCGGTCGTGTTGTTGCGCCATCTGGTGCGTGAGGATATCTTGTCAGTTGAAGAAGGGGTAGTGCTTTCTGACTTGCTGCACGTACTCAACAAAGCAGTCCATGGTGCGATCGTGGACGAAGAAGCATCAACCTGGGCACTCTCCACGGGGATTGGAATTCTGGATGCTTTGGAAGCCAAATTAGCCTAAAGCAAACCCTCCTATCCTTGTCGAAATCCTTGGGGTGTGGTATCATCAACCTCTTCTCTGAAGCATGGGATCCCGGTCATTCCCTTCAAACGAAAATGACAGGAGTAAGAGAAGTGTATTCTTTATTTGGTATTCATAAAGACGACAACCCCCATGGGTTGTTTTTTTGTATTAAAGGAAGGCTATGCCTACAATCAACCAACTGATCAGAAAAGGCCGCAGCAACAAACGCACCCGCGTCAAAGCAACGGCTCTTCGTAAGTCATACAACACTCGCACTCGTGAGATCACCAAAACCGCTAACCCACAAAAGCGTGGTGTTTGTGTCGTTGTCAAAACCATGACTCCTAAGAAACCAAACTCAGCTTTGCGTAAGGTTGCTCGTGTCCGTTTATCAAACAAACAAGAAGTCACCGCCTATATCATGGGTGAGGGTCACAACCTTGCAGAGCACAGTATTGTGCTCGTCCGTGGTGGCCGCGTCAAAGACCTTCCAGGTGTGAAATACCACATTGTTCGTGGGAAATTTGACTGCCAAGGAGTTGCAAAACGAATGACAAGTAGAAGTAAATACGGAGTAAAGAAACCAAAGAAAGCGTAAACTTGTTCAAATAACATATAGCTTTGCAAATTAAAAATACAGGAGTATACGGACGAAGCACTACGAAATATACGTAGCTCGTCACAAAAATATATGGCACGTGCAAAATCACAACCAAGACGGCAAGTAGCCGCTGATCCACGGTTTGGATCAGTCAAGATTGCCAAACTTATTAACCGCGCAATGAAAGATGGCAAGAAATCTGCAGCGAGAACACAGATCTATCTGGCGTTTGATCTCTTGTCAGAGAAGCTTGAAAAAGAGCCATTAGAAATTTTCGAAGATGCCTTGCGTGCAATCACCCCACAAATGGAAGTTCGTTCCCGTCGTGTGGGTGGAGCTGCATACCAAGTTCCTATGCCAGTTCGTGGACCACGAGGATTTTCCCTCGCAGTCCGCTGGTTAATTGAAGAAGCCAGAAAGCGTCCAAGTACTTCATATCATACTTTTGGTGAGAAGTTGGCTGCTGAAATTATGGATGCCTTAAAAGGTGAAGGTGGAGCTATCGCAAAGAGAACCACGATGCACCGTATGGCCGATGCGAACAAGGCATTTGCACATTTCCGTTGGTAGAATGGAATTACCGTTTGCAGCTTGAGCAGTTTGCGGCAAACGCGGATTATGTATCAAACTGCAGATAAATTTTATATATATGGCTCAACAACCCGTTAAAACCAACAAACGAGATCTTCCACTCGATAGAATCCGTAACATCGGAATTATTGCGCACATCGATGCCGGTAAGACCACAACATCCGAACGTATCCTGTTCTATACAGGTAAGTCCTACAAAATTGGAGATATCGATGATGGTGATACCCAAATGGACTGGATGGAGCAGGAGAAAGAACGTGGAATTACCATTGTCTCTGCTGCAACCACAACATTTTGGACACCAGTACTTGATACAGCTGCCCCCCATGAACCGTACCGTATCAACTTGATCGATACACCGGGCCACGTGGACTTTACCGCTGAAGTTGAGCGATCACTTCGCGTCTTGGATGGTGGTATTACAGTTTTGGATGGAGAAGAGGGTGTACAGAGTCAGTCAGAAACTGTATGGCGACAAGCTGACAAGTACAATGTTCCTCGTATCTGTTTTGTCAACAAAATGGATAAGTTGGGAGCTGATTTCTTGCGTACCGTTGAAGATATCCGTACCAAATTTGGAGTAACACCAGCTGTCATGGCACTTCCAATTGGAGCTGAGAATCTCTTTGGCGGTGTCGTCCTTGTCTTGGATCGAAAAGCATTAATTTGGGAAGGTGATGAAACTGGTGCAAAATATACCGTTTCTGACGAAATTCCTGAAGAGATGAAGGAGCAAGTCGAAGAATATCGAGCCAAACTCATCGAGCAGATTGCAGAAACTGATGATGCCATGCTTGAACGATACTTTGCTGGTGAAGATATCCCAGTCAATGATCTCAAGATTTGTTTGCGTAAAGCAGTTATCGGTTACAAACTGGTTCCAATCTTTTGTGGTTCAAGTCTTCGTAACAAAGGTGTGCAACCATTGCTTGATGCAATTGTTGAATACTTACCATCTCCAATGGATATCGATCATATTACCGGTACCAACCCAAATACTGATGCGCAAGAGAGCAGACGCTTAGTACCAGAAGAGCCATTCTGTGGATTGGCCTTCAAGATTCAAACCGACCCACACGTCGGACGTATTACGTACCTTCGCGTGTATTCAGGCAAACTCTCCTCAGGAAGTTATACATATAACTCAACCAAGGGAGAAAAAGAACGTGTTGGCCGACTTCTCCTCATGCATGCAAACCAACGAGAAGAAATCAATGAAGCCCTTGCTGGAGAAATTGTGGCAGTCGTTGGTCTCAAATATACCAAGACTGGAGACACGCTTTGTGATGAAAACCATCCAATTCGTTTGGAAGGTATCTCATTTGCAGATCCAGTTATCTCCATGGCAATCGAACCAAAGACCAAAAATGACCAAGAAAAAATGGGATTGGCTCTTGGAAAATTGCTCGAAGAAGACCCAACCTTTAAAGTCGCACATAATGAAGAAACCGGGCAAACCACAATTGCGGGGATGGGAGAGCTTCACTTGGAAATTCTTGTTGACCGCATGAAGCGTGAGTTCCACGTCGAAGCGAACGTCGGTGCTCCACAGGTTGCATATCGTGAAACGATTAAGAAACTTGCAGAGGGTGAAGGGAAATATATCCGTCAGTCAGGTGGACGTGGTCAGTACGGTCACTGCTGGTTGAAAGTAGAACCCAAGGATCGTGGAACTGGAAATGAATTCGTGAACGCTATCGTTGGTGGTGTCATCCCACGTGAATTTGTCCCTGCAGTTGAGAAAGGTGTCAAAGAAGCATTAGAAAATGGTGTTTTGGCAGGCTATCAAATAGTTGACGTGAAGGTAACGTGTTTTGATGGAAGTTACCACGAAGTTGACTCGTCAGAAATGTCATTCAAGATCGCAGGATCTATGGCTTTGCAGACTGCAGTCAAACAAGCTGATCTTGTATTGCTCGAACCTGTCATGCAAGTGGAAGTTACCACCCCATCCGAATTTATGGGTGACGTGATTGGGGACCTGTCCAGTAAGCGTGCTCAGATTCAAGGATCCGATCAACGTGGAACCGCTGTCATCGTTCGCGCTCTTGTCCCACTTGCGGAAATGCAAGGATACGTGACAACCCTTCGTTCCATGACTCAGGGTCGTGCAAGTTCAGTCATGATCCCAAGTCACTACGAAGAAGTACCACAGAACATCTCAGCCAAAATCATTGAGAAGAACAAGCCGCAAGCAAAAGCAGCATAATATGGAAATTAGTAGAAAAATCACTGCCTCTCAATTTGCTGAAGAAGTCGGAATTTCTTATGAAGATTTGATGAGAGCATTGACTAGAGCTGAATTAGGCAAGACAGGAAGGAAGGATGAGTTAAACGCAATCCGAGGAAGCTTGGTTGGGTTATCTTACAATCCTAATAATACTGTTGAAATTTCAGCCGTTCAAAATGCTGTAGAGACATTAAGAGGCTTGAGCTATTTGAGATCATAAGATGATATATTCATCTCTTCCCTCAAGGCGAAGAATGATGTATACTCACTATTCGTATTAAAAAAGTAATACATAGTATTAATAAAAAGGAATATCAATTATGGCGACATTCCAACGCAACAAACCACACGTCAATATTGGTACCATCGGTCACGTTGACCACGGTAAGACGACATTGACGGCAGCTATTACACACGTTTTGGCCAAGAAAGGTCTTGCAGAAGCCAAGAACTACGACCAAATCGACAACGCTCCAGAAGAAAAAGCTCGTGGAATCACGATCAACATTTCTCACCAGGAATACGAAACCGCCAAGCGACACTATGCACACATTGATGCTCCAGGTCACGCTGACTACATCAAGAACATGATCACTGGTGCAGCTCAAATGGACGGTGCAATTCTCGTGGTTGCAGCAACTGATGGACCAATGCCTCAGACTCGTGAACACATTCTCTTGGCAAAACAAGTCAACGTTCCTCGTATCGTAGTGGCTCTTAACAAAGTAGACATGGTCGACGATGCAGAATTGCTCGATCTCGTTGAGATGGACGTTCGTGACCTTCTCTCCAAATATGGATTTGATGGTGACAACACTCCAGTTATTCGCGTTTCTGGTCTTAAGGCTTTGGAAGGCGATGCTCAATACGAAGAAGCAGTACTCAAACTCATGGATGCAGTTGACGAATGGGTCCCAGATCCAGTTCGCGAGCTCGACAAACCGTTTCTTATGCCAGTTGAAGACGTCTTCTCAATTAAGGGACGTGGAACTGTCGTTACCGGACGTATTGGTCGTGGTGTTGTCAAAATCAACGACACAATCGAAATCGTTGGTATTAAAGAAACCCGTCAATCAGTTGTAACCGGAGTCGAAATGTTCCGTAAACAGCTCGATCAAGGTCAAGCTGGCGACAACGTTGGTATCTTGCTTCGTGGTATTGAAAAAGACGATATCGAAAGAGGTATGGTTCTTTCCAAGACCGGTAGTGTGAAACCACACACCGAATTCGAAGCAGAAGTGTATATTCTCACCAAAGAAGAAGGTGGACGTCACACTCCATTCTTCAAGGGATACCGACCTCAGTTCTACATTGGAACAACTGACGTTACTGGTGAAATTGTCCTTCCAGAAGGTGTTGAAATGGTCATGCCTGGCGATAACGCAAAGATGACTGTTAAACTCATCAACCCAATTGCTATTGAAGAAGGTTTGCGCTTCGCTATCCGTGAAGGTGGTCACACCGTCGGAGCAGGTGCTGTTACCAAAATTATTAAGTAAATTGGTATCAAAACAGGAAATAGAAACCCCCGCAAAATCGCGGGGGTTTTTGGTTTTGTTTCTTGAAAGTGCTCTTGAGCGTATAATGAAAGAAACCTATGGAAGAACAAACATCACCTCAACAAACCGATCACCAAGCTGAAAGTACAGGTACAGAAGAAAAAAAGAGTTTTCTTCTGTCACACATTTATCTTGTCTCCTTTTTGACAGCATTTTTTACGATAGGACTCTTCATTTTTGTTGCTACAGGAGCACGCTTCACAGTTCCTTCTGTGAACATTTCTTCGCTTCTTACCTCATTGCAAAGGAAACCACAATCATCGCCAAGTCCGACTCCATCAACAGTTGAGCCTTCATCCTCTCCGTTTGCAGTCCAAAATTCGGCAAGTCCGAGTGCTGCCCCATTTGCATTGAAAGAAGACATCGTTTTTTTCCGAGATAACCAAGTGTGGATCAGGAGAACGAACGGAAACGAAGCAAAAATTCAAATTTCCCACGATGGAATCGCTGGCTTTGCATATTCTCCAGTCAACAAACTATTGGCAACCCTGGAAGGGAAGAAAATGAGGAATGAGAATGGATACAGTTGGATTGAGCCAGCCGTTGTGAATCTACGCTCATTGAACGGGAACAGTGTTTCGTCACCTCAGGAAATAGTGCGATTAGATGTTGTGAAAGCGACAGCGAGTGCTGATTACGTAGTTGAGCTTCGAAGCGTAGGGTTTTCTCCTGACGGGAAGATACTTGGAATAACCTCCTCAGACTCCTTTTGGACATACACAGTTGCTAGTCAAAAGCTTGAGCAAATCTTTTCTCGTCCCATCGAACCGTCACAGCAAAACAACAGAGGTATTGTCTATGCATACCGACGGCCAATTTTTTCTTTTGATGGAAAGCATGCCCTCTTGAACAGAGGATACTATGAAGGGGCTGATACAATTGTGGTTAACCTCGAGACAAAAGAAATCAAAGAACTTCCGTTTCAGGCTGGAAATGGAGGTGGAGATTCAGTAGAAGCGTGGACTCGTACGGGTGATTTGGTCACCACAAAGAATACCTGGGAAGATACCCAAGAAGGGCAGTCAGTTTCTACAGTCAGAGTGGTCAGTTTTCCGTCTCTGGAAGAGAAACGGTCTACCAGGCTGGATGGAATGATTTATGATACCTCCTTTAAGGGAAATACGCTGTACCTTCTGAGTAAAACGACGGCTCCCTTTGAGAGTATTGATGTGAAGAAGCCTGGGATTGAGACCGTTGCTGGGTTTGATGTGGATTCAGGCAAAATGACCCCCCTTACCAGCCGAGAGAGGGTAGAGCAACTCTCATGGACAGGTTTTACCTTTTTAAATGATCAGATCGTTCTTGCCCAGACGACCCAAAGTGGAAGCATAGGAGCTCGAAGTTTCCGTTCTGATCTTTATGCAGGATTCACATTTCCAGAGATGAGAAAAGTCATAGAAAATGCTGCTATACAGGTGCAATAAGAATATTTGAGTCCTAAAAGAGGACTCTAGTCCTACCTCTTGTCACCAGATAGAAGTCTTGATATACTACCCTTCTTGCTCTTTGACAGTAAGAAGTTTGTAACACATCCGTATGGCACCAAAGCAATCTACATCCGGCAAACCACGTATTCGTGTAAGACTCAAGTCTTTTGACCACCGCGTCGTTGACGCCGCAGCTCGAAAGATTTTAGAAACCGCAGTTGCAACGGGAGCCAAAGTTGTGGGCCCAGTTCCACTTCCAACCCACAAGAAAGTGTTTACCGTTTTGACATCTCCACACACAGATAAAAACGCTCAAGAACACTTTGAGGTGCGTACCCACAAACGAATGATTGATATTGAAGAACCAACCAGTAAAACAATTGATGCTCTAATGCATCTGGAACTTCCTGCAGGTGTAGGAATCCAGATTAAAATGTAATATAATACAACAATGATATCTTTGATGTATATCATCCCATAACGGGAAGTTGATACACAGGAAACGGAAAATTTCCCCGCGCCTGTAGCGGGTTTTTTTATGATTAACCAGATCTTAGCCACTAAACGACACATGACCCAAACCTGGACAAAATCCGGAGTTCGTATTCCTGTAACCGTTCTTCGTGCCAACGATTGTATGGTTATCGGTAAAGCTACCCAAGCAGGACGTATTCTTGTGGGGGTAGCACAAAAGAAACTCAAAAACGTCAATAAACCACAACGAAACCAGCTTGAGAAGGCTGGTTTTTCAGTAGGTTTTACAACTATGCGTGAAATTTGTGTGGATGGTGATGATGTGAACCTTGCAGCTGGAGCCAAACTTGACCCGACCTTAGTTCTTTCCGTTGGTGATATTGTGAAAGTCACCGGAACCAGTAAAGGTATGGGATTTGCAGGTGTCGTCAAGCGCCATGGATTTGCCGGTGGACCACGCACCCACGGTCAAGCAGACAGAGAACGAGCTCCTGGATCAATTGGTGCAGGAACAACTCCTGGTCGCGTCTACAAAAACAAGCGCATGGCCGGACGAGCAGGCAATGAACAAGTAACTGTTGAAGGACTCCAGGTTGTTGCAATTAATCAGGCAACTGGAGAAGTTTGGGTAAAAGGATTAGTTCCAGGCGCTATGAATGGAACCGTCTTGATTACCAAAGTTGAAAGCAGAGAATTTGAAGGTTTAGTAAACGAACCAGTTCAAGCTGTTGCGGAACCGCAAGTTCAAACTCCTGTTGAAACAGAAGCAACCGCAGTAGAACCAGAAGTTGTATCTAACGAAAAAGCAGAATAACACCATATGAAATTGGCAACCTATACGAGTACCGGAAAGAAAACTGCAGACACAGACATTTCATTGTTTGATAATGCAGCTCATCCATCAATCGTCGCCCAAGCAGTACGTGTCTATTTGGCAAACCAGCGATCTGGAACGGCCAAAACAAAGACTCGTGGTGAAGTCGACATGACTAAAGCCAAATGGTTCAAACAAAAAGGAACTGGTCGCGCTCGTCATGGAGCTCAGTCAGCCCCTATTTTTGTTGGTGGTGGTGTGACACACGGACCTTCCGGGAACACAAATTGGAAACTTTCGATCAGTAAAACCATGCGACGTCGAGCTTTGGAAACCGCACTTTCTATGCAGGCTGCCCAAGGTCGAGTGATCATCGTTGATGGGTTAGACAAAACAACTGGGAAAACCAAAGACATCGTCACTCTTTTGACCAACATGCAAATTGTTAATAAAGCTGTATTGCTCATTACGGGTACAAAGAATGAGCTCTTAACTCGTGGAGTTGCAAACTTAAAAAATGTGTTGCTTTGTCCCGCAGATGCGCTCACAACTTACTATGTTGCAAGAGCACATACTGTGCTTTTAACACCCGAGGCAGTCGAGAGTTTACTTGCTCGTTTTGCGACTGCACAAAATCAAGAAGACAAGCCAGTGAAGGCAGCCAAAAAAGCTGCTCCTAAGAAATCTACACGAAAGACTAAAGCAGAGTAATGTATGAATCCGTTCATCTTAAAAACACCACGAGTGACAGAAAAAACCTACAAGTTGCAACAGCAACAACACGTCTATACGTTTGAAGTTGTGGGAACGGCAACGAAAGGACAGATTAAAGAGGCAGTAGAACAGACATTCAATGTCAAAGTTCTTTCAGTTCAAACTTCCAAATTACCAGGAAGTACCCGTCGAACTGGCCGAAAGCGCATGATCAGTACTACACAGGCCGTGAAGAAAGCAATGGTTCGAATTCCGCAAAATCAAACAATTGAAGTTTTTGAAATACAAAGTTAAAACGTATGGCATTAAAAGTACACAAAGCCACCACACCAGGACGCCGACATCGTAAAGATGTTTCCAAAGGAAACCTTTCGAAAAAGCGACCAGAAAAATCACTCTTGTTTAAGGGTACCTACAAGAGGCAAGGACGCAATAACGATGGTATAATTACCGTTCGTCATCGCGGTGGTGGAAACAAACGAAAACTTCGTAGTATTGACTTTAAACGAGAAAAATTGGGTATCCCAGCAAAGGTTGTTGCAATTGAGTATGATCCAATGCGAACTGCTCGTATTGCCTTACTTACCTATGCTGATGGGGAAAAGCGATATATTTTGGCACCAGATGGATTAGAAATTGGTCAGACCATTGTTTCTGGTCCAGAAGCCGATATTGCAGTTGGAAACACGATGCCTCTGTCGCGTATTCCAGTTGGAACCCCAATTCATAACATTGAATTGCGAGCAGGAAAAGGTGCTCAGCTTATCCGCAGTGCGGGAAGTAGTGCAATGATTCAAAGCAAAGAAGGAGACATGGTAACAGTTCTTCTTCCAAGTAAAGAAATCCGTTTGATTCATGCAGCTTGCATGGCCACAATCGGACAAGTCGGAAACGTTGAGTGGAAGACTGTTAGTCTTGGAAAAGCAGGTCGTCGTCGTTATATGGGATGGAGACCAGCAGTTCGTGGTACCGCACAGCATCCAGCTTCTCATCCACATGGAGGAGGAGAAGGACGCAGTGGAGTTGGTTTGAAATATCCAAAGACTCCATGGGGTAAGCACGCATTAGGAAAGAAAACACGTGATCGAAAGAAATATAGTAAGAAGATGATCGTCAGAGATCGCAGAGTGAAATAAAAATTTATGGCACGTTCAATCAAAAAAGGACCATACATTGACGAACGGCTTGTAGCCAAAGTCATGAAGCAAAAAGCAGGCAAGAAAGATCCAATTAAAACTTGGTCACGTTCTTGTCAGATCCCACCAGAATTTGTGGGACATACGTTTATGGTTCATAACGGTAAGAAGTTTATTGAAGTCTTTGTCAACGAAGCTATGGTAGGACATCGATTGGGAGAATTCTCTCCAACTCGAACCTTCCATGGACACGGCAAGATGGTGAAACGTGTGTTAACCAAGACATAAAGGTACGATACATACTATGGAAATTACGGCATCACAATCATACATACGCTGCGGACAGCAGAAATTACGCGACGTCGCACGTGCAGTCAGAGGACTACCAGTTCCAAAGCTCCGTATGCAACTTCGTATGATGAACCGAGAAGCTGCCAAGCGTATTTTGGAAACTGTGAATCAAGCAGTTGCCAACGCGCAACACAACTTTGGAATTAATGAGGAACAATTGACTGTCAAAGAACTTTTAGTTCTGCGTGGTCCTCACTATAAGAGATTTCGAGCTGTCAGTCGTGGACAAGGACATGCAATCTTAAAGCGCACCAGTCACATTCGTGTAACCTTAGTGACTAGTGAAGAAGCTAAGAAACCAGAAACAAAGAAAGAACAGCCAGAAGTCAAGGCAGAAGCTGTCAAAACCGAAACGAAAGTGAAAGAGAAAAAGGCAGAAAAAAAAGCCGTTACCAAGAAACCAACAGTGAAGAAAACAGCTGAAGCAAAAGTATCAACAAAGAAAACAGAATAACATATGGGGCAAAAAGTAAATCCACATGTCTACCGTTTGGGAAATCTCTATACTTGGGACTCCCTTTGGTATACCGCCAAAAATGACTACAGCAAAAATTTGCTTGAGGACGTCAAGATTCGAAAGTTCTTGAGTAAAAAATTGTCTAATGCTGGACTCGTCAAAATCGAAATTGAGCGTTCCGTAAATGCTTTAAAACTTCGATTCTTGGTCAGCCGCCCTGGTGTTGTGATTGGACGTGGTGGAAGTAACTTGGATCAACTCAAACAAGAAGTTGCAAAACTTCTCAAAATCAATCCAAATGACAAACATGCCATGAAGATTGTGATCGATGAAATTGTTGAAGTAAAACGACCAGACCTGTCAGCAAAGTTGGTTGCAGAGAGAGTTGCTGAACAATTAGTGAAACGTATGCCACAGCGCCGTGCCGTCTCCCAAGCTATGGAGAAAGCAATGGCAGCTGGTGCAAAAGGAATTAAAATCGTTCTTTCTGGACGTATCAACGGTGCAGAAATTGGACGTCGCGAAAAGTATGTGAATGGAACTGTTCCAACTCAGACGCTTCGTGCTGATATTGACTACGCACATGTACCAGCAAAAACCAGATCAGGATACGTTGGAGTGAAGGTCTGGGTGCACAAAGGTGAAAAAACAAACTAACGGAAAACAGATATGTTGCAGCCAAAGAAAATGAAATATCGCAAGAATTTTAAAGGTCGCATGGCTGGACTTTCCACACGTGGCGCAGATGTTGCGTTCGGAGAGTTCGGACTCAAGGCTGTTGAATGCGGATGGTTTTCAGCTCGCCAAATTGAAGCTGCTCGACGTACGATTACGCATCACACAAAGCGTCTTGGAAAAATGTGGATTCGCATTTTCCCAGATAAACCAATTACGCAAAAACCAGGAAACGTCAAAATGGGTGGTGGAAAAGGCGATGTGAAAGAGTATGTGGCAGTAATTAAACCAGGAAGAGTTTTGTTTGAATTAGGTGGTGTAAAGGAAGATGTCGCACGCGAAGCACTTCGCAAGGCTGCACACAAGATTCCAGTAAAAACAGTGTTTGTGGTTAAAGAATAAGTATGAAAATGAACGATAAAAAAGCACTACGAGATTTAGATGTTCAAGCATTACAAGAAAAAGTAAATTCTTTGCAAAAAGAATATGCAGTTTCAAAAATGCAGTTTCGAGTCGGAAGACTCAAAAATGTGAAGTTGTTAACAACTTTGCACAAAAATCTGGCAGTTGTGAAAACAATTATTAGTGAGAAACAAAAAGTAAACGCATAAAGATGAATGTATGAAAAAATTTACGGGATCAGTCGTTCGAGCAACCACACCAAAGTGTCTCTCGCGTGGATGCACCCAAAATATTTGAAGAAAGTTCGTATTAGTAAGACCTTTGCCTGCCAAGATGAAATTGGCACAAAGGTGGGAGATGAAGTTGTAATTTCTGAATGCAGACCTTTAAGTGCAACGAAGCACTTTAGGGTTGAAGAAGTAGTGAAGGCAGGAACCTTGGTTGTAGAAACCAAGAAGCCTGTGAAAAAAGAGAAATCAAAAGCAAAAAAGAAGTAAAAGGAGCGGGAGCTTTGTAACCCGATCAAGACATGGTACAGCTTAGAAGTGTTTTGGAATCAGCAGACAACTCAGGAGCACGTCGAATGCGAGTTCTCCATATTCATGGTGGCAGCCGCCACGTGAAAGGCACAATTGGAGACATCGTTACAGCTTCTGTAATTGACGCCACGACTACTGGTCAAGTTAAAAAAGGCGAGATGGTCAAGGCAGTTGTTGTACGTACTCGGAAAGAAGTACGTAGAAAAGATGGAAGCTTTATTCGCTTTGATGATAACGCCGCAGTAGTAATTGACAGTATCAAAGGCAAACTTCCACGCGGAAGCCGAATTTTTGGTCCGGTTGCTCGTGAGATTAAAGAATTAGGGTTTGATAAAATTGCATCTTTGGCACAGGAAGTGCTCTAAACGACTATGAAATTTAAAGTAGGTGACAACGTCCAAGTAACAGCCGGAAAAGACAAAGGCAAACACGGCAAAGTAATCAAGGTCTATCCCAAAGAGGAAAAGGTCTTGGTCGAAGGTGTAAACATGTATGTTAAACATGTAAAACCTCTTCAAGGAAGAGCCGGAGAAAAGATTAAACGCGAGCGACCTTTGGCAACTGGCAAAGTCGCAATCATGAACCCAGACACTGGGAAGATTGATCGCGTGGGATACAAAGTTACCGATGGAAAAAAAGTGAGAATTTTTAAGAAAACAGGCAAAGAAATGTAAGATTTAAATGTATGAACCGATTACAACAGAAATACCAAGATCAAGTTATTAAACAACTGGAAACTGAGTTTAATAAAACCAATATCATGTCCGTCGCCAAGCCGGTCAAGATTGTGGTGAACGTTGGTGTGAGCAAGAAAGAAAATGCTGATACCAATAAGATTATTGAATCTTGGGTAAGCCAACTTTCGATCATTACTGGTCAGAAACCAAAGATCTGTAAAGCCAAGAAATCAATTGCAGGTTTTAAGATGCGTCAGGGTGATCCAGTTGGTGTGAGTGTAACCCTTCGCGGAAACCGCATGTGGGAATTCATGGATAAATTAATTTCCATCGTTCTTCCTCGTGTGAAAGACTTCCAAGGTGTTGCAAAATCACATATGGATAGTGTTGGAAACTATAACTTAGGATTGACAGAACAGATCGTATTCCCAGAAATTAACTACGATCAAATCGCAAAAGTATCAGGATTACAAATTACTATCGTGAATAAAGCAGACTCTAGAGAAGAAGCAATGAAATTGCTTGAGCTCTTAGGTATGCCATTTGAAAAGTAAGACACAAAACTACTATGGCAAAGACAAGTAAAATCATTAAGACACAACGTGCAAATGTAAAGGGTTTTATGACCCGTCGCAAGAATCGCTGTAAATTGTGTGGCCGTCCTCGCGGATACATGAGATACTTTGGAATTTGTCGTTTGTGTTTTAGAGAGCTCGCTGCGAAAGGCGAACTCCCAGGAGTAACCAAGGGAAGTTTTTAGTTTTTTTAATTTAAGTTTTATATATGATCACTGACCCAATCGCAGACATGCTCACCAGAATAAAGAACGCATACCTTTCTCGCAAAGAGACAGTTATCGTTCCATATTCAAAGGTGAAGGAAGCTATCGCCAACGTACTGATGGAACACAAGTACATTTCTGGTGTTGAGCTTAGTGAAAATGGTGCCAAGAAGGATTTAGTGTTAACTCTTTCTTACATTGGCCGTCACCCAGCTCTTACAAACGTGAAGCGTGTGAGTAAACCAGGTCGCCGTTTGTATACCGGAGTAGAAGATATTCATCGAACTTTGGGTGGATACGGAATTACCATTGTGTCGACAAGCCAGGGTGTGATGGATGATAAGTCTGCAAAGAAACGAAATATCGGTGGAGAAGTACTTTGCCAAGTTTGGTAAAGCAAAACGAGTATGTCAAAAATTGGACGCCAACTAATTAGTGTACCTGCTGGAGTAACAATTACTGTCAACCCTGACACCATTGTTGTGAAGGGGCCAAAGGGTGAACTATCAGCACAAGCAATGCCAGGAATTACTGTTACTGTTGAGAGCGGCACAGTGACTGTAACTCGTGACAACGATTTACCAGCACAGCGAGCAGCACACGGCTTGATTCGAAGTTTAGTTGCCAACATGGTAACAGGTGTTACGCAAGGTTTTGAAAAGAAGCTTGAAATGGTTGGAACCGGATACCGTGTTGCCATGAAGGGACAAGGATTAACACTATCAGTTGGATTTTCTCATCCAGTGGAAGTTGTTCCTCCAGCTGGAATTCAGTTTGCAATCGAAGGAAACAATAAAATTACAATTAAAGGTATTGATAAGAGATTAGTTGGACAAGTAGCAGCCAACATTCGAGATGTACGACCTCCAGAGCCATACAAGGGCAAAGGAATTCGTTACGAAGATGAAGTAGTCCGCCGTAAGGCAGGGAAAGCTGCAAAGGCAGCTGGTGCAAAATAACTTCTGTAGCGAATAAGGTAATAGGGAATTTATGAAAGTGAATCACAACATAACAACCAAAGAGAGAAGAATGATCCGTGTCCGTCGCAAAGTGCGAGGAACCGAAGAACGACCACGACTCACTGTCTTTCGTTCTAATGTGACTACCTATTTGCAAGTCATTGACGATAGTAAGGGACTCACTCTTGCTGCTGCAAACAGCAAAATGACTAAAACAGACAGTACGCTTACCAAAATGGAAGAAGCTGTTGAACTTGCCAAGAAATTGGCTGCAGATTTGAAGAAAAAAGGAATCAGTAAACTTGTTTTTGATCGTGGAAGCTATCGGTACCACGGTCGAGTAAAGGCAATTGCTGATGTTGTGAGAGAATCTGGTATTGAGATGTAAAAGTAAAGTGAACTATGAATCCAAATCAAGCACATACACCACAAGAAGCAAAAGAATTCGATGAAAAAGTTGTTCAAGTTTCCCGTGTGTCGAAAAAGACAAAAGGTGGAAACAAAATGGGTTTTTCTGTGTTAATGGTTGTCGGTGATAAAAAAGGTCGAGTTGGAGTTGGCCTTGGAAAAGCAAACGATGTTTTGTCAGCAATTCGCAAGGGTGTCAAGCGAGCCAAACGTAAATTGATTTCAGTCCCAATGAATGGAACAACTATTCCATTCCCAATTGACGTCAAGCGTGGAGCCGCCTCCATCATGTTAAAGCCAGCCCCAAAGGGAAGTGGAATTATTGCAGGTGGACCTATTCGTAGTGTTGTTGATGCCGCTGGGATCCGAGATATCTCAAGTAAGATTAAAGGGTCAAACAATAAAGCTAGTAACGTGTACGCAACGTTTGAAGCTTTAAAGCAAATTAGTCGCTTGGTTGAGCACAAAGGAATTACCTTAAAATCAATCGTTCAAGTCGAGGAAGAAGAAAGAGCAAAACTACGCAAATTGGATAAGAAAGCTGCAGCCACTGCTCAAAAAGAAGAAAAGACAGCAAAACCAAAATTTGATGCAAAGCGAGCTGGACGTAAACCTCCAGTGAAAAAAGTTGCTCCAAAGACAGAAGTGAAAACAGAGAAAGTCGAAAGATTGAAAGACGAACAAAAATAGTACGGTGAACTTATATGTTACATACACTTGTTAAATTGACTACTAGATCCGCAAAACGCCCAGGTCGAGGAATCGGTTCGGGAAAAGGTGGACACACTGCTGGCCGTGGAGCGAAAGGACACTTGTCTCGCCAAGGTGGAAAAACTCCCTTGTGGTTTGAAGGTGGACAACTTCCATTGATCAAGCGTTTACCCTACATTCGTGGAAAAGCACATTTCGATCCGGTCAGTCCAAAAGCCCTCGCGATTAATGTAGCTCGTCTTTCAAAAATGAACGGACAAGATGTTACTCCAGAGACCTTAGTTGCAAATGGATTTATCAAAAATGCACATACTACTGTGAAGCTGGTTGGAAGTGCAGAACTTGAAAATATCGGTGAAGTTCGTGGAGTACAACTGACTCAAGCAGCCAAAGCCTCAATTGAAAAGGCTGGGGGACGAATGAACGAATAATTACATCAGAACAATAATAAAAATCTGATACAATGATCTTTCCGTTTACTCGTCACCGAAAAAGGGTATACCATGCGCAAGTTTCTTTCACAATTTTTCTCTAATAAAGAACTTTTACGGCGTATAGGATTCACTCTACTTATTTTCCTAGTATTTAGACTTTTTGCTCACATTCCTGTTCCTGCGGTTGATACTGCGCAACTTAAAAGTTTCTTTGCTGGAAACCAACTCTTAGGATTACTAAACATCTTTTCTGGTGGAACTCTGGCTAACTTTTCAGTTATGGCAATTGGTATCAATCCATACATCACAGCCTCAATCGTGATGCAATTGGCAACGATGCTTATTCCCAAGCTCAAAGAGATTTCGAAAGAAGGTGAATCAGGACGAGAGATGATAAACCAGTACACACGTTTTTTAGCTCTTCCTTTGGCCGTTATCCAGAGTATTTCGGTATTACTGTTGTTAAATAGCCAAAAGCTCATTCTAACCAATGACCCCATGAAGATCGTTGCGATGATCTTTACTCTCGTTGCAGGGACGATGCTACTTATGTGGCTGGGAGAGTTAATTACCTTGTATGGAATTGGGAATGGTATCTCGATGGTGATTTTTGCCGGTATCGTTGGACAACTCCCTTTGACGGCAGCGCAAGCCTTCACCTTGTCTCAAACAGCACTCATTCAAACAGGACTATTTGCTTTCCTGGCGGTTCTCGTTATTGCAAGTATAGTCTATATGACTGAAGCAATCCGACGGGTGCATCTCCAATCTGCTCGTCGAACTCGAGGACAATCGGTGTACGGGATTGCGAGTACGTATTTACCGCTACGTATTAATCAAGCAGGCGTATTGCCCATTATGTTTGCAGTTTCATTGGTACTGATTCCATCCTTTGCAGCTCGGCTTGGACTGCAAGTTCCAAACGATCAGATCAAAGCAATCTCCTCTTGGATTATTGCCAACTTCCAACCAGGTGGACTGTATTATGAAGTCTTTTATTTCATCATGGTATTTGCTTTCACGTACTTCTCAACCGCTGTTTTCTTTGATCCCGAAGATCTGGCTGAAGAATTAAAGAAAAGTGGTGCATATGTCCCCGGAGTGCGTCCCGGAAAACCAACTGCAGTCTTGATCTCATTTATCGTTACCCGCATTACGCTTGCAGGAGCATTGTATTTAGGTGTGATCGCAATCCTGCCATCAGTTGCAAGTCGTCTTACTGGCAATGCAGCTCTGACAATCGGTGGAACAGGATTACTCATCGTTGTTTCTGTGGTTCTTGAAACTGTGAAACAAATACAAGCTCTGATGGTGACACAAAACTACGATAAATTCGCAGAATAAAAAACCAAACGGTGTTAGTAGAAAGGAGAAAATAATTTCTTCTTCCTACTGATCTCGTGCGTGCGAGGTTAATGTACAACTAGATACATCTGAGTAATCAGATACAGGTATATGAAATTAATTTTGATCGGTATCCAGGGTGCCGGTAAATCAACCCAGGGGAATATTCTTTCAGAAAAGTTGGGTATTCCATATCTTTCATCCGGGCACATCTTCCGTGAGATGGCCAAAGCCAAAACCAAGCTTGGCCGATACGTGAAGGAAGTGTTAAACTCTGGAGCCTTAATGCCAGATGATCAAACCATCGCTGTGATCGAAGCCTACCTGAAACATCCCTCCTATAAGCGAGGATATATTTTGGACGGATTCCCACGAACGGTTCCACAAGCCGAAGCATTCTCAAATGGTGTGGAAGCAGTTATCTATCTAATGGTCTCTGATAAAGAAGCCTTGTGGAGACTTGCAGGCCGTGAAGAAGAAGGTGTTCGTGAAGATAACACTCTGCATGCAATCAAAAAACGCATCGCATTGTTTCATGAGAAGACAGAGCCAGTCATTCAGTTTTATCGTGAAAAAGGAAAATTAGTTGAGATTGACGGTGAACAGTCAATTGAAGATATCAGTAAAGAAATCATAGAAAAGCTCGAAAAAAGAGCCTAATTTGTAGATTGTACATTTTCATATCCCGGGTCTTTTTGAAGAAGATCCGGGGTATTTTGTACAATAAAGCCATGAATAGACATGAGAAAGAACGAATCAGCATCATGCGGGTCGGCGGCAAAAAACTTGCCGGTGTCAAACAGGCGCTAATTGAAGCAGCCAGACCAGGTGTTTCCTTTGAAAAGCTCGAAGCCTTGGCGCAGGAGCGTATCGCACAGGAAGGGGCGACCCCATCCTTTTCTACTGTTCCAGGATACGACTGGGCAACTTGCATTAGCAAGAATGAAGGGTGTTGCCATGGAGTTCCCAAAAACAATACAGTTGCAGAAGAGGATGTCCTCAAGCTTGACGTTGGGCTTGTATGGGGTGGGTATCATGTCGATACGACAGCCACCATATACGTAGGGGATCAAAAGCAGGCCGATCCTGCAGTGCTTCAATTCATTGCTGATGGGTGGGAAATTCTTGATAAATCAATTGCAAAAGCAATTATTGGAAATAGCGTGTACGATATAAGTAGAACTATGCAAGATGCGATTGAAGAAAAGGGATATGGTGCTGTCTATCAACTAACAGGACACGCTATAGGTCGGATGCTGCATGAGGATCCTCAAATCCCCTGTGTGGCCTACAAAAGTGACAAGAAACATAAGCTTTTTGAGGGACAGACTATCTGTGTCGAGGTTATGGATGCTATGGGCGATGCCTATCTTGTATTGGGAGATGACGGTTGGACATACCAAACGGAAGATAGAAGCTTAACTGGGATGTTTGAAGATACGGTGCTTATCACCACTAACGGACCAGAGGTGTTGACCCGATAGTTAGCTCATTTACCTTTACTATAAATTAGCATTTTGACCGTTTTTACGGTACAAGAGACGGGGAATTTCTCATACTTGAGAAAGCCGGGATGTTTTGATACAATTTCAATTCACAAACGAACCTGGTATCCAGGTTTTTGTGTTGTGTAACCAAATCATTAGAAAGAAGGATACATCTTTATACAATATGGCTCGATTAAAACCAGGCGAATATGAAGTCGAAGGGGTAGTAATGGAAGCCCTTCCCAATATGACGTATAAAATCTCCATTACAGATGGTCCAGCGGAGATGTTGTCAAAGACAATTCTTGCCAAGGTTTCGGGTCAAATGAAGATGTACAAAATTAAAGTAATGCCGGGTGATGGAGTAAAGGTCCTAATGACCCAATATGACTCCACCAAAGGTCGCATTACCTTCCGTTCGAAAGAAGTGAAACATGCTCCTGTAGCTGCTCCACAGTTAGCTGAAGCGGAAGAAGAACCTATTATTGGCGAGGAAACAGTATCGCAAGTGACCTAAAAGAGTATCTATATGAAAGTAAAAGCAAGTATTCGACCACGCTGCAAAGACTGTAAGACGCTCAAGCGTCATGGAAAGTTATTTGTGGTGTGTAAAAATCCTAGACACAAGCAAAGACAAGGATAAAGATGTATGGCACGTTTAGCAGGTGTTGACATTCCAGCCAACAAAATTACCCGTATTTCTCTGACCTATATCTACGGAATTGGAAGAGGAAATGTGGAGGAAGTATTGCATGATGCTGGAATCGATGGTCAAAAAAGAGCCAAAGATTTAACAGCCGATGAGATTGGACGTTTACAGCGTGTCATCGACCGCA
>CAZNKS010000002.1:25777-42762 GCA_964574065.1 uncultured Pseudomonadales bacterium | reverse complement strand
TATTTTGACAACATTGTAGTAACCTCCTTAGAAGATCCCCAAGAATCACCCACACCTACTCCATCTGTGACACCTTCACCTACTCCAACAGCTACTCCTTCTCCTACACCTGTTGAAACTGCAACTCCCATCCCTAGTCCCACACCTACTCCGACCCCCGCTCCTTTTCCCTACTTTTCACAACTTGATCCAGAATGGAAAGGCACTACATATAACCGAGCCAATATTTGGAATCCGAAAGATCCAACTTTTGGAAGTTGGGGTTGTGCAGTGACAAGCGCTGCAATGGTACTTCGATATCATGGGATCACAACACTCCCAAACGGCATAGGAACTACACCCGGAAGCTTGAATGAATGGTTGAAGACGCAGCCAAATGGATACGTTGGCAATGGATATTTGAATTGGGAGAAAGTGTCATTAGCCACACGGCTCATGCACTTGACCAATCCTCTGTGGCCAAAGCTGGAATACAAATCTGGTGGAACTACTATGCTAGAGCTTGTAAACGAACTTAATTCATCACGCCCTGTGATCCTTAAGGAGAAAGGGCATTTCATTACCGCATACAAATATAATAACGAAAATGATGTCGATATTGCCGATCCAGCCTACTCCAGTAGGCAAAAGCTTGCAGCATACGGAAACTCATTCTTGGGAATGAGAAAATACACGCCTTCTTTTACAGACCTAAGTCACATTACTTTATATACCGATGCAGAAATAACACCTTCTCTGTTTCGAAAGAGTGGAACAACATACATACAAGTCACAGATGCTGATATCTATGATGAAGATCCGATCATTTCTGTAGCCGATGGGACTGCAGCAGATAGTAAATCATTACGAGTGCTTGATTATGCCAAGCCAATTAAAGGAGACTATCGTATCGAATTGAAACGAAGTGAAGCTGGGATTGGAACCTATACTCTTTTAAGCTATGACAAAGAAGCCAATGAGACAGAGCTAAAAGAAACTGTACTGTTTACAACTGAACCCATCGTCTTAGATATCGTTTCGACAGGCAGTACAGAGAAGAGTTTTTCCCTCTCAAGAAAAATTTCAATTGATACCTTACAGGCTGAATTAGTCACTATGCGAAAGCTTGGGTATTTTTTGAAGGGCTATAAAGGAACTGACTTGCAAGCTCTCCTTCAGTTGAGCGAGAACTGGTACAAGAAGAACAAGTTCATATCCAAAGTCTTATTCGAGGCATATCTCCAACAGCTTACGGGACAGAAAAGACGCATATCGTCAGAAGCATTCTCTATCCTAAAGTCTGACTCTCAACAGGTAAGAAAACAGCTATATTAACCCTTTTTCCTCTTTTATTATAGGCCAATTGTGGTATAATAGAGGTAACTTTCGGTTTAGAAGGAAACAGGCAATTACGCCAGGCTTCCTTCTCTGGAAGTCTCGCTCTTTACCATGTTTCCTTAGTTAGGTGAGGAAAATGTCAGTGCGTAAGCTTCTGTACGTATTTGTTTGGATTATCCTGATTGAAACGATCATATCAGGAGATCGAGCAACTTGGGAATGGCTGGCTACCCTTGTGTTTGGCCTGCTGTTCATCTCTCCAGCAGTCTGGGCGCTGGCTCAGTTGCCGATAGACCTGTTCAGGAAGGATGTAGATATGGGCACTTTTGTCTGGTTTGTCAGTGGGGGCTTAACACTTCTGCTGGTGAATCATCTGGTAAATGGCGCTCAAATCCCCTCTGGGCAGGCACTTGGATTTACCCCCATCTTTTTCGTCGCAGCGATCTTTTGTGTCTCCGCGATGACCCTGATTTTTCAGGAGGTCTAATAACTAAGAAACAAAGTAAGAGCACGAGGCACGGTGAAAACCGTGCCTTTTGCGTATAATACGAGTATGGAAGTTGATAAGGCTACGATATTGTCTCCTATTGAGGAGGCAGTGGCAGAGAATCGTGCAGTTGATTCTCTGCTCACACGGTCAGTATTGTCTTTGCTGCTTACCGGTCAAGAACTATCTGATGGAGATCCTGAAGAACTGAAGATATTAGAAAAAGAGTTACACCGTTTTGGAAACTCATCTGAAGACCATATTGCACGGCGGGTCGGGTATCATGGCCCATTGTCTGAAATACAACATGCGGTGTGTCTGGCAATTCATCGGCAGGCGGCTTTTGAAGCAAACTTGTTGAAAACAGAAATTGCCCAAGATGAGCCTGTCGATCTTATCTCCTTCCTTCTTACTGATACCAATCTATGACATTTTCTTGGGATACGCTTCCACGACCAATTGTTGGCCTCTCCGCTATGGATGGGGTGACCGATGCTGCAATGCGCCATATAACGGCAAAAATAGCTCATCCAGCGTTCATGGTGACGGAGTTTACCAGTGCCGATGGTGTTGTGCACGGAGTAACTAAGTTACTTCGAGATCTCTACTATACACCAATCCAACGACCGATCATCGCTCAGCTCTTTGGAGTGGATCCAGCCAATTTCTATACCTGTTCTATTATTTGTTGCCACGTAGGTTTTGATGGAATCGACATCAACATGGGATGTCCTGCTGACTCGATTGCCAAAAAAGGTGGAGGAGCAACGCTAATCAAAAACCCAGCACTAGCACAAGAAATCATTCGTGCGGTCCAAAAAGGAGTAGAGGACTACGCAAATGGAAAAGAACTCCATGAGTTAGGCCTTCCTCCTGAATTTGTGGAAACGCTGAAGGCAAGAATTGCTCTGCACAATCTGTCTGGCGACAGGAATCGCATTCCCGTTTCGGTGAAGACTCGAATCGGGTATGAAAAACCAGTTACGACTGAATGGGTGTCTGCTCTGCTGGAAACAGAACCTGCCGTCATTACCTTGCATGGACGAACCTTGGAACAGCAATATAGTGGGGAAGCAAATTGGGAAGAGATTGCCAAGGGAGCAGCCCTTGCCCATCAAACGAATACCCTTCTGTTTGGAAATGGAGATTTGAACTCTCCAGAAAAGATAGTTTCTCGTGTGAAGGAAAGCGATGTTGATGGTGTCTGGATTGGCCGTGCGGCTATGGGAAACCCATGGATTTTTTCTCAATATGAATCATTCGTGAGAACTGGTGCGTACGAGGAACCGACAACGGCAGAACGTCTACAAGTAGCCATAGAACATGCAAAATTCTTCGAAGAGCTCAATTCAACTGTGTTTGCCTCAGATCCCTATCCCTTCCTGAATATGCGAAAACACCTCGGTTGGTACGTGAAGGGCTTTCCAAACGCCTCAGAGATGCGACAGAAGGTCTTTCAAACCAACTCAGCTGCAGAAGTAGAAGCTTTGCTCTCCCCCCTTCTTGCGAAATAATTCAGATCATATATAATATAGGCCTATGAAATCACAAGATATGCTCTTTCAGCTGGGTGAACTAATATACAAAAAAGCCAACGGATTTGAAACTGATCCAGACAAAAAAGAAATCGCTAGAGCTTTACAAGGAGTTATTCCTGAAATTCTAAAAGATGAAACTGTTTCAACACATGAAATTGAACAAATTATTGAATCTCTGCATTCTACTCTCAATCAGGAATCAATAGATCATCCTGTTCAAAGAGGGATTTCTCAAGATCCCACAAGATTTACAAACAAAAAGAGCAAAGCAGTCCTTCCACCAGTGTTTGGTACAATAATTCAAACTTTACGTTGTAAAAGAAATGAAGATCCAGAGCATAACCAAGAAGCTGCAATTCTCGCTTCTTTTTTATGGGATCTTATAAAATCAAAAATCAGTAGAACTAACAGTGGATCCCATAGACATTAATATTGATCAATTGTCCAGTTTGGTAATCGATCAAGAAGTTGATCATCACTCCACACTTTTCCCTGATCTGTATGGAGTGAGGCTGCAATTCCAATCATGGCAGCGTTATCGGTACACAGTTTCTTCGAATACGGGAAGTAGACAGGAATTCCCTTTTCTTTGGCAAGGTGTCGAAGCCTAGCTCGAACAACAGTATTTGCCGCAACTCCACCACCTACAATAATGCTTTGCACAGGTTTTGGCTGCATCGCAAAGGTCAACTTTTCAATGAGATGTTTGATGGCTGCATCTTGAAACGCGAGAGAGACATCGGCAATATCTTGTGCTGAAAGCTTTCCCCACAGCTCATCTTTTATTCCATCGATCATTCGCATCGCAGCTGTTTTGAGTCCTGAATAACTTGTATCCGCAGTTTTTACTTGACGCATAGGAACTGGGAATAGATATTTCCCGGGAGTACCTTTTTCTGCCATCTTTTCAATCAGTTTTCCAGCCGGATACCCAAGCCCAAGCATTCGTCCAACCTTATCGAAACACTCACCTATCGCATCATCTTGTGTCTCTCCCACAATAGCATAGGACCCAATTTCCTTCGTATACACAAACTGCGTATGTCCCCCTGAAATTAACACACCCATTGCTGGGAAAATTTCTTGCATGTTCCATTCCAGTGCCTTGCCGCCTGATTTCTTTTTGGGACGAGCAAGAAATGAGAGCAAATGCCCTTCCATGTGGTTGACTGCAATCAATGGGATTTGATGTTCAAGCGATAATTCTTTTGCCCGAGCAATTCCAACTTCTAGTGCAATTGCAAGACCTGGCCCTTTGGTGACTGCGATTGCTTCGAGATCTGTCCAGGATATATGTGCGAGTCGCAGTGCACGATCAATAACAGCATCAATGTTGGCGGTATGGTGCAGTCGTGCAAGATTGGGAACTACTCCTCCCCACTCCTGATGGACAGAGAGATCAGTTGAGAGCGCATTGGAAAGGATGGTTATTCCGTTTGTTACTGAAACCGCGGTGTCATCAAACGATGTATCAATAGCAAGAATCATACAGGTTTAGAAAGTGTGCAGTGTAATGTTGCGAGTATTCTCATCTTCTCCTTGTTCAAGAGAAATGAACATAACTTTGGCTTGTTCTCCAAGCGTTGTTATTTCTGTCTCAAATCGCTCGGACCATTCAAGGGCAATTGTGGCTTTTTTGTTGCGGTATTCTGAAAATCCAATTGATTGGAGTTCATCAAAATTCTGCACTCGCCAGGCATCTATGTGAACAAAAAGTACGTTCATACTTTCATTCACGAATGAATATTCTTGTGCAAAGGCATAGGTAGGAGACGTGATGCGATCGGAAATTCCAAGTCCTTTGGCAAGTCCTTTTACAGCGTGTGTTTTGCCTGCACCCATCTCGCCTCTGAAAGCAAAAATTACTGGCTTGTAGCCATAATAGGAACGATACCGTTTCGCTACAGTCTCAAAGTAGAAAATTGTCTCTTCTACGCTTTTTGTGACCACTTTTTCTTTATTTCCAAACGATGGGGTTCCAGCACGGAGAACAACTATGTCATCAAGAGTTGTATCAATGACTGTGGAAGGTTCATGATGTGGAAGCTCTCCAAAATCCAAAATTACGTCAATCAAATCTTGTTGTGCCTTGGACGTATTGTGCAGGATATCTTCAATTGCATATGGTCGTTTCTTATTGGAAGCATTCGCACCAGTTGCAGTAATCCCTCGTCCAAATGTAGAAATCAGCTGGAGAGCCAGATCGTGCTTTGGAATTCTGATTCCAACTTTTTTCTCTTGCGATTCAATTCCTTCTGCAGCTTTTCCATTGCTTGTCGAGACAACCGTAACAGGACCGGGCAAAAAGGTTTCGTAGACTTGCTCGGCTTGGGCGTTGAGCAGTACGTACCGCTTGGCCATTTCTTTAGAATCGACAGCTACAGAGATTGCTTTTCCATCACGTCCCCCCTTGTATGCAAGCAGTTTTTGAACTGCAACGGGATTCTCGACATCAACAGCAACTCCGTACGTAGTTTCAGTGGGATAGATAACAATGCCACCAGACTGCAAGACTGCAACCGCCTCACTGATGGCGCAAGAAATCGGTGTGGTTGGAATTGTAATACGTTTCATAAAAAAACCCGGGGATACTCTCGTACCGGGTTCTCGTCTATGTGTGGCCGCTATAGGGCTCGAACCTATGACCTCTCGAATGTGAATCGAACGCTCTAGCCAACTGAGCTAAGCGGCCTGCAGTAGATGGACGCAATTATACCAAACATTCCCTTCTTGCTTGTAGGGTGTTTTGTGAGAGATAATGGCGGGATGGAAGACGGAATTGCAAAACGAATTGGCTCATTTTTCTTAGACATGATCGAGACTATTGTCATCGCTCTCTCGATCTTCTTGGTAGTGTACTTATTCCTAGCACAGCCACATCAAGTTAGTGGGCTGTCCATGTTCCCAAACTATCATGACAAGGAATACATTTTGACCGATAAAGTCAGCTACAAGATCGATAATCCCAAGCGTGGCGATGTGGTTGTGTTCCACGCTCCAGAGGCTGCTCACTGTCCACAAGGAACCGGTTGTGACTTCATCAAACGTATTATCGGCCTACCAGGAGATACTCTTGAAATCCGAAATCACAAGTTCTATGTCAATGGAAAAGAGCTTCCAGAACCCTACATTCCTCCAGAAAATGTTCTTAATCCCGGTCCATACATTCAGGATCGAGTCGTCACTCTGGCGCAAAATGAATACTTTGTAGTGGGAGACAACCGTCCACATAGCAGCGATAGTCGTGTCTGGGGACCAATTGGCAAAGAAAACATTGTGGGAAAAGGATTCTTCCGTTACTGGCCAACCGATCGCATGGGCATATTGCCAAAAGTAACCTATCCTCTGTAGTCCTGGTGTTTTCTTTTTGATCCCTTACAAGTTGGACTGTGAAGTAGAAATGACTGCCTCTTCTCCAATCACAATTTCAGTTGAGGTGAATGATTCCAGAGTCATTCGTTCTGGCTGCGGCTCTTCTTCAGACAGCGGTTCACTCACAAGTTCGGCTATTTTTTCAAGGTAGCGCTGTGTTTCTTCTGGAGCACCTTTGAAGACAAACTGAACTTTGGTTTGGGTTCGTGACTGCTGCAACTTCACTTGTGACCTTCTGCCAAAGTAGTCTTGCATCCGATTTTGCCAGGCGGTGATTTCTTCAGAGATCATGAATGGGGCTCTGCCAAACCCTTTGGAAAGTGGTTTACCCATTTTGGCTTTCATGATGCGTGAGAGTTCTTCGGCACGACGCACCGATCCACTTTCTTTGAGAATGATTTTGTATGCTTCCACCATATATTTGACATCTTCTATGGAGGCTAAGGCTCTGGCATGTCCTTCAGAGATTGCTCCTGAGAGAAGGCCGTCTTGAATGGCTTCTGGAAGGGTGAGGAGTCGTAACGTATTTGACACATAGGCTTGGGATTTCCCAATGCGATCCGCAACCTGCCCTACTGTTAAGCGAAAATCCGTTAATAGCTTTTGAAAAGCGTTTGCTCGTTCCATGGGATGCAGATCCACCCGCTGCACGTTCTCAATGATGGCCATCTCCAACATTCCTTTTGGGGTGGTCTCTTTCACGACACAATGCACTTCGGTAAGTCCTGCTCGTTTACTCGCAAGCCAGCGTCGTTCTCCAGCAATGATTTGAAAGCCTGCGGGAGTGTGGGCAACAACGATAGGTTCAAGGAGTCCATGCTGCTTGATTGAGGAAACCAGCTCTGCAAGCTCCTCTTCCCTCACTGTGCCACGAGGCTGTAAAGGATTTGGTTGTAAAGAAGAGATGGGAAGCACTTGGACATTCTGGATCGGTTGTGTCATACTACCTCCAGGTATTTTGCAAAACAATATACGAAAGTATACTACGTACTCTAAACTGGAAACTCTTGCGTGTAAAGAGTGAAAAGTTGAAAGGAGGATATGTCCATCCAACAGCTAATCGAAGGACGAGCCCAACGTACTGATGCACAACCCATACCAGCTCCCGAAAGTGTTCGCCCTCCTGGAGAACCATACTATGCAACCTCAGCAGAGCTACAAAGCGTAGGGGGTAGATATAGAGACGTACAGTATCTTGATACACCTCAAGTTGACGGAACGATCAGTACCGCCCGAGAAGTTCCTGAGGAAGTATCAATATCTGCTGCAGAACAAGCACGGCGAGATGAGATCGCAAGACAGGTTGAATATTCTTTAAAGAAGTTTCATGCACAAATTGAGACTGATCCTCATTTTAAGAGAGAGATCGATACACTGATAGGTAGAAAAATGAGATCAAATGCATACAAAGGATTTCACTACCAAGGAAGTTTTTCCTTTGAACTTGGAGAAACTACAGCCAGTGAAGATTTGAATTATGTGATTTCACCCGTGACTGTTACGCTCCAACTTTTCAATATAGGTGAAAATAAGCATGTATCAGCTACATTTTCATGTATGTCCTACGCCACTGCCGAAGGGGATGATCAACCCTGGAAATATGCTCTCAGAGAGGACACAAAACTGAATATTAAAGGACAAGATATTGTTTCAAGGCTAAAGCAAAAAGCTATCAATCTGTGGCAAGGAAACAAAAGGCTCAATGACAGATTCTAGAGACGGACTCCTTTTCCATTATCCAGACCAGTTAGAGTATGACTCGTTGTATGAAGAGATCTTCAAACAACGGACGTACTATGTTGATTTGGATACCAATACCCCGTTGATTGTTGATTGTGGCGCCCATATTGGCATGACCACGTTGTATCTGCACAAGCTATATCCCCACGCGACATTCATATGTATCGAGCCTGATCCACGAAATCTTTCGTACCTCACTCAAAATCTGGCTGAAAACCAGGTAGAAAATGTCACAATTGTTCCCAAAGCCGTAGTTGGAAAGTTTGAAAAACGAAAAACTATTCCCTTTTATGCCAGCCCAAGGCTTGGAGTTTTCTCATCCATTCACACAGGCGGTTGGACTGGAGACCAAGAAGGAAGTACGGTTGAGGTGGAGACAACGACCTTGTCTTCATATCTTACAAAGCCTGTTGATTTGCTCAAAATTGATATTGAAGGAATGGAAACAGAAGTTATTTGGGAAGCACAGTATCTTCTACACAATGTACGCCACGTCATGATTGAGTTTCATCGGACCGCAAACCATCCAGAAGACAAGATTCTACGTCTACTGAAAAATGCATTCAAAACTGTTGAAGTAACGGTGGATGAGCGAAAAGAGCGGAATCGGAAAAACCAATTGCTCTTTATTGAAGCGACGAAAGAGTAGCTTTTCTTAGGAAACGTTGATAACGGTTCGTCCGAAGCGTTTGGTGAAGTTGACTACACCTTTGATCATGGCAAAGATTGTGTGATCACGGCCAATTCCTACACCTTTTCCTGGTTTGTAGGTTGTGCCACGTTGACGGACGATGATTTGTCCAACTGCAACTGCTTGGCCGCCTGATTTTTTCAGACCCAAGCGTTTTCCTGGACGTTGATGATGTTGACGGGTTGATCCACCGGCTTTAACGTGTGACATACAAAGTCAAATAGTGGTTTTCACTATTTCCTATATTCAAGTACAAATATTTCGCGTGAAACAATTGCATCTGGTCTGTCATAGATATATGGACCAGAAACTGTATTGTATCCAGATCCTTCGAGACTGTCAATGAAACGGCCTAGAGAATAGGTTGTTTTTTGCACAGTTACACGAGGAAGTGCAATACAAATTGTGCCTCCTGGTTCCAAAATCTTGGTCCATTGTTTAAACGCACCCTTATACAGTTTCTCAAGGCCACGGAAATTGTTGGGAACGGCACCTGGTCTTGGTGTTAAAGGTCCTAAGAATCCTTCCGCCACGATTGCGTTCACTTTTCCACCCAGTAATTCTGGGGTTACATTGGTGGCATCAGAAACAACCGCTCGAAACTTCGCATCAAGTTCGTAGCGTTTGACCAGCCATTCACAGTTTTTCTGAGTTTGACCGACAGCTTCGATACGTAGGTCCGATCCTATTCCTTCTGCTCCAAGCATCAAAGCTTCCATCACGACCGTCCCTGTTCCACAGAATGGATCAAGGATTCGACTTTGGGATGGGTTGCCAGGAAGTGCGATATTGAGCATGGTTCTGGCTACTTTCGGAGGCAACATTCCATGTTTCTTATCCACAGCTGGTTTTTCCCAGTCACGAATTGTCCAGTCATCGATGTTTTGGATGGCAACAGTATGTCCCATGAAAATTGTGTCTTTGGTACGGACAAAAACCACTTCATCCACGTTTTGGTGCAATAACACACTCGCAGAGAGTCCTTGACGATGACTTTCCACAAAGCGAGCCGAGATTCCTTTTGCCTGAATGGCCTTTTTGATTCGAGGTAAGTAGAGAGCATCGAGTGTATCTCGTCCAATTTCCGCAACTCCAAACTGGATTTTGCCGTCGACTGCTAAAGAAACAAGCAGATTTGCTGCTTTTTCTTCCAGCTGATCAGTTGGAAGATCGGACAATTGTTCATCAACTCTGGCTATCTTGATTGTTCCACCAAGCAAGGCTTGCAAATCCCAAGCGATCCCATCGTTTTCAAGCTCTGCAAGCAAAAATGCAGGCATGAGGAGCCTTGGATTTGAGTCAGGAAATCTAGTAGAAAGAACGCGCTGGGCCTCTGCCTGCGCGAGGGGACTCGTACGTCCCAAAAAGAACAAATAGTGCATATGTATACGAAAACATCCGTGTTTGTGATGTTTTCAACCGTCTAAAAATACCTTCTTTCCAGCTTATGCTGAAATTTTGGTGATCTCAACCGTCGTTAATGGTTGTCTGTGTCCACGAACTTTTCGTTGACGAGACTTGGCCTTGTAGGTTGCAACGCGGATCTTGTCACCTTTGTCATGAGAAACAACTGTTGCAGAGACCACTGCGCCAGAGACGAGTGGAGCTCCAATTTTCTTATTTTCTCCGTCGACAACGAGCAAAACATCTTTAATTTCGATGGTTCCTTCGACGTCTTCAGCAAGTCTGTTGACCTCTACTTTTTCACCTTCAGTGACGACATGCTGTTTTCCGCCAAGGGAAATTACTGCGTATTTCATACAAGATCCTTATAGTGCAAGTAAAATAGACATCAAATTATATCGCTTTTTCCACTGTAGCGCTAGTACGAGGACAAAGAGAAGTTCACTTGCGAAAGGTCATTATAGCATTGGCTTCGACTTGGCCGTCTTCCCAAGAGTCAGAATTGTTTCGGGATCGTACTCTTTTTGTCGCAGTGCCATTGCAATTCCTACTGCTAGTGAGAGCGAGACAAAGGAGCTGCCCCCAGAGGAAAGAAACGGTAATGGGATGCCTGTGACGGGCAACACCCCAATATTCATTCCCACATGAACGACGCTTTGAAGCGCAAGCCCATACAGAATCCCGATTCGGTAGGCTCCGTCAAACGGATCTAACTGGCCCGCGTGCAGGAATAGGAGCCAAAAAAGTATCGCAAACAACACAAAAAGAACGACACATCCAACAAATCCTAGTTCTTCCGCAAAGGAGGCAAAGAAAAAGTCGGTATGAAACTCAGGTAAGAACTTCAAGTTGGACTGCACTCCTCTCCCCAACCCTCTTCCCAGTACTTTTCCAGACCCAGCAGCAATGAGTGCTTGCCGTGCATTATATGATGAAGCCTCATCGCTTGCAGGTGCGATAAACGAGAAAATACGTGCTTTTTGATACGGGTACAACACAAATTGCCACAGGATTCCCGCTCCTAGGATCCCAAGTATCACCCAAGGAAGCAGCAATTTTGGTTTTTGGATATGGGAAATGAGAATTCCGCCTGTGATAGCAGAAAGCACGAGAGCACTTCCCAAATCAGGTTGCACAAAAACAAGGGTAATAGGAATTGCAGCTATTGCGAAGAAAAAAAAGAGCTTCTTTTGGGTATCTAACCCCTTCGATGAGACATACGCTGCAAGGGTGAGGGCAAGAGCAGGCTTGGCTACTTCAGATACTTGTAATCGAAAAGATCCTATCGGCAGCCATCGAGTTGCTCCTTTGGTTATCTGTCCACGAACTAAAGTAGTGATAAGAAGAATCGTTACGATGGCATAGAGAAGATACGAACTACGTTTCCAAAAATGGCGTGGGAAAAAACTAGCAATCACAAATGCAAGAAGTCCCAGGCCTACAAACCCGCCTTGTCCGATTGCTTCATTGGGAGCAACACTCGCAAGCACAATGGTAGAAATTACACCAAGGATGAAGATTAAAATACCCATGCTCACACGACGCCACATGATTCATTAGTCTAACACAGATCAATACGGAACAATCTAGGAAACCAGTTCAACTTTTGCTTCACCTTTTTGCAGGTCTTTGACGAGTGTTTTGTCTTTAATCTCCTGTATGTATTGTTCTGGCCATTCAGGCAACCAAGCGTTGACCTGTTGATTCACTTTCACTTCAGGATGCTTTTTGCGTAGGTCCATGATGGTACGAATTGCTTCTCGCATTTGCCCTTCTGCAATCAATTCTGGAGTAGGATTGAGATCCATATTCACACTGATATTTTCAGCAAATGGATTCACCACTCGTGCACCGGCTGGGATCGTGGCTTGACCAGCAATCATTAGTTCTTCTTTTTGCACGGTCCATTCCACTTGCTTGACGTTCACTTCTGCCTTCACAACTTCCAAGATTTCATCAGGAAGCTTTTCTTGCGAGGAAACAACAAACAAGGTTCGCAGTGGTTGACGAACCTTTATGCCATTTTCTTTGCGGATTGCGTGTGCACGTTCGACAACTTTAGCCGCGAGTGACATTTGGGCTTCAAGAGAAATGTTTTCCAAATCACGAAGTGCTGAAACATCTGGCCATTTCTGCAAGTGAATTGACTCTTTTGTATCCATCAGTCCCTGATAGATAAGCTCAGTGATAAACGGTGTGAATGGAGCTAGCAATTTACACAAGGTAATTAATGTCCATCCAAAGACTTCACCACTGCGTGGATTCTCTTTGATACGTTCTCGAGAGAGTCGCAAGTACCAGGTACTGCACTCGTTGACGAAATCGATCAGTTCGCGTGATGCATCGACCACATCATATGAGTCCATTTCAATGGTGACGTAGCGAGCAACAGTTGCGATACGTGAAAGCAGCCACGTGTCCAATGGATGATCATCGGGTTGGACTTGTAGTGGTGCTTCTGGGATGGGCTTGCCAACATACAAGCTATAGAAGCCATACAAGTTCCAGAGCATGTTCACCACTTTGTTTTGGATCTCGTGTACCCCTTTTTCTGAGAAGTTTAAGTTCTCTGCCTTCATGACCGTAGATGACATTAAGTACAAACGCAGTGCATCCACACCATATTTGGAAACGACATCCATTGGATCTGGGTAATTTTTCAACCGCTTACTCATTTTTTTGCCATCTTCTGCCAAAACAATTCCGTTGACGATAACATTTTTAAAGGAGCTTGTCGTTCTCTCACAAGCGATCGCAGGGTTTGCACCCAGTGTTAAGGCTGTAGCCAACACATGCAGGGTATAGAACCATCCACGGGTTTGATCTTGACCTTCAGAAATAAACTCGGCTGGAAAGTTTGACTCAAAGGTATCTTTATTTTCAAATGGGTAATGGAAGGAGGCATATGGCATGGCACCTGACTCAAACCAACAGTCCAAGACTTCTGGAATACGCGTATAGGTTTTTCCATCCTTAGTGATCGTAATCTGATCGATCACGTGCTTATGCAAATCATCGACCTTTTGCCCCGACAGCTCTTCCAATTCTTGTTTACTGCCAATACACAAGATATCTCCATCTTCACTCATCCACACGGGAAGTGGAGTTCCCCAGTAGCGATTGCGTGAGATCGCCCAGTCACGTGCATTTTCAAGCCATTTTCCAAAGCGTCCATGTTTGATGTGATCAGGAACCCAATTGATTGCGTCATTGGTTGCAAGTAACTCGTTTTTGAAGTGTGTGACTTTTACAAACCAACTAACGGTTGCGTAGTTAATTAAGGGGGTGTCACAACGCCAACAGTGTGGATAACTGTGAGTGACGTTTTCTTTCTTAAAGACTCTATCTTTTTCCTGAAGGAACTTTAAGATTTTGATATCAGTTTCAATGGGATTATCTTTTGGTTTGACAGACAATCCGACAAAATCGGTGACTTCTTTGACAAACTTTCCATCCATGCCAACATGCTGCACCAACGGAATGTTCTCTTTCTTTCCCACGTTGTAGTCATCTTCACCAAAGGCTGGTGCTATGTGCACCACACCGGATCCTTCGGTTAAGGTAACAAAATCCGCACTCACCACACGGAATGCATTCTCTGTATTGGCATAGTATGGGAAGAGCGGCTCGTAGGTAGTTCCAGCAAGCTCACTGCCTTTGATCTCTTTGAGGATTGTGAAGGTTCCCTCACCGATCAAACTATCGAGTCGTTCTTTGGCAACTACATAGATATTGTTTGGATCTTCGGATGTGAAGAGAACATAGCTTGCTTCTGGCTGGACCGCAAGCAACATGTTGCCAGGCAGCGTCCACGGAGTAGTTGTCCAAGCAATAAAGTAGACCTTTTTGTCTGTTTGATATTCTTTGAGAGTTGCTGGAAGATCTTTGACAAGAAATTCCACATACACAGCGATGTCTTTGACATCTTTGTATCCTTGGGTAACTTCAAAGTTTGACAATGGGGTACTACATCGTGGACACACATGCATGGCTTTGTGGCCACGATAGATGAAGTCTCGTTCAAAGAGTTGCTTAAAGACCCACCACAAACTTTCCATGTACCAGCTGTCCATGGTTTTGTAGTCATTCTCCATGTCTACCCAGCGACCCAAGCGATGAATAAAGACTTTCCATTCATTGGCATAGCGAAGCACTGCGTTTCTGCACGCATTGTTGAAATTTTCAATTCCAAAATTTTCAATAGCTTCTTTATCTTTGAGATCAAGTTCTTTTTCGATGATGTTTTCAATCGGAAGTCCGTGACAGTCCCAACCCCACTTGCGTTCGACTCGAAAGCCTTTCATTGTCCAGTACCGAGGCATGACATCTTTGGTGGTAGACGCCACAATGTGACCGTAGTGTGGAAGACCAGTTGCGAATGGAGGTCCATCGTAGAAGACATATTTTCTGTCTTCAAAGCGCTTGCTCACTGATTTTTCAAAAGTTTTGTCTTCGTCCCAGAACTTGAGTACTTCTTCTTCTAGTTTGGCAAAATTAGGCCGTTGTTGTGTAAATACTGCATGCATACATACTCCCTATACAAGCTCTTCTTCCTTTTCTACTCAAAAAACCCCTTGAATACTCGGATCTTTCGAATACTCAAGGGGCCATTTGTTTGGCGGTACCACCCTTTTTTCATACTACTATGGCATGACTCTTATTCCAGCTGTTACGGGCATACCCGGAAAGTTCTACTTACTCCTCAAAAGGAGCTTTCTTCTTTCAGCTCACCGTCGATAGCGGTTTCTTGTTTCGCTTTGCTTATAGTATACACTACTGAAAATCAGCACCCAAGAACACCGCGAGATCCGCGGATGGAGTGGTTTCATTTGCGGGGAAAGTTCCGACCGTGGCATTCAGAATTTTAGCAAGACTCTTCGCCTCTTCTGAGAATTCACCAGTGATATCGACGATAATTGTCGTACGATAATCTCTTTTTTTTGCATTTCCCTTCATGGACACCAAAAATTCTTTGGTTTGCTCTATCTTTGTTTGTGCGAACGTTGCCAATCCGCTAGTCGACGTACCATTGAAGACATGAACATTGGTTTGACGAAGTGATGATGGTGTGGGAGCAGCACTCGGAGTGGATTGGGTGTTTGAGATGACGAGTGGAGCTACTTCAATGAGTTGATGTGTAGTGGGTCGATACAAGTATGCTTTTTTTGCCTGTGGGAAAATCAACACTTTGTCTCCGTTACGTGCTTGAGCAAAAAAAGGCTGGTCCGTGAGTTTTTCTTGTTCACTTACTGTCGCCAACGTAGGAATCTCTGACTGAGGAAGCATGATTAGTGATCCGATGCGCTTGGTAAAAAACTCCACTTCTTTGCTCGGTTCTTTGGGCGGTACTGTTTGTGTGTACCAAACATACGCTGCCATCGCCCCTACAACCACAAGGATACATGCGAGAGCTATCTTCTTATAGTTTTGTACAGTTCTGAACAAGGACATACACATCAATTTTTCTTAGAATATCACTAATCCGCAAAAAAAGATCCTTTCTCTATTTCTTCCGAAAAAAACATTCCATGTCGTAATAGATCTCCTGTTTCTGGACGAATTGTCAGCGTTGGACAGTTTGTATACCCAGTGAGTGTCGAACCATCATTTTTGACGACCCGAAAGCTATATGTTTTTGTTGATGTTGCAGTAGTACCCACTATATGGAAGTCATATTCAATGTCTTGACCTACAGAAACTGCATTAGTGTTGGTGACAGTTGGGTTCGATTTGGCGTAGTGTCCATTGACGTCACTTGCTGACAACACTGCCGTGATCACTGCTCCATCAGAAACCGATGAACTTGCAAATGTCCACGGTTGTCCTGCACCGACGTCAGTCCAGCTTCCTGTCGTACAGCTGCTATCCGTACCTATTTTGTATTGTAGCTTAAATTGAGTAGATGATGCTGACAGGGTGGATGATCCAATCGCCAAAGAGACACGCAGTCGAAGCTCTGCGCTATTGTCGGGGGGAGCATTTTTTGCAGGTAAAACTGCTAGGATAGCATTTTCTGCAAGATCAGGGTTTCCCCACGGATCTGTTGGATTCGTACTGTCCGAATCCACATAAAAACGATAGCTGTTTTGGGTGATGGTTGCGGTTCCCGCTAGTGTTGTTGCTTTCGCGTAGCGTGTATACGTATTGACGTTTGAGAGGCGGAAGCAGTATGCAGTCCCATCCAAGGCATTGGTCGTCGCTTGAATGGCAAACTCAATTTCTGAAAAAGTGTCTGACGCTAATGTAATAGATCCCGTCGTATTTCCACTATCTTTGATTTCACCGGCCACAAATGTTGTTGCTTCGTCAGTCAAGCTGCCTGAAAAGTTGGTTGTTGCTGTTCCATCTGTGATATTACTTGAGGAAGAGATTTGCCATGTCCCTGAAGTGTCGGTGGGGACAGCAGCATACGTTCCACTACTACAGGTAGTTGCTT
>CAZNKS010000002.1:22222-25748 GCA_964574065.1 uncultured Pseudomonadales bacterium | reverse complement strand
CGCCTTCATTCGAGATTGCAAATCGCAGTCTATACGTAGTTCCTTTGGCTGCATCCGAAAGATCGGTATCTTCATTTTGAAGAAATGTTGCGCCAGAAGGCACTGACTCTTCTGCGTCGATAGCAGTCAAAAATCCTCCAACTCCGGGGCTGTTTTGGTTGGCGTACTCAGTTGCAATCCAATCGCTTGAGCGAGGAGTATTCGATACGCGAACTTCATCAATGAAACCATCAAAAAACTCTTCATACGTGAATGGCTCATTCACGTTGGAATATCCCATATACAAAGGCTTATCCTGTGCAACAGGTATTTCAGTCGTGGATATCTGTGCGACCTGTGCTCCATTCAAAAATATGGTATATGTATCAGCACTGTCGTCGAACACCGCTGTTATCTGTGCCCAACTGCCAGTGGAAAGTGTTGTACGGTAGTTGACATTAACTTCAGTGTGCGAAGTGTTCTCGAATGCAGATAGAATTCCTTGTCCAGCGCCAGACTGTCCTTGGTCTAATCCAAGAAAATAGTTGGCATCTGTTCCGACAGTATCGAGATCGAAGTCTCCTGTCTTTGCGACCAAAGCTCGAGACCGAAAAGATGTGGGGAGCGTATCTGGATTTACCCAAGCAGAGATCATAAAAGAGCCTGCAATATCTAAGCTACTACTGTCAGGAACCCGTATGTGGTCATTACTTCCATCCAATTGGATCGCCCCACCAATTTTCCCGGTTGCAGCTGCATTGGAGCCAGTCCCATCAATAGTGACTGCATCAGAACTATTGGCATTGCTGGTCGAATCCAAGATCGATGTAGCGCCTGTGGTTCCTTCTTCAAAGTGGTGAACCATCATGTAGTTACTATCCCACACGCCAGTCGGATTCCATTGGTTTGCTGCACCAGCGTTCCCGTAATAGACATACAACTCTGTGTTATCGTTATAATCAAGGGTGGGAACCTCCACCCAGGCAACAACTTCGCCTGTTGAAGGCACATACTTCTCTATCTCATGATCAAGTTTTGTACCACTGGCGTTGGTAAAAAGGATATCTCCTCCATCAGATTGACCTACATGCCCTGAGTTGCCTGTGTCCTTGAGATCCACATCGGTAAAGCTGATTAGGACAGGGAAATTGGTCAGATCACTACTACCTGACACATCATTGTGATCGATGGTGATTTTTTGTCGATAGCTCCAACTGCTGTTGTACCAAGCTGGTGTGGCAGTCGGTGCGCCCTCACCTCCATCGTCGCTGCGCCACCTTGTGTGTTGTTGGGTCACGTCCGGAAACGCAAGAGGCGTATAGGTGATCACAATCAATCCTTCCGCCCCAAACCCATTCTGAGTTCCTCCTCCACCACCTCCACCATACAAACCACCATGCGCTCCCCTTGCCATCGCAGCTGCAGAGGTATTGTTGTCACCTCCCCCTCCACCTCCTCCTCCCGCACCTACACTTGTCCACTCATTACCAGTCGCTCCTGCCCCACCAGCAAAGGTATTGTCTCCACCACCACCTCCGCCACCAGTTCCTGCAGTACCAGCCCCACCGGCAGCGGCATTACCTCCCGAACCCGCACCCGTCCCCGCACGGCCGTTGCCACCATTGCCACCAGTGGTTGAGCCTGAACTCCCTGCCGAAGAGCTTGCTCCCCCCGCTCCACCGCCACCGCCTCCTCCGTATTGTGCGGTACCTCCTCCGGCACCTCCTGCTTGACCACTAGCCACAAGACCTCCTGCTCCACCTCCACCTCCACCGTTGTCACCAGTCGCATTTCCATTCCCACCCGCACCACCGCTATATTTTGTTCCGCCAAACCCGCTTCCCAATGCACCTCCCAAGGCACCTGTCGCACTGGTAGAACCTCCACCACCCTTGGCACCTGCCAAGACGGCAGATCCTGTAATCGCACTACAGTTACTCGTCGAGTTACAAAAATAAGTATCTCCTCCAGCCTGACCACTTCCATTACCGACACTGGTTTTCCTTCCTCCCGCTCCAACTGCATATGTCACACTTGCCCCAGGGGTCAAATCGGCATTCGTGTACTTGGAATATCCACCTCCCCCTCCACCTCCGCCTCCTCCACCCTGGAGGGCAGTGTATCCACTTCCTCCTGCACCAATGACTTCAATGGTATTCGCGCTGTCATTCCAATCAGAAGGAACGGTCCAAGTAGAGTTCGTGGGTGTATTCCCATTGTAGGTAATCACGATCACTCCAGGAGCGCCCCTCCCTCCATAGCGCCCGCCTCCACCGCCCGCTCCATATAGTCCTCCGTCTCCTCCCCATCCTGCGGCAGTGGTCGTATCACCTGCTCCTCCTCCGCCTCCACCAGACCCCACACTGGTCCACTCACTTCCATTGGCACCATTCCCTCCATCACTGCCATCATCACCTCCGCCTCCTCCAGCACCAGTGCCTGCAGTTCCATTGCCGCCATCCGCTCCATTCCCAGCAGTCCCTCCACCTGTGCCACCGTTGCCGTTTCCCCCCGCTCCTCCTGTTGCACTTCCTCCATTATTGCCAGCAATTCCAGCGCTTCCCCCTCCATTGCCACCACCACCTCCACCTCCCTGAGAAAGGTCAGTCGTCGAGGTCGAACCAGCCCCACCGGTCGCCCCTACCCCATTCGGTCCTGCTGCTCCGCCTCCTCCTCCGCCAGAATCGGCATTGGTATGTCCTGTTCCACCAGTTCCACCCTTACGTAGTACTGATCCAGTTCCGTTTGCTATTCCTGAAGTTTCCGCTCCTCCTGCAGCTCCAGTTGCTGAAGTTGCGCCCAATCCACCTTTTGCCCCCACAACCACTGCAGAATCAGTAATCGCACTGCAATTAGAAGTGGAGTTGCAAAAATAGGTGTCTCCACCATTGACGGATCCATACTCACCACCCTGACCTATTTGATAGCTGACTGACGCACCGGGAGTTAGATCGATATTCACAGACTTTGAATATGCTCCACCCCCACCCCCACCTGCTCCAGCGGTTCCTGCGGTATCAGATCGTCCGGCACCTCCACCGCCAATCACCTCAATTGTGTTGTTGCCATCTGTCCAGTCACTCGGAACAATCCAAGTTGTTCCAGAAGTAAGGATTGTTTGCCGAAAATTCAAGACAATGACCGTATCTACCGCCTGAACTGTCGAGAATAGCTGTCTATTCACGAGCATCCGTACAAGATCAATACTCATCCAGTGGATGACAAGTACCAACGCAAGACACACCTGCGCTATGCGTTTCCATGGTGGTAGTTTTCGTAAAAAAATAGACTGCATACTAGTTATTACTTAGGTAATTGAGGTTGATTTCGCCAACTTGGACACTATCACCACCAGTATCGGCAGCAAGTACAATCCGCACAGTCATATAACTTCCCGCAGTATACGTGCCAGCAAAACTTGCCTCGACGGCTGTTTGGGTCCACGCGGTTCCAGCGACCTGTGTTCCACCTGCATTTTCAAGCGTTCCAGCCGTGTCATACACATAGACGGTTACAGCATTATTTGTGGCGTCAGTTCGCTTTCCAT
>CAZNKS010000002.1:14959-22212 GCA_964574065.1 uncultured Pseudomonadales bacterium | reverse complement strand
AAATAGGGTTGCTGTCCCATGCACTAAAGTTATCTGGGATTCGATAACGGATCCAAATGTCATAGTCCTGAGCGCTTCCTTGATTGGTAGTCCATGAGTAGTAATTGTGAATATCGCCCGACGTGTTACAGACAGCAGTATTGGTATTGGGGATGTCAGCACTCGCACCTTGTTCACAGAAATCAGATGTCATCGTTCCGGTATTATTGGTTCCATCTCCAGTCAGTGTTGCACCTGGAAATTCAGGAGATAGTGTTACTTTACGTGCCGGTCTGGCTGTCCCCGCATACAAGGGTCCACTCGATTCATCAAAAGTATAGGTATTACCGCTCCCACCCAAGACCACAGAATCATTTGCATCGATGGTCAGGGCAGCATCGGAAGTAACTGAGTCAGAGTTGACTGCGAGCGCTCCTGAGGAGATCGTGGCTCCGCCAGCAGTTACTGTCAGACCTCCAGAAGAAATTGCCAATGCATCTGCCAGCGTCAATCCTCCAGTAGCAGAGAAGTCTGTTCCAGCAGCACCCACGTTGACGATCAGTGCGTTGCCCATATCGATTCCTGCGGTTGTAAAGGTGCCAGAAAACACAATGCCTTTATCCAGTGTTCCTCCAGCTGTATCTGTAATCGTCAGCCCATTGGTCATATTTCCTCCTGAATTGGTAATTGCCAATCCATTGGTCATTCCCGCATTTGCTGCCACATCAATCTTGAGACCGTTGGTGACGACGACAGAGTTTCCCGCACTGGTATCAAGCTGTTGGATCAACAGCAAACTTTCGGTAATTGCGTCCGTTGAGGCGCTATTATTAGCCGCATTGTTAATGACTAGACCATTGTCAGTCCCGGCAGAAGTCCCTGCGTTGGTGAAGTTAAATGTCATAAACGATCCATTGGCGTCCATACTTCCCCAGTCCATTGTCTGGATAGTCGATCCAAAGGCGATCGCACCGTTCCCCGTTGGATCCCCAATCGCATCAAAAGCCACAGTTCCTGTTCCGCACTGCTGCCACTCCCAGGTAGTGCCAGACAACTCGTAGGTCAGACAATACTCATCCGTCTGTCCAGTTGCGAGGATTTCGCTTGGTCCAATGGCATCGTTTGGTAATACTATTTCTCCATCTCCAGCACCATCGGTGACAAAGGTCCACGAGTCTGTTGTCGCATCTCCTATAATGCCCGCCACATTTCCTGTCACAATCGGGTTATCACCGATATTGATTGCATTAGCGATACTTGCGTGTGATACATCGATCGCATCAACAATTCCGCCATTTACTCCAGAGGAAGTGATGAGAATCGCATCTGTAAGAGTAGATGTCGATGTTTCAGCGTTATCAATGAAGAGAAGTGATTCTGTGATTGCGTTCGCAGCATCGTTGGCATTACTCAGCACGATTCCACGTTGTGTGCCAGAGCTAGTTTGATTTGTGAGAGACAGCGTAAGCGCATCTTGCGACGTTGTGGAAGTAAAGATTGGAGACAGAGCGATAGTTGAATCATCGTCAATCGTAATGATCAGATCTCCTGATCCATTGGGGGTAAGCGTGAGAGCTTCATTCGTTCCAGTTGTGATGTCAGTTGCCGCTCCAGAAAAAATCAGACCGGTGTTTCCGATCGTTTTATTGGTCAGCTCTTCTGAGCCGGCAAGGGTGGCAAGAGTTCCAGTTGTTGGTAAGGTAAGATTGGTTGAGGCTGTTGTAGTGAGCGTGAGAGGAAAGGCCCCCGATGTCGTGAAGGCATCCGCAAACTGAATAGTCTTATCGTTCGGAATCGTGAGTGTACCAGTCGTGTCAGTGACAGTGAGGCCGGCAACTTTGAGGGCATTCATCGCTTGTGGAACTACACCAAAGCGTATCCTTGGACTCATTTCACCATCCCCATTAAACTCAATCCCTAGGTACAAGTTATCGGTATTAAAATCTAGCGAGCCAGGAAGAGAGGTGCTGTCTCCTAGCATAGTTTGAAAAATCCCATTGGTCACCGTAACAGATTTTGTCTCGCTCCAAGCAGCGCTTCCCCCAGAAGACACAGTATAGATACGAAAAATAAAAGTATAACTTCCATCGGACACATTAGTTCCGGTTGTTTTTGTCACAACTTTACCCTGAAACGGAATCTGCTTATTGGTTCCTGTAGCCGCAAAAACGCTAGGCGTCTTCCCAACAAGAGAAACTCCTAGTATACAAAGGAGCAGTATGATGTGCATCAGAGTAGAGTTGCGCACCCCTTTACACTAGCAGTTTGCAAGGGAAAACCACAGACGAACATAATTCGAACAAAAGAAGTCAGGAAGAAAATGGTAAGGGATAGACGCAACAAATCCTGTACACAGGAGAGCTGACTGCGTATGATGAAGGAATGGGCCAACTGCCATTGTATCGATTTTTTTTGTTTTTTGTTTTTGCATGTGTCATTGGAGTATCTCTTCCTTCCCCTGCAGTCGCCTACGATGATGAAGGGAGGATTCTGATTACAGGCACCGTCGCTCCCCAGCCGAACAGCTTTGCAGCCACTATTACTTCGAATGCCTCCTCCACAGTCGGACAGGGTGACGTAGTGGAATTTATCATTACCTATGAATCAAACGTATCGTATTCTTCCCCCATCACTGTTCAAGCACAATGGTCTGAGGGAACCATTGATGGAGCGCCCACAGCCAGTGTTGAACTGTTCTCCTATGTTGTCGGAACTGCTTCAGCGGGCTATGGATCGACGAGTGCTGTGGTCGATCTTGCAGCTCGCACTGTTTCCTGGCCGATTTCGAGTATCCCCTCTGGAGCTGGCCCCCAGACTGTGTCATTCTCACTGCGGGTGAGTGATGCATACACAGGGAGTAAACACGTCGATGCCTTTGTCTATTCCCGCATTATTCGCCCCATTTCTATTCCTGATGATACGTTGACTGTGACGTATGCATATGATTCGACTCGTGCAACGCCGACACCTACTTCCACTTCCACCCCTACCTCCACCAGTTCGACAACATCTCCCAGTTCCATCGCTTTTCCTCTCCCTACCTCCACTTCTAGTCCGATTCCAAACCCAGCCCTTGTCGTCGAGACGCTACAGATTACCGGCATCTCGGACACCGAAGTCAAGCTAGAAATCGCACTGAATAGACCCGCAGCCATCTCTGTTTCCCATGGTACTGACCCAAATAGGCTATCTAATACCATTCGTTTACTAGATGAGGCATCCATACATCGGCTCGTCATTTCAAAGCTTATACCAAACACAACATACTACCTATTTGTCTTTGCAGATACCCTAGGGAATCAAAAGGCTTTAACAGAACGATATGTTTTCAACACGGCGACAAAAACGGCTCCAACAAATGAGCCAATTCTCCTTTCAGTAGCACAATCCTGGGGAGTTCTTTTTACCCCGGTTGGCGAGACGCGTCCAACGAAAGTTCCAGCACTCACCGCGATCCCTGGCTCAGTCTTAGACTTCCAGCTCGCACTTCCCAATAGCTCCATTATCGAATCTGTCATTCTCTCTGTCCGGTGGAAAGCGATTTTGGGACTGACCACTGATTCATCGGACGAGTACCAGAGTACACGTGTGACTGCGACCAAAGTCGGCACATCGATCTACGTCGGTAAACTGAAAATCCCCACCGCAAAGGGTCATTACGAAGTTGCTGCGAGAATTCAGGATATTTTTGGCAATGTTTCCGAACATATCCTTGCAAACGTATATGTCATTTCACCACTGCGAGTCCTGGATTCTGATGGAGATCCGATTCCATACGCTACAGTACTGATCAAACGCTATAACGACACCACCAGATTATTCGAAGTACTCCCCAATACGACGAGTTCGTTTAAAAACCCTGTTTTTACCAATCACAATGGAGTTGCAGATATTGCCCTTTTCCCTGGCACATACCAAATTTTTGTACAAGCCTTTGCGCATCGTGACAAGACAGTCGAATTTTCTATTGGAGAGAAGCAAGAAGACCTTCCGATCGTGATGTTAGAAACGACAATGAGCTCCTTTCCCAAAATTCTTCGGCAAAACTTGGTTGCGGCTATACTGTCCACAAATCGGATCACAACTGCCATAAAAGAAAGTGGAACAGATCGTTCTCTTCGGACAGCAATAGACTTCATCATGACGGTCGGAGGAGTCTTTACCTTTATGCTCATGTTTTCTTCAGTTGCTCTTCGAATACACATTCCTATTCTTCGCCTTCCCCTGTATTTGTGGCACCACAAAGGTACCTTTCTTTCCCCGGTGAAAAAAGCTCCGTTCCTTTCTGGAAGGGTTTTTCGAAAAGACGCCAATGATGTCCTTACACACGTACACGTATGCATTCTGGAGAGGGATGGAAAGCGTATTCTTCTTCAAACTTGGACTGACAGTGTGGGAGAATTCCTATTTGCTCTTCCCCCTACAGAAGAGAATTTGACTCTGTATGTAGAACGAGTTGGATACCAGCCGCTGTTTCTCGATTTGGAAGCAAACAAGACATCGAACATGCTTGAGATTGAGATGATTCCTGCAGACCATGCTCGGTTGCAGAAAATAATCGATGATGTCTATACATATAGTCGCCTGCTTATTAAAGTCTCCTTAGAACTGTTTCTTGCAATTGCAACGATTTTATTACTGATATCTATTCTATTATTTGGATGGAATGCTTCTCGCTCGCTGTTTTTTGTGTGGAGTGCGCATCTGCTGCTTGCAGGAGTTGATCTGCTATTCACCCAAAATCTCTACAGGCATATAAAAACTTCAAGAAGTAACAATTACTCCTAGAAAGAGCCGCTTGCAATGAGGGTGATCGTATCCGCATAATCCTCCGCAGCTGGAGTTGTCGTAGCTGACTTTGCCTTTAGGTACATAGAGCCTCGTCCACCGATGATCGGTGCATTACTAGAGGTAAAAACGGTTTGACTTGTCGTTGTGATTGCACCCACATTTTCCAAAGCGCCATTGTACGGAGAGACCGCAAGAAGAGGGCCTCCAGATGTCTGCCCCACAGATGCTACCTGCAGTCCATATCCTTCAAAGACAGATGCGAGGTTTGTCGTTAACGAGGTGATCGTGTAGTTGGCGTTTGTGCTTCGTAATCCTGAAAGAGTGTCGTAGGCATACACAAATGCCCCATTCTCTGCATTCGTTGCCAAATCAATCCAAATTTTACTCGTTGCCGTCGTCACTGATCCAGGCGTGAGAGTTCCCATTGTGACGGTATACGGGGGTGCACTCTCACTATCACTGCTTGCCACATCGATGTCATAGGTAAGCGTCGCCCCGACAGTTGCAGCTGTGGCAGTTGGTGAAAATTCAGTCTCCGTATACTTCGTGTGCACCGCCTTCACCTTCATTGCATAGGTAGTATTAGGAGTCAACCCAATGACTATGGCTCCGCTGTCCCCTCCCCAGGCTGCATAAGTCTGATAGACTGCAGAGACCCCCAAGGTGTGATCGGACTGCACATAGTACGTAGTTGCAAAATTGTCATTACTCACAGCCACGGCGTACTTCGTGTCTGTTGGGTTGGAGCTTGTTGCCAGCACAAAATGGAGTTTGTTGTAGTACGTGCTCGGGTTGGTGAAGGTGGGAGCTTGCGGCACGTTCGCTTGTCTTGTAAATACAAGGCCAGGGCCGAGATTGTACGTAGCCCCAACTCCCTTCACCCCTCCAACTTCACCACCAAATCCAATGGCTGAGTATGTGTCGGAGTCTAAAACTCCCGATCCAAATGCCCCTACTGCGGCATCATGCATCTCATAGGTAGTGCTTGCCGGCATGACAAAAAGCAAAAAAGCCGGAAGGAAAGATCGAAGTTGGTAAATCCAACGCTTGTTGATCATAGAGCTGAAGCAGAAAGTTCAATCGACTTGAGAATGCTTTGTATATCATCATTGTGAATGGAGTCCGGATTTTGTAAAGATGTAAAAGAGAAAGTTACCATTATGCCATTGTCGTGTCTAAAAACCGTCACCACATCCTCTTCCACAAATATCAAAACTGTAGCTTCACCCTCAAAATTAATTGGACGCTGCCGAAACCGCTGCGTCTCCCGTAGTCTCATCTGGATTGACGCATCATCTGCTACAGATGATGCGAGGTATGAGCCGATCGTGAATTGTGCAGGTGGAGAAACAATTCGAGCTTGAAATCGACACGTGGCATTTTCACTTCGATCGATCGCGTTGACGGTCGTGTAGGGCAAAGAAAAGCGAAAACAGGGTGTAACAAAAGATAGATTTGTTTGGAGTGGCGTCTGCGTAGGAGCATCCAGTCTGCGATAGTCTTCTCCTGACTCCTGATTTTGGCTCTGCTTCTTCGCAAATTCCCGGGCCCGCAAAGAGAGTGACCCGGCACGAATCGTTCCAGTCTCTGCTTGTGACATCACTGTCACGATACCAGCAAGGAGTAGAAAAGCTGCAGTGCCGAATGTGAGAAGGACTTTCATGTGCGCAGTCATTTTTTCATTCTCCTCAGAAGGCGAATGAGTGTCCATAAGATCAGGCTAAAAATGACGATGCCCCCCAGGAGAGCTGCCGGTTTGACAAGGATAAAGGAAGCTTTGGTTGTATAGGTCACATCGGAGGGTTCAAGCCTCCCAGAAAGAGTGAGACGATACAGCATGATAGGAAATATTTGATCAACTGGTTTTATTTCTACGCGTATTTGCCTTCGGGACTCTGGCAGCAGGATGGCAGACTCTTCATTGACGATGCCTTTTGCAACGATCCTCCCAGTGAGATCGAAAATTTCAATCACTCCCCGTGGTGTCCCATGAGTGTTGCCCGTATTTTCCAAGCGAAAAGCGATTGTTTTTGGCAGTGTCGTTGTGACGACTGGAGGAAATTCAAAAGACCGCAGTGAGACTCCATATCGTTCTCCACCCGTTTTACGAACAAGGAGAACAGAGGTGACTGCTGGGACAACTCGTCCAAAAGAATGAGCATTGTCCTGTGTGAATGAAGCAATGAGAGCGGCGTAATGTCCACCTGGACTTAATGAATCAGAATTGAGGATGCGAACTGGAATTTCTCGTGCTTCACCGGGCATTAGCTCTGCTGACTTCGTAGCTATTCGTACAAATGATGCAAGGGTGAACTCTCCTGCATCTGTTGGCTTCTCTACAAAGGCAATCGCACCGTCCTCAGAGTAACTACGAATATCGATGGGAGAAAAGGTTACGTGTTGCCGACTCGTCGTGTTGTTGCGAATCGTAACCGATGTGGAAGCTTCCGGCGTTTGGCCTAGGATTGTCACCTACGAATAGA
>CAZNKS010000002.1:0-14949 GCA_964574065.1 uncultured Pseudomonadales bacterium | reverse complement strand
AGGCTCGATAGTAATTGAGTCTGCGACGGCCGCTGTGCTACTAAGAGTGATTCCTAGGACGATGGCTGTGATGGCGGCAAAACCTTGGATGAGCGTGTGCCAAGTAATCGGGAGATTGTATAGAGCAAGGAGCCAATCCCAACGACTACCAGCACAATGATCGCGCCAAGTATTAGTAGTAGTTTCCATGGAATAACCCAAAAAGATACATACGATTCAATAGGTATATCACGTTCTCCATTATCATAAACCAACAGTAAGTGGGCTGTGAATCGTCCAAATCGAAATTTGTCTGCATTCGAAAAGTCCCATTTCAAGGTATAAGCCTGGTTCCCATTCGAATCTTTCACCTCTTTGGCACCATCAAGTTTCTTTTCAAAACGTGGAAAACCGTCATCCCAAATTGTCTGGTATGCGCGTGTTGTTTGCGGAAGAGTCATACTCTGAGTTGGATTGATCGAGAGAACTGCTAGATCCTTTTGTCCTTGCCCATCAATAAAGATATTCCCTGATGGAGCGAGATGAACATTCCCGCTATTACGTACCTCAACTGTGAATTCTTGTGGCAGATATTCCAATAATCCTCTTTTGGCAGAAAATTTCGTAACCTGTAGTTCTCGTTTCATAAACGGGGACTGAACAGTCGTCAGCATGAGGATCGCAGGTGCTCCCGTCACGACGGTATCACCCCCTTGGTTTTCAATGTCTTTGGCTCGACGAAAAAAAATACTATAATAATAGGAAAGGGATGCTGTCTGCGGTGGATCAAAGGAAATTGGGATCGTCTTCCATTCTCCTGGACCGACTTCAAATGGTTTTGTGTCTACCTGGATCCAGGATAGTGTCTGGTCATCGCTTGTGGGCTCGAGAAGGCGTGGTTGCGCACCAGTTGGATCTGCAGCAAACTTGCCGATTTGAATTCGAAGCTGCTCTGTACTGCTGCTATTATTTCGCACTCGTATCTGACTATTGACTGCCTCTCCCGGTTTTGTTTCGAGCACAATACTAATTGGAGAGAGCGTTAGATTGATTGGAGTTTGCGGTGGCGGTAAGAGAACAGGAGCCGCTGATTGGGATGCGACATCTTCCTCCTCATTTTGCAAAGCAAGAACAGGTACGTAGAAAGAGACGATGAAGTAGAACAAAAAAAGGAAAGATAGGAAAAAACGCTTCATGATTCTGATTGTAAGATCCCCGTTACAGATTGCAAGTCGTTTAGAAGCGACCGGCTCCGACAACTGTCAGCGTATCAGAGTAGTCGGTAGCTGCCGGAGTGACACCAGAAATGGCGGCTCTTGGGATCAGGGTGATGACATCTCCGTTTGCGGTCCCACCAGAGGAGGCGATAAGTTGAAACGATGTTGAGAGCGTTCCGCCTTTGGCGGTTGAATCTCCATCATACTCTGCATCTATCGTCACTGTGCCCCCACCACCTGCGTCGGTCGTTAGGTCCACATCGAGTACGTATCCTTCTGTTCCTGCAGATAGCGTTGAGGTCGCGGCATCAATAGATCCGGAGGTGGCGATTGTTTTGCTTGCATTCGCAGAGGTAAGACCTGCATTCGCATCTTTTACCCATGCAAACCAGCCATTTGCGGCGTTTGTTGTGACCGTAATTCCTGTCCCAGATCCAGAAGTAATAGAACCGCTGGAAAGCGTCCCCAACGCCTGTGAGTTGTTCCCAAATACGAACGTGAATGTTGGAGCAACGGTAGCCGTTACTGCAATCTGATCATCAGCAATGATGGGAACTGACACAGACTTCGTATCTAGCACTGTTGATCCTGAATCAGCAGTAGATAATGTATGGAGGATAGTCGTGGATGCGGAGGGGTTTGCGATCAGTCCTGATCCAGTAATAAAAAAGCCATATTTTGTGCTTGTTGCAGCTGCCGTCATGGGGAAACGGATCGTATTACTTGAGACTTGATTCGCAGTCGCTATCCCAGGCATCGCAGTCACACCGGCTGGAAGACCGGTGGTACTAATGGTGTAATTTGTTGCAGTAGTAGAAAAATGAGTTGTAGAGACCCACTCACTGTCCAGTTCGAGCGTAAAATATGCCTCTGCGGTGGTTGCGGACGATGTTGTAAATACTACAAGACAAGACCCCGGGGCAGTAGCTTCCTTCATTCGATCACAACGCATGTATGTTTCGCCAGCAGATTGGGCGGCTTGTACAGGGGCAGGAAGAAACAGTAATTGAAAAACTCCCAGAAGACTGAGAGTGAGCAAAAAAGTCACCTTACATCGTTTCAATATGACTGCAGACATATCTTCATCATGCCTGAGAATGGGAGAGAATGTCAATAGTGTGTATGTGCGTCATCTACCCTGCCGTAAGAAAGCTGGGATGTCGAACTCATCGTCAAGATCATCCTTTTTTGCTGGATGAGGTGAAGTCGGTTGTTCGGAAGGCTGATGTGATTGAAATGGAGTATTCGTAAATCCATTTGAAACTGGTTGCGGTGGATTCTGCTGCGCTGGAGGTGAAGAGGAAAATACCGGAATGTGTGAAAGTGGCGGTGGTGGCGGCTGATATGCTGTGGATTGTGGTTGTGGAGCTGGCGCAGCTTGTTGCACTGGCACATAGTTTGGAGTTTGTGCGACAGGAGCTTGCTGTCCATACGCTCCAAAAGAACGACGCATGAAGTTTTGACCATACTTTAATCTGTTTTCGTCAAAGCCGGTAGCAATAACAGAGATCTTTAGGTTAGAACCCATCTTCTCATCAATCGTGGCACCAAAAATAATATTGGCATCTGGATCGGCGGCTTGGGTAATAACAGCAGAGGCTTCTGCGATTTCTTGAAGACCCATATCAGCTCCACCAGTGATGATATAGAGAACACCTTTGGCTCCATCAATCGAGACTTCCAGCAATGGGGAGGAGACAGCAGCGCGTGCAGCAGCTGTGGCTCTATTCTCACCACTTGCCTGTCCAATGCCCATCAAGGCAGTTCCACTATCACTCATGATAGTTTTGACGTCAGCAAAGTCCACATTGACCAGTCCTGGAACGGTAATTAAGTCAGCAATACCTTGTACACCTTGACCTAAAATATTGTCAGCTAGTCTAAATGCATCCAAAAGCGTCATCTTGCGATCTACCACATCAAGCAAGCGTTGGTTGGGAATCACAATTAAGGTATCAACTTTATCTTTGAGCGCTTCAATTCCTTCTTCAGCGACACTAGATCGACGCATACCTTCGAATCCAAATGGCTTGGTAACCACCGCAACAGTGAGCGCTCCTGATTCTTTTGCCACCTCTGCAATAATAGGAGAAGCACCAGTTCCAGTTCCCCCTCCCATACCTGCAGTGATAAAAACCATGTCCGTATCGTAGAGAAGTTCCTTAATCTTTTCGCGAGATTCTTCCGCAGCTTGACGACCCACTTCTGGATCTGCTCCACTTCCAAGTCCGCGCGTGAAATTATTTCCAATTTGTAATTTTGTCTCTGCTTTATTGTTCAATATGGCTTGGACGTCCGTATTGATCGCAACAAATTCAACTCCTTGAATTTGATTGGAGGTAATCATGGAGTTAATGGCATTTCCACCACCACCACCAACACCTAAGACTTTTATTTTTGCAAATTGATTATTTGTGGGTTTCACTAGTGCCATACAAATGAAGCGAACAGTTTATAGGCTACAGACATCAATTTGTTTCACATGACAAATCGAATTTGTTCTGACTATCTGTATACTTTTCTTCTCCAATATTTTTCTTTTTCCGAAGACTCAACGAAATTGTCCCCATCATAATGGTGATTATCTTCTTTTGCAAGAAGAAAAACTCCGTGAAATGGACTCTATCTATTTCACAGAAGACAATTTGTTTTTAGGGAAGTAATGATTTAAGTAGGCCTACAATTTTCCCAACAATTCCAGAAGCTGCAGACGAAAGGTTGGATCCAACTCCTGGTCCACCGCCACGACTTGTACGTACTTGTTCACCACCATCTTTGGCGCCATACAGCACAAGACCAACTGAAGTTGCAAATTGTGGTGAATCAAGATCATCCAATAGGCCTTGCACACCAGTAGGAGCTCCAATTCGGGTTGATAAGGAGAGTGTGCGCTTACATACGTCTACCATGCCAGTTGTGAGCGCTCCACCACCAGTCAGCACGACTCCAGCTGGAACGAGTGGAAATAGTTTTTCTTTTTCTAGTTCCTTGCCCACCATTTCAAAGATTTCGCGCATACGAGGCATCATGATGCTTTCAACCAACACCTTGCGTGACAGAAAATCTGCATCATCGACTCCTACCTTTTGTGCATCAATTTCGTCATCACGCTTAAGTCTTTCTCGCCTTTGATCACGGGTTTCACCTGGTGTTGCCGGACTCTCTGGTGGCATCGTTGACAAAAACATCTTAATCTTTTCTGCAGAAGCCAGGCTCACATGACTACCAAGCGCAATATCTTGTGTGATGTGGCGCGCTCCAACCGGAAGCACACACGAATAGGTTAAGGCTCCTTCCACATACACAGCCATTGATGTTGAACCCGCACCGATATCGAGAAGCACAACTCCAAGTTCTTTCTCTGTCTCTGATAAACACGAGAGTGATGAGGCAAGACCCGAGAAGACAAAGCTATTCACACTGATACCTACTTCAGACAAACACTTGGTTAAGTTACGAAGTGCGATGGAAGAAACAGAAATAATGTGAGCTTCTGCTTCAAGTCGAATTCCACTCATGCCAATTGGATCTTTAATTCCTTCTTGGCCATCTACTTGAAATTCACGAGGAATCACATGGACTATTTCACGAGAGGAAGGAAGAGAGATTGCTCTAGCAGCTTCAATCACACGACTCACATCACTTTGTGAGATTTCCCCTTCTGGATTCGCCACTGCGACAACTCCTTTGGAGTTTTGACTCCCAATCTGACTTCCTGAAAGCGAGACATACGCTGAAGACACCCCAAAGCCTGCCATTCGTTCCGCACTATCAAGTGACTTGGTGATTGATTCAATCGTATCTTCCAAATCTACAATCTGACTTTTCTTGATTCCTTTACTCGGGACACTAGAAACACCAAGCACCTGAAGGGCCCCGCTTTGCTCACCGATTCCAACGATTAAGGTGCATACTTTTTCGGTACCAATATCAATTGCGGTTATTGCTGTTTGTCTAGCCATGAATGCCTTTACTGTGCAAAATCTTTGATGACAGGATTGGAAAACCGCACATCAATTTCTTTCTGTGCTACATCTATTGTAGTGTGCAAGAGAATTTGTTGTAAAGAGCGAAGGTTATCAGCTATTTGTCCAGCTGAGAGAATCGCTACGAAATCGCTCCCCACAAACTTCACAATTCCATCGCTTGTTACATGAATGGAATGAATCGTATCTGCAATTCGGTGATTCCAAGCACTTTTGAGCTCTTTATAGAAGTCTACAACGCTACTGTCAAGTGTTGTCCCGATTTCACGTCCTTCTACTCGGTCATCGATAACAACAGGGAGGACATCATCTTCATGGGTAGCAGGAAGTAAAACTCCTTCAGCTGTCAGCTCGAAACCTTTCGTTGGATCGGATGGCATATAGAGAACGACGACAGGAATTGGCTTTTTGATATCAACTGAAATTGTATGCGGAAAGTTCTTTTTATATTTCACTTTGTATCCTGGTAGCGACACGCTAGGAGAAGCAAGGATTGATCGTCCGATCAAGGTAGATGTGGCTGCGTATTGTTCAGGAGCACATTCCCCCTCGTCAAACGTACAGTTGACGGTTGTGACACGAAGCCAGGCATTCACTTTGAATGCAACTGTTCCGAACGCACATAATCCTAGCAACCCCAAAATAATGGCAATTCCTGTTTTTCTCTTTTTGACATTGGCAAGTTGATGGACAGACCGAAGTGGCGTCCGTTTCATTCTCTCTTCATTGCGTGGAAGATACGAGACCGAGCCAAATCCTTTTTTTGAAGGGAATTTAAGATACCCCGGAATTTTTGGTTGTTCTTGTGAACGACGTGATTTTCGTTCACTTCTTAGAAACTGCATACGTACATTGTACGGCAAAGAGGATCGCTCTGCCTTCTATAAGAAGTTAGAGTTCAAGAAGATCAATCACTCGCTTAGTTCCATCTTTTATGAGTGTCTCTTGTGCAAGCTTCATGTTTGCAAAGATAACTTCGTATTTTTGTTCCATTTCTAAAATGGCATCAGCAAGCGCATCTGGAACAAGATCTTTTTGTAACACACACAATGAGGCATCATGTTCTACTAACTCTTCAATATTGGCTCGCTGTTCATCGTTGTATGCAAATGCAAGGGGAATAAAAATTGCAGGTGTGGCAGCAAGCATCAGTTCTTGAACCGTATTTGCCCCGGCTCTGGAGATAACAAACTTTGCGTGACGAAACAGATAGCTTACTTCCTTTTCTTCTATCCACTCACGAACAATGTACCGAAGCTGAAGTTCTTCGGAGAGTTTTTCACGTTCTTGTTCAAGATCACGTACGTAGTGATGATCAACCGTCACGCCACATTGATGGACCACCACAAAATCGCGTACGAGCCGTGGAAGCAAGGCAGCAATTGTTCGATTAATAATCTGTGATCCCTGTGATCCACCCGTTACATACAGAAGCGGTTTTTCATTTGAAACGCCAGTAAGCCATTTGGGAGGAGTTTTGTATTCACGAAATAAACTGGAACGGATTGGATTTCCCGTCACTACGGTCTTTTGCTTTGGGAAAAACTGAAGTGATTCTGTATGGGCAACGGCGATTCTGTCTGCAAGGTGTCCTAAAACTTGATTAGCAAGACCGGCTACTTTGGTTTGTTCATGGGTTACGATGCGAGCCTTCAAAAATTTCCCTACCACACATACCGGCAAAGCTAAGTATCCACCAAACGAAAGAATTGCATCTGGCCTGTGTTTGCGAAACACGAGATACACAGCGATCAATGAGGGAATAATTTTGACTATTTCAAAGAGATTCAGCCATGCCTGGGCACGATGAAACTTCGCAGCATCAATTGCAAAAAAAGGAATATTTCGTGCCTTTACTTCTTTCCGCTCATGAGATGGTTGTTTTGTGAGTGCTTGTGAGGTGTCTCGTCCGATGAAAAAAATGTGTACGTCGGGGTACTTTTTTTGTAGTTCATCTATTACAGCCAAGGCAGGAGTGAGATGTCCGCCCGTGATGTAGAGGTTCATATTTTTTAAGGTCTACTACGTCTCTTGGCTTCTTTGTTTTGAATTGGGGATATTCCCAAAATCATTCCGACGGCAAAACAAAGGGTTACCAACGCTGTGCCTCCATACGAGATAAATGGGAGTGGAACTCCGGTCATAGGAATGAGTGCCACCACTGAACTCAAATTAACTAAGATTTGCGCAGCCAACCAGCTGATAATACCGACTCCCAGTAAATATGCGACTGTCGAACTTTCCACTGGTTGGATCCATAACCGTAGCTTGATAAGGAGCGTTATGTATCCAAGTATGATGATACCACAGAGGAAAAACCCAAATTCCTCGGCAATGAGGGCAAGGATCGAATCGGTAGTCGCCTCGGGGGTAGAGCGATACTTTTGCTTCGATTTCCCCAGTCCCTGCCCAAATAAACCTCCATTCCCAAGCGCAAGAATGATCTGGCGGATATGATACGACTTGCCCAATGGGTCGCTATCGGGATTTAGAAAAGTAGTTAACCTGCTCATTCGATAGGGAGAAACTAAGATGAGCAGTAATAGACCTAATGCTCCGCCTCCCACCATCCATAAAATGTGTTTGAAGGGCTTGCCTGAAACCACATACATAGATGACGAAATAGAGAGAATAATCAGACCACTCCCTAAATCTGGCTGCAGCATAATTAGTCCAAAAATGGGAACGATCAGCATGATAAACGATACAAACCGTCGTTCTTTGGCCAGCCAGGTGGATAAGTACAACACTAACCCTATCTTCATCACTTCAACTGGCTGAAAGGAAAATCCAAACAGTGATATCCACCGTCTGGCACCAAGCAGCCTGATGCCAATCCCTGGAATTAACACTCCTATTAGCAGCAGAATACCCACGGCGAAGAAAAGTGGTCCAAGAGTTACCCACCATTTTGTCGGAACTTTTGCTGTTACAAGCAACACAACCACTGACAATACTGCCCAAATGATCTGTTGCTTAAAAAAGTAATATTCGTCGCCAAAAGTGATAAAACTTTCAACGACTGATACGTTATAGACCATCAGTACTCCAAATGCGATAAATATGATCACCATCAAAAAAATAGTGATGGCACTTATTTTGGGTAACTGCAGTCGTGTACGGCTGGTAGCATTGTGATCAAACGTTGTCATGGGAATCTTAGTATGGTGATTGGCTGGTAGTGAGTTGTTCTATCTCGTGTGTATATTGTCGACTTCGATCGGCATAGTCTGCAAATAATCCAAAGCTTGGAGAAGCGGTGGATAACAACACCACACCACCTGAATTGGTTGCCTTGTATGCCTGTGTAACAGCCTCTTGCATCGAAGAGACAAAGACGACATGTACGTTGCGATATTTTTCAACTGCTTGAGCAATTCGTTTTCCAGTGGTTGGAAACAGAATTAAGTTCTGGACAGTGGAGGTAGAAATATATTTCCCGAGTTCTTCAAAGTTTTGATGTCGCTCATGACCACCTGCAATCAGGGTTGTAACATTCCCAAGTGATTCAAGGGCTGCAATCGTTGCTTCGGGGATTGTTGCAACCGCATCATCATAAAACGATACTTCATTCACCACCCCGATTCGTTCAAGTCTTCCTTGGAGCGGTTTCACTGTGGCAAGTCCCTGCGCAATGGCATCATTGCTGCATCCAAAATATTTGCCACACAAAATGGCGGGAAGGCAATTGCGTCTGTTATGTTCTCCTGGTAATTGAAGCTTGGAAGCGTCGATTATCTTTTCATCCTTATACCAAAGCGCATTATTCGATACATATGCATCTGCATGCACCGTTGAAGAAAGTGAAAATGTTTGCTTGGTTGCGCGTATCTTGGAAAGTACGGATGTGACCGTTTGGTCGTCCAGATTATGCATGCAAATCTGTTGCTCCGTCATCAAGAGAAACATATGCAGCTTGCTGCTTACGTATTCATTCATCGAGTCATAGTAGTCCAGATGATCTTGATACAGATTTAAAAGCACTCCTATGTGCGGAGCTGCAGTTAAACTTTCAGACTGGAATGCAGATGTTTCAACTACAACGATGGTGTCGGGACCAACACTATCGATCACCTCAAACAACGGTTTCCCAATATTTCCTGCAAACACCACATGTTTGCCACAAGTGGATAGGACGTGTGCAACAACATGCGAGGTGGTGCTCTTTCCTTTTGTACCAGTCACCGCAATCATTTGCTTTCCAAACATCTGAGCAAAAATATCGATTTGTGATGTGACACGAACGGCAGGATACGTCAGACGTAACTTCTTTTTTGGAATTCCGGGTGTCTTTATCACAATGGGCTCTAGAATTTGTAAACTCGCAAATGATTGATCAAATACACGCACATTCGGATCATGTGCAAGGACCTCATTACTAGAGTCATCCATATGCTCGTCATAAATGACGAGGGTTCTATTGGGAAAACTATGGCGCAGGAATCTGTAACTGCTCTTCCCTTCTCTTCCAAACCCTACAATAGCAATTGCTTTTTCACTATTTTGGAGCCAGGATGGAAGTAACTCATGTGCGTTCATACAGTGTTCGGAATTTGTTTTCGAATAAGTGTGTCAAATTCTGTAGGGAGACTATGAGTGGTGTTATAGGAGGTGAGGATCTGTAATGCATATTTTGCAAGCGTCTCTTCACGTTCTTTCACATAGGTTTCAAATTTGTGCATGAGTTTTGGAATTGGCTTTCCGGCTTCGTGTCGAATTCGAAACGCAACATAGAGTGCTGCCGCTGATTCATCACGAGTTCCAATACACTCAAATGGCTTTGTTTCAACAATTCCTAATAATTGTTCCCAGTAGAAAGACAGACTCTCATCCAAGAGCATGTCTTTTCTAAAAATGCGCTCAATTTCTTCATCCGGTAAAAATGCCGATAACAGTAAAGCTACAAAGGCACATTTGGCACAATTGCCACACCAAATATCATCTTTTTGACCCACATTACAGCTATGAAAGACTTCAAAATACTGAGGGTATTGCAAAAAGAGCGCAATAATTTGAAATTCGAAGAGCGGTCGAAGTAAACTAAAGTACAGTGGTGCATCAGCAAATTGTGTCTGAATGTACTTTTGAAAATCTTGTTCAAATTCGAAGGACTTGGAGTACTGATGGTTTACATCAATTCCCTTCCAGGTTGTGGTTGCCTCATTACTACTCTGCTCGTTGGAGACCGCTACATAGGGGATGGAAAATACATCAGCAATACAGGTTGTTAATGGAGCAAGCACAGATGAGAAAGGTGTGTGGCCATTGGGATATCCTTGTCTATTTAATTCAAACAGCTTGGGATCGAGATTTCGCTCAAACACAATATCCTGGGAAAGATCGTGATGTTGAGAAAAAACCGTAATGATTTCTTCGCTACTTCCTAGATGTCCTGAAGTTGTATAGATCTCATAGCCTGCGTTTGCAAGAATTTCTAATGACACAATTGAGTCTTTCCCTCCACCAACGGGAACAAGTATTGTAGTTTTTGGGCCAGCATCTGTGGTAAGTGGTTGTTTTCGAGTAAGCGGTGTTGGAGTTGCCGTTGTTACAACAAATTTGGGAGAAAAGGGATCGATCTGGTTTACATAGAAAAACTCACCCATTCCAAGTAAAAAGAGTTTCTCCCAAAATGCAACGTCTGTTTCACTCATTGTGTTTGCGTGGACATGGATTTCTTTGGCAAGGGTTGCTTTCCAATAACTGGGAATTTCTGCTAATCCCAAAATAAATGCATAGCGCGAAAGACGCTGCTCTCCAACTGACTCAATCATTTCTTTCGTGACACCATAAATTTGTGTGGTTGGATGGAAGGAAAACGTTTCCTCCTGCCCTTTTACTTTGAATGCTCGGTAAGAAAAGTGAAACGTTAGTACGTTTTCCTCATGCGAGTATGCATAGGAATCATATGAGAACACGTCAAAATGTACTGGTTTATTTGCAGACTCCATGTACCTATCCTACCGCAACAGACCTTCAAGCTAAAGGGTAGAAACACTATAGGAGGGAAATCCACAGCCCAATGATGGTAAGAATAAGCCCCGCAAGCCAAGCACGGGCGACGATCTTTGGTTCTTCCCAGCCTAGGTACTGCAGATACAAGTGAAAGGGTGCCACCGGAAACAGCTTCTTTTTTAAGATCGCCTTGGAAAGTAATTGGGCGCCACTTGTGAAGACTTCGATAAAGAAAAGCCCTCCAATAACAAGAAGTCCTGATACTTTTCCTAAAAGTAGTCCGATGACAGCCAGCGTAGCTCCGAAGGCAAGCGCCCCCACATCTCCCATCCATATACGCGCCGGATACACGTTAAAGTACAAAAACGCAATCAAGCTTCCAATCCAGAGTGAAATGAACAATGAGACTGGAGTATCGAGGATGGATGCAGATAAAATCCAAAAACCGAACAAACAAATCATTAAGACCCCTTCTGCAAGTCCGTCTAAGCCATTGGTGATATTCACCGCATTCGTAAACGACACAATAGTAAAGGCGGCAAAAGGAATATACAAAATGCCCATGTTAATGGTTCCAATGAAAGGAACGTGCAGGAATGAAATCCCCAAGAACCAGTACAGCATCGAGGCTATTGCGAAAGCAAGAATCCACTGCAAACTAAACTTATGCCATAACCGTAGACCAAAAAACTTGGCTTTCTCAAAGCCAAAAAACTTCTTCATGTCATCGTATAGGCCAAGTAGTCCAAACGAAATGAAGGAAAAGAAAATAATAAAGACTTCTGGTTTGAGAGGATACACAGGGTGGATTTGAAATCCTGCTGTTTGCATCAACCCCAAGATGACAAGAAACAAAAGTGTCACGACAAAAATAACTAAGGCACCTCCTCCAACGGGAGTGCCTGCTTTGTGTTGATGAAACTTGTCAAAGATCGGACTTCGCTTGCCCAATGCATCGATAGTGACTTGTTTTTTGCGCTGGAACTTGAAGCGGTACAAAGCATTGATGAAGGGAACAATGAGTAAGCTGGTGCACAAAAATGATACGATGACGTTGCCCAGATAAAAAGAAAGTGCACTATTCATAAATCATTTTCAGTTTGCGAAGAAGTGTTGATTCCCTTCCTCATGAAATTGTAATGTGAAACCTTTTCTATTACTACCAAGGGTTTATCCCTCTCGGAATATTTTGGCTCCCATGGATGCAAGCTGTCTATCCAACCATTCGTACCCACGGTCCACATGGTTCTCTGGATCCAGCAGAATTGTTTCCCCTTCTGCCAGCATACCGGCAATCATGAGTGTGGCTCCGTGACGCAAATCACGAACTGTAAAGGTTCCACCATGCAACTGGGTCGGTCCAGTCACTTTTGCTGCGTGGAATACGTTCTTACTGGCGATGTCACGAATATTGAAGTTATACACTTCCTCGGGATTCTCAACAGGAGGATTAAAAAGCTCAATGTTTGCCCCCATTTCTTTGAGCTGCTCAATGTATTGAAAACGATTCTCATATACGGTTTCATGCAAAACACTCACTCCTTGCGCCTGGGTCATTAATGTCACCCACAAGGGTTGCCAGTCTGTCATAAAACCCGGGTGAATTTGGGTTGTCACATCAGTTGCTTGCAAAGGACCTTTATAGAAAAAACGAATTCCATAGGAGCCGACTTCATAGCCAGCGTTAATTGCAGTAAGCTTTTCAAGAAAGGCAGTGACATCTTGCGCATGTGCATTTTCAACCACGATGTCCCCTTTGGTGGCCAGAGCTGCACAAGCAAAGGAAATGATTTGGTTGCGATCAGGCAAAATCTGATGGATTGCTCCATGCAGTTGTTCCACTCCTTCAATCTCAATGATTCTTCCAGGTTTGCGCTCAACCTTCGCTCCCATACCGTTCAAGAACGCGATCATGTCATCGATTTCAGTTTCTTCAGCCGCATTCTCCAAAACGGTTTTGCCTTTGGCTTTTACTGCTGTCATGAGCAGTGTTTCTGTTCCCGTGTGGGTGTTCTTTTCAAAACGATATCTTGTTCCTACCAAACCCTTGGTTTCGACAATGATAAATCCATCTTTTTGTTCAACAGTACATCCTAAAGCTGTAAGACCTTCAAAGTGTCGCTCAAGAGGACGTTTCCCAATTTTGTCTCCACCGGGGTTCGGTACGATTGCTTTCCCAAACTTGGCAAGCATGACTGGGATAAAGAGTGTTGAAGCTCGTGAAATCTCTCCATTTTCTTTGCCAATTTCAGAGCCAGAAAAACCAGCCGGATCAATCACGTAGGCACGTTCTCCTGCTTCAGCTGCTTTGGCTCCCAAAGAGGTAATAATGGATGCCACGAGTTTGACGTCACTGATATGAGAGAAGTTTAAAATTCGGCTTGGGCTATCTGCCAACAGCGAGGCGATCATCAGTTTATAGGAAGCATTCTTGGCCCCACCTACCCGCACTGAGCCATATAAAGGAGTACCACCGCTGATGTGAAATGTTGGCATATGGAGGTATTGTACCCTTTTGATACTGCTAGTAACAGTGTTTATTCCCACCTATCGAAGAAGGACGAAAAGACATTGAAGACAAAGATGTTGGGGTATTTACCTTGACTATACCATCACAGTCATACGTATTGGTGCCACTGACGACTACCCAATAGATTCTTAGAGTTTATTGTAGAAAAAACACTTCTCGTTCAAGTTCTATCCCAAAGGTATCCTTTACTTTGCTTTCTACAATCTGACAAAGTCGTTCAATATTTTGAGTCGTGGCTGAGCCTGTATTGATGATATATGTGGCGTGCTTTTCACTCACTTGCGCACCACCAACTGTTGTTCCTTTCAAGCCTGCTTTATCGATTAAGAATCCTGCTGCTATTTGTTTTTTCCCTTCTACATCTTTTACTGCTCCTGAAGGGATATCAAAGTGGTTGTGTAGCTGCTCATATTTTTCTACAGGTACTTGGGGATTGCGATACATGCAGCCAGTACTTGGCATACCAATAGGCTGGGTTGTGGTACGTTTTCGCGCAGCTTCTCGTACCTTCTCCTGCATGTGTACCGGATCTCCCTTGAAGAGCTCAAAGGTAGCAGAAAGAACCACGGCTTTATTGTGATGGAAAATAGAGTGATCATAGCCAAACTCTAGTTCTTCCTTTGACCAAACTTCGAGTTCCCCACTAGTCGTACAGACTTGGACTGAGATGATGAAATTCCCTATGAGATCATGGGCTGTGAAATGTGAATTGTTCACAACCGCACCTCCAAGTGTTCCTGGAACACCAATAAATGGTTCAAGTCCAGTTAAACCATGTTGGATCGTTGCGTGCGCAAGTGTTGCAGTCACAACACCAGAGTCAGCTTGAACATATATTTTTTCACCGTGTTCTTCCAAGAACTCTATTTGGGTACAATCGTTTTTTATAACCAGTGCGTCGATCCCTTCATCCGGGATGATTGAGTTACTTACTCCTCCAATGACGACAAAGCGAATGTTGTGCTGGAAACAATAGGAACAGAGTTCAAACAAGTTTTGCTTGCTTTCAACTTCTACAAACAGTGTCGCTGGACCACCAACCTTCATAAAGGTATAGGGTGCCAAGATGTGGTTTTGCTTAAAAGGAAGAGTTGGGAACGACTTTATGAGTTGATCAATCATAGCTGCTTTCTCTTACTGCGTTTCTACATGATCATATACTTTATAGATGTCACCCGCACCCAAGGTGATGAATACATCTGCAGAAGACAGCAGATTGGGCAGAAGAGCTGCAAGCCTTTTGACATCATGGACAACTTCTACTGATGCATGGGTATGACAT
>CAZNKS010000001.1:43544-59800 GCA_964574065.1 uncultured Pseudomonadales bacterium | reverse complement strand
GGCCGAGGCTGTCTGTGTTCCTGTAATCGTGAACGTGATATTCGTTAACGATTTGTTTTGGAGTGTATCTGGCGCGGTACTTGGCAATCGCACATAGACCCAATACTCTCTGTCTTGACCTGCAGGAAGCTCATCCCCAGGAAGAGTTTTGGGTGACGCATTCCACTCTGCAAGCGTCATGTAATCTGTGTCATCTGGATCTGTATCTCCAGCAAGCACAACTGCGACCTCAACATGATCTTTTAGAGCACTATCGTTCCAGCTAGTGGCAGCAGTGAGTTGGGCAGCAAGGTCCAAGTCTATACCTGAAGAAGTGTTGCGAATCCACAATGGTGCCTTCTGACTATCATCTTCGCCAAACCCTGGATAGGCATTGGTAATTTCTACGTTTGCATCCAATGAGGACGTATAGGTCCCTTCAGCTCCCGTTGGAGAGACTTCAAGCCCCACACTGCTGGTGCTAAAGTTAATGCCACTGACTGTGGCTTGTGCTGAGAATAATGCATAGGCTGATGCGGTAACGATTGCACCAGTCATGAGGATTCCCATAATTCCATACAAGATTTTCTTCATGTGCCCTCCTTTACGTGGGGTGATAAAAATACAACATGGTACCCACTAAAAAAATGCAATATTTATTTGCATGTATTCAACAGTACTATAGCTAATATGTGGATTGTGTAAGAATCAAAGGCGGAGTTTGTAAGATTCTAGAACTCTAATTACCAGATCACGAAAGAAGCCCTAAGCGTGAAAAGACCGTGTAGAGTGAAAAGAGGCAGAGACCAAATAAGATGCATAAAACGACCACATTCCATACTACTTTCAGCGTTTTTCTACGACTCATGTTGTCCACCCTTTCTGCAGAATACGACGAAGTTCCCGTACGAAGAAGTATGACGAGAGGAGGAAGAGTCCGACGTATGGATACAGCTCACTCGTGTTGCAAACTGAAGGGGGCACTGTTTCTGTTGTCGTACCTAGAATCTGTGGGGTCACTTGCGTTTGAGAGGCCTGAGCTGTTATCTGTTTGCTTATAGCTTGTCGCAAGCGAACCAAAAATTGCGTCTGTGCAGTATTCGACATGTGTTCCTCTGTTCTCGGCTCGTTATATCCTGTGGCTTGGGCTGTTGTTACAAACTCGGAAGATTTTTGAATTCCTTCTTTGGGAACGGTCATGCCAAAGGTAAGCTTTGTTCGTTTATGTGGTTGTATTGTTCCGACAGGAAATATGCTGGTTCGAACAATTGAGCCATCATCGGCGGTAATGGTATGAGTGATTATTGTGTTATATGAGGGTACGTCACTTTCATTTTTTACAGCAATCGTGAATGTGATCGTGTCCGCGGGATACACAAAGGTATTCACATTATTTTGTGCAGTAAGCGATAGAACTGGAGCAGGGTTGCCCTCATTATTTTGATCTTCCAGATTTTCATCTTCAGTTTGAATCTGTGTCACGAGGACTTGGATAGAAGATGCATCGTCTTGTGTGTCGGATTGTGGATCACTTGTCGCCACTTGTGCGTTGAACCGAACTGCCTTCTGTTTTAGGAAATCTGCTGCGTACACCTTTGGAGCAAATAGGTCCAATAGTGAAACAGTTTCTTCAAAGGAAAAATCATCACGGATATGAAGATGTAATGAGAATGAGTGATGTTGATTTTTAGCTACAGTCCCGACATCCCAGAAGAGAGTATTCCCGTGTAGTACAGGAGTTTTCCCACTCGTATCAGAAATATATTCAGCTCCTCTTGGTAGAGTTACTGAGACAGAAACATTTTGGGCACTGTCATCGCCAGTATTGGCATAGGAGACTGCCATATCGAACACATCCCCAGGATGGAGTTCATTGGGGATATCTGAAACTTGTACGCTAACTTGAGGATAGGCAAAAACAACCTCTCCGTTCCAGTTTCCAAAAATATTGATGAATCCCATAAAGAGTGAGCTGTGAAGGACTGTGGTATTTACGAGTTGCAAAGAGTTGGCAATCGCACGTGCAACTCCTGTTTGTAAAGAAGCTTCTTTAGGGGCGTCACTGTGGTTGTGTCCGGTATCGGCCGACGCACGAACTATCGATGAAATGGTCGCTGTCTGTTCGATAATAGAGGTATACGAAAGCTCCTCTTTCTCTCCTCCTGTTGTTTGTATTTCTGCTTGCTCTTGAATGGAAGAAGCTTTAAATTCATGGGCTCCTGCTTCTATCTGTTGTGATTTTTCTGGTGAAATCCAGCTAGCGACAGTCACAGGACTCTCTGTTTGCGTGACGAATAACTGAAACAGTCGTTGCCCAATGAAAGCTACATTTGCAAGAGTTACATTCTGTGCATACGAGTATGCATCTCCTGTCACCAGAAGGTTCGATCCTGCCTCCATGCTGTTGCTCCCCGTGTTTGCATCGGCAACGGTTTCGCTTGCTATGGCTGCAAACGAAGAAAGTGTGGGATCAGGATCGAAATGTGTTTCTTGTTGTGTTGGGAATAGAAAGAGTTCCGGGCGGGGAAGGAGTATCCGGGTATTTTCGCCCCCAAAGATATTAATAAATGCGATCAAAAGGGTTGAATTAAGAATGGTGGTGTTCGCTACAGTAGTCGCATTCGCAACAGCGGTTGCGCTACCGGTCGTCATATCCGCAGTCCCCTCACTCTTTGCTTGGTTATTTCCAGTTGTTGCTAGTGCACTCACCTCAGTGCTGATACACGCCTCATTGGATGAAAAAGTAACGGTTGGAACAACTGAAAAAGAAAGCTTTATAGTGTTTGGGTCTTCTCCATTGGAAAGTTCTTGCCACAGTTTATTTAAATCGATGTCACCTAGATCATCAGTCACATCAAGGGAAAGAATGGCATGTTGTGAATTGGAAACAGTCGTATTTACAAGCACAGCCTGTGATGCTGATGCGGTTGCTGTACCCGTGGCTACCAAGACGTGTTGTTCTGCCTGAGAAGAATTGTGTCCAGTATTGGCTGATGCTGCGGTGGTAGTTGTAACAGTAGCTTCTTGGGACACCTGGACGAGTTGTTCACTCGTTTGCGTGGGATTTGAATCTTTGTCCGCGATATCTTCCAGTGTTGCACTGGGACTAGCTACAAACGCACTTTCACTAACAGTCTTTTCTTCTTGAAGTAATTGTGCTGAGTTGGTGGCGGTGGCATTATCTCCACCATCATCTGTGGATGGAGATATTGTAGGTGACGGTGTGGGTGAAGGTATATCTGTTACATCTGGTGAAGGACTCGGTAGTGGAGAAGAAGATGCTTCAGATGTTGGTGTAGGAGTTGCTTCATCTTGAGAATGATCTTCTTCTACAGTTTCTGTCTGAGGAGTTGGACTTGGCAAAGAGGCAGTTTGTTCTCCCTGCATATTTTCATCTTCTTGGGCAAAGGCTTGATAGGTAACTGCTGGGGAAACAAACAATTGCCCAAAAAGGAGAAGAAATAAAGATATGCTGACGTATAATTTTTTTCGCATATACTATGCAATTCAGGGAATCCATCCGGAGGCGAGTTCGATACCACACCTCCGGGTGATTCCTATCCTCTTCAAAAACCAACATTACTGTGAATCAGTTGATGTTGAAGAATTTACAACGACCCATCCATCTGCATACGCAGTTGCATCTCCGGTTTCCATTCCGTTGAGAGCACTACTTTCACTGTGATGGCGTGATCTGTGAGAACTGCTGCCACCAGCCGTTTGTTCGTTATCTCCAGTTTCTGCATTGGCAACGGTGAGGTTTCCAACGAGAGCGGTGTTTCGAACATCTCCACGGCGAGATGAGCAATTACAGTCTCCAGTGTTCGCTTCCACAGTTCCAAATGCCTTTGAATCCGCTTTTCCTGTTTCCATCAGGTTAGCTGAACGAGAACCACGAGCTCTTTGTACATTGTCGCCAGTATCTGCATTGGCGACTGTTACGTTTAGAACCACAGCAGTATTCGTTGCATCATTACTTGAATAATGTCGGGAAGATCCTCGAGCAAAAACAGGTACTGCCAAGGAAAGAACTAATGCAGCTGAAGAAACTCCTGCAATAATTTGCTTTGTCATTTTTCTCACCCCCTCTCGAGTGACTGCTATGGAATACGGCTCAGAAGAAATAGAACTTTAGAATTTGTTATACGACCATTTTGGTACGTACAATTGAAAAGCTATACAACGTCTTCTGAGTGACAATAATAGAGAAAGAAATGCTTGAAGACAGGCAGCATGAAAAGAAGAAAAAAGAAGAAATTTGTTCTTACAATCCTTCATATGTAAGTAAATTACTATAACTTTTCGAAGACTGCAAGAAGCAAATGTAAGAAAAAATATTCCGCCCTATAGCATAAATTATAACTTGTAAGAAAATGTGAATATTAAGTGATTTCCAACGTACGGGTGCTTAGGAAAATATTCGTTTTGAAAGCTAATTTGGCAATATCTTATAAAAAGAAAAACTGACCTTTTATTTCTTACTTTTTTATTACGTATTTCCAATTCTGTTCTCGCAGATTCCAGCAATAGTCAAAGAGATTTGTAGTTCTTACAATTGACTGTTCAAGATAAAAAATTCAGGCATGTAAGAACGTGCTTCAGCAGCGACGGAAAAGGGCAGATATTAGGAAGAATATAAGAATTGGGTAAGGATGAGGGTGATTTTCATTAATAGAGGCGGGCAGTCAGAGTTATAGAAAATGGAATTACCCATCTTTCTTTTTGATAACCACGGACTGTTCATGGGTGATTTGCATCACATTTTCCTTTTGACTATGGGCTATTTGGTCTGTTACAATCGTGATTATATGTGATCCACGTCACATATTTTTTTATTGCTTACAGTTGTTCATGGCTTCACTAGATGTCATTATTCCAGTCTATAACGAAGAAGGTTCAATTGAAGCCTTGTGTCAAAGGATTCACGCAGCTCTCCATTCTGCTGGCATTTCCTATTCCCTGATCTTTGTTGATGACAATTCTTCGGACGGAACCGTCAGTATCATTCGTAAAGTTTCCAAGAAATACCCCATCTCTTTGTATACAAAGCAAGGCGAAAAGGGAAAAGCATACTCGATCCTTGAAGGAATGGATTACGTGACCGCGGACTTTGTGTGTATGATCGACGGAGATCTACAGTATCCTCCTGAAGCAATTCCTCAGCTTTTTGAGATTGCCCAAGAGAAAGGCGTTGCAGTTGCAAAACGTATCTCATATGAAGGCTCTGTTCTTCGCCGTATTGGGAGTCGAGCACTGTGTTTCTTGTTCGGAAAACTCCTGCATGGGATCGGTACAGACATGCAATCGGGTTTGAAAGTATTCAAACGAGATATTGTAGATTTTTTGGATGCTGATGAAATTACTCCATGGTCTTTTGATCTTCCTTTATTACATGCAGCCAAACAGATGGGGTATGAAATAGGGGAAGTTGAGATAGAATTTCGGCCAAGAGAACATGGGAACTCAAAGCTAACCCTCTTGGGTCCGACATTCGCGATTGCAAAAGGAGCCGTTCGATTAAAGATCAAACATACTCCTCCACGCAGTATCGATCCTCTCGATCAGAAATCAATGCTTGGTGCTGGAGTTGTTCATAAAGGGAAGCGGTTCATTACACACACCACACTCAAGCATACACACTCGGCGATTCAAACACTGACACCCGCACAGCGAACTCTAGTGTTCTCGCTCATCGCCGTGGTACTCGTTGGAATTTGTTTGAATATCTTGTTGACCTTACAAATTGCAGTCGCAATCCTCTCCTTTATTTACTTTGTTGACGTCATCTTTAACTTCTTCTTAATTATAAAAAGTTTGCATTCTCCACCAGAAATTTCCCCTTCAGACGAGGAAATTGCGCAGCTAGTGGAAAAAGACTTACCCATTTATACGATTTTGTGTCCTCTCTATAAAGAGAGTCATGTTATTCCTCAGTTTTTGGAAGCTATCGAAAAATTGGACTGGCCAAAAACCAAGCTTGACGTTCAGTTGCTGTTGGAAGCCGATGATACCGAAAGTATTGATGTAGTGGGAGCAATGAAGCTTCCTTCTTATGTACGAATGATGGTTGTGCCTGATTCGCAACCAAAAACAAAACCAAAGGCATGTAACTTTGGACTCAATCATGCAAAAGGCGAGTACTTAGTTATTTATGATGCTGAAGATTCACCAGATCCCTTACAGTTGAAGAAAGCGTATTTAGGGTTCGCAAAAGTAGGGAAAAACGTCAAGTGTTTGCAAGCAAAACTTAACTACTATAATCCACATCAAAATTGGTTGACTCGTTTCTTCACTGCCGAGTATTCTTTGTGGTTTGACGTTATTTTGACGGGACTTCAATCCATTCGGACAACAATTCCATTAGGTGGAACAAGTAATCACTTCCGCGTGAATGATTTGGTGTCTTTACAAGGTTGGGATCCCTTTAACGTCACGGAAGATTGCGACTTAGGAATTCGTTTGTTTAAGAGTGGGTATCAGACTGCAATTATTGATTCCACCACCTTGGAAGAAGCCAACAGCAATCCCAAAAACTGGATTAGGCAACGAAGCCGTTGGATTAAAGGGTATATGCAAACGTATCTTTTGCATATGCGTAATCCCATCGAATTTGGCAAAAAGCAAGGAATTCACGCGCTCTTTTTCCAACTAACAATTGGAGGAAAACTAGCATTCATTTTAATCAATCCCATCTTGTGGCTCTTAACCATCTCCTACTTTACGCTCCATACCATCGTTGGACCGACCATTGAGGCTCTCTATCCATCAATTGTCTTCTACATGGCTGTCACTTCGCTCATTTTTGGGAACTTTATGTACATCTACTACTACATGATTGGATGTGCAAAGCGGGAGCAGTGGACTTTGATGAAATGGGTATATCTGATTCCGTTTTATTGGTTGATGGTGAGTGTTGCCGCCTGTATGGCTCTCTATCAATTGATCGTAAAGCCACATTACTGGGAGAAGACAATTCATGGATTGCATTTGAAAAAGAAAACAACAGAAGTAACCAAAGAAGCCGTAGCGGAGATCATTGGTCAGACGCAGCATCAACAGTTCTTTTGGACAGTTCCTCCGTTTGCATTTCCTAAGAAGTTACTTGCTACGGTCAAACAAACACGGCAGCGCATGCAGCACCTTTCAATGCAACGTGCCCTTCAACTTATCTTCAGGCCAGAGAATATGGGAGGTATGGTGTTCTTGGTCGCCAATCTAGCTGCTAATCTTTTAAATATGGCAACCAATATCTATTTGGGTCGATCCTTAACTCTTTCCCAATTTGGAGTGTTCAACCTTGTTGTCAGTATTTTGTACTTAGTGACAATTCCAGTTGGAGCCTTTGGACAAACAGTGAACTATAAAGCCTCATTTTTGATGGGGAAATTCTCAGAAAAATCGCTTCGCTTCTTCTGGGGCTATATGCGCAAACGGGCGGCCTTTGTTGCTTGTGTCGTTTGCGGTGTTTGGCTTCTTCTATCAGGGTGGATTACCTCACTATTCCATTTGGAATCATCTTCACCCGTATTGAGTGTAAGCATTCTTCTTTTCGTATCAATTCTTTCAGCAGTTGATATCGCATACCTTTCTGCGAAGCTAGACTTCTTTAAAGTCGCGATGGTTGTCTTCTTTCAGCCGCTGTTACGCTTTGTTGCTGCAATAGCGCTCTCGATGTTTTTACCAGAGTATGCTTTTTTTGCTGTCGTAATTGGAATGGGAATTGCCACAGTTTTCAGCACAGTTCTTGCTGGGAAAGGAGAAGACACTTTTGACAAAAAATACGAGTTCCATTTGCCTCGCATGTTCTTCTTGGCAGCATTAATTTCTGGTTTCTCAATGATTGCATTCTTTAGCTTAGACAATATCATCGTTGGTTACATTTTAGGACCCGAAGAGCTTGGAAAATATGGTGTGCTTGGACTTGTTGGGAAAATGATTTTCTTTGTTGGAAGCCTGGCATCTTCATTCCTTTCTCCATTAGTGGCTCGCGCAGAAGGAGCAGGGACCAATAGCCGGAAAATTTTCTTGTACACATTTCTGACTGTAGCAGCATTGAGTCTCATTGGTTACACGGTCTTTGCACTTGGAGTCTATGCTGTTGGCCCGTATTTCTTTGGAGAAAAAATTGCAGGGATTCGCGAATACCTTCCAATCTATGGTGTAGGAATCGCACTTTTCACAGTAGCTCAAGTCATAGTTTCCTATCACTTATTAAAGAAGCATTATCTATTTTCTATAGTCTCTTTGATTTTGGCAGGCGCGCAAGTTGCGTTGATGTTATTGGTACCAAAAACCTTCCAGGAAATTGTTTGGTTAATGACAGGAGTAGGAGTCGTTCACTTTGTTTCCTTTGGACTGTTACATCTTACGCACGCAAGAGTTCGACTCTGGACTGCAAACATTCGTGATTTTTTAGATCTATTTGGAAGGATTCCAGTGTACACACAGCCAAGACAAGCAGAAGCCAAAATGCGAATTCTGATCCTGAACTGGCGTGATTGCAAACATCGAATGGCAGGTGGGGCAGAAGAATATGTGGAACAGATCGCACGAGAGTTTGTGGCACTCGGACATCAAGTTACCTTGTTTGCTGGAAATGATGGACATAGTACACGAAACCAAATCGTGGAAGGTGTACAAATTATTCGTCGCGGTGGTTTTTACACGGTGTACGTCTGGGCATTTTTATACTACGTTTTCCGCTTCCGCGGTCATTATGATGTCATTATTGATTCACAAAATGGAGTTCCATTCTTAACGCCATTGTATGCACGTATCCCGGTATTCTTGCTAATCCATCACGTACATCAGGAAGTGTTCCGTGAACACTTGAAATTCCCGCTCAAACAAATTGCTCTCTTTATAGAAGGGGAGCTGATGCCACTTCTGTATCGGTCGCACAGCGTGGTTACTGTCTCTGATTCATCCAGAAATGAAATCTTAAAGCTTGGGCTTGGAAATCCGGAGTCTATTAGTGTTATCCATCCAGGAATTACTCGATTTGCTCCCGCTACCTTTACAAAAACCACCTACCCAAGTTTCTGTTATGTCGGCAGATTAAAATTCTATAAAAACATTGATATTGCGCTAAAAGCATTTGCACGAATCCACGCACAACATCCTGCTGCCAAATTCTCGATAGCAGGTACTGGTGAAGCTAGAGAATCCTTAGAAGCTTTAGTACACGAACTACATATCGAAAATGCTGTCGTCTTTCATGGGTTTGTTGAAGATAGTGAGAAACAAGCGATTCTCTCAATTAGTTGGGCAGCGTTGCAACCATCCATGATTGAAGGCTGGGGAATTACCGTGATTGAAGCGAATGCCTGTTCGACACCTGTCATTGCTTCAAATGTTAAAGGTCTTCGTGATTCAGTCGTCGATAGGAAAACTGGCATTCTTGTGCCTCCTAAAAATATTCACGAATTTACTGCTGCAATGGAACACATAATTCGGAACAAAAAGATGCGAGAAGAACTAGCTATAAAAGCTTATGAATGGTCGCAAGAATACAACTGGCGAAAAAGTGCATCGTCCTTCATTGAAATTATGATTGCACGTTTAGGGAATAAAAAGACCTTTCAAGTACCTGCAGTCGTACCAAACTCCTATGAAGAACAACAACAGTAAACCTACTCTTACCATTGGAATTCCAGCCCACAATGAAGAACGAAATATTGTGGGGTTACTGCAGAGTCTTTGTTCGCAGAATGCTAAAAACTATGTACTACAGAAAATCATTGTTGCTTGTGATGGCTGCACAGACAACACAGTGGCACTAGTCCAGTCGTTTGCAGAAAAACACAAAAAGATATCCCTCATAAGTGATGGAAAAAGAAAAGGGAAAGCCAATCGTTTAAACGAATTATATTCACAAGCGACCACAGATCTCCTTTTATCTGCTGATGCTGACATCATGTTCCCAAGCAAGACTGAGATAGACACACTCGTTGCAGCTATGCTTGCTGATGATCGCTTGTTGGTTGTTGGTCCACGGTATATTCCCGCTCCCACCAAAACATTTATGGGTAAATGTGCGGAGTATTCCTACAAAAGTTTTGAGGAAGCAATTCTACAGCTCAACAATGGGAATAATATGTATGCTCTAATGGGATGCTGTTCTCTCATTCGGGAAAAGCTGTATAAATCTTTCTTGTATCCCGCAGGAACCACTTCTGATCAAAACTATTTGTTTGCAAAAGCAACTCAACAAAGTTCTCATGCTTTTCACTTAGTTAGAAATGCACACGTGCTATTTCTCCCCGTTACAACTTTTCATGATTGGCGTGTTTTATCCTCTCGGTCAGTTGTCGGTGACAAAGCAAATGTCGTGCATCATTTTGGGGAAGAAGTTTTGGCAATGTATACGATGCCTAAAGAATTGTATATGAATGCCCTAGTGAAATGGTTCTTCATTGAGCCTGTATACACCACTGGTGCGTTCGTCATGAATTTAATCATTCGTGCGTTTCCTTACACTGCTCACATGCCTAAAAATGGGTTATGGGAAATTGCTACTTCATCGAAAGAAGCTATTAGCCTATGAAGCAGAAACCTACGCTTACGATCGCAATTCCTGCCTATAATGAAGAAGCAAATCTTCCAAGGCTTTTGGCATCGTTGGCCAAACAAGAGAAAAACATGTACCGCCTCGAAAAAGTGTACATTGGCTCTGATGGCAGTACAGACAAAACTGTTCAGATTGGTAAGACATTTTCCAAACTCCCAACTTCCGTTATTGCAAACAAAAAGCGACGAGGGAAAGCTTCGATTCTCAATCAAATAATTAAAAAGACGACTAGTGATGTGTTGGTAATCATCGATGCGGACACATATATTTTTGATCGAAAATTCATCGGAAAATTAATTGCTCCAATTGTTCGAACTACAGCTGATTTAACTTCTGCAAAGGTAGAAGAATTACGACCAAAAAATTTCTTGCAACATGTGTTGTGGTGCAGTATGCAAGTTAAAAAGAAGATATTCGAAGACCTTCACAAAGGGAACAATATTTACACCTGCCACGGACGTTCTCGTGGATTTTCAAAACGATTTTATTCTTCTTTTCGTTTCGAAAACAGTGCTGGTGAAGACGCCTTCTCATATCTGTCATGTATAACCAGCGGATATACATATCGGTATGTAAAAAATGCGTCAATCTATTATCAACTTCCCCAAACCTGGAATGATCACGTCAAACAAAGTGTACGGTACCTCCAACATGATCGTCAGTTTGCAGATGCTTTTTCTAAGGAAGTATTAGCTTCTGCGTATGCTCTACCAAAGAGTCTCGTTTTTCGCCACACAGTAGGCATGTTCGTACGCTATCCAATTCACATGATCACATACGTTGTGATGCTACTTGCTTTGAAAGCAAAGAGTCACCGCGACGATGTTGTGTTGCATACCTGGTCTATGTCACCTACATCGAAGGTCTTGTCCGAAAGTAGAAAAGTGAGGGTAGTATGAGCGCGCTTTCGAAGATCGGAAACCAAGGAATTCAATTTATATACTGGTTGGCATATCAACTCTCGGTTCTAAAAGTCGTTTTCCTTCGTCCGTTTTTGGGGTCGTGCGGACATGATGTTGCAATAGAAAAAGGGTGCAAACTATCCAATCCAAAATCCATTCATATCGGAAATCACGTGTATATCAACTATGAGTGTGTATTGGGTGCGACACAGAAAGCGGAACTTATTATTGGCAACTTTGTCATGTTTGGACCGCGCTGTTTTCTTATTACGGCAACGAATCAATACGATAACTGGAAAATGCCGATAAAAATTGCACAACAAAAAACCTACGCCCCCATAGTTATTGAGGATGATGTGTGGTTGGGGGCAATGGTTATCGTCTTGCCTGGAGTTCGGATTGGACGAGGTGCAATCGTTGGTGCTGGTGCTGTCGTGACCAAAGATGTTCCACCCTATGCAATAGTCGGGGGAGTTCCAGCAAAAGTCCTCAAATATCGTTTTGATGAAAAAACAGTTCGAAAAGCTCAAAAAGTGAATTTTGAGCAGTTCATATAACTAAAGGATTCTATGAAAAAAAATATAATCGTGTGTATGTTTGGAACCTATGATCGAACGTACACCTCAAATAAACTTTTTTTGGAAGGTCTTAGGCGCATCAAAGTTCCGGTCGTTGAAGTAAATGCACATATACCTGTCACTCGTCTGGATCGTAAAGATGATATGACATGGTTTCATTTAATTCGAAGAGTTTTCAATAAATATCGCATTGTAGGTGAAACTATACGGCACTGGAATGACATTAAAAAGAGTGACGTCATCTATGTTGGATATCCAGGTCATTTTGATGTCTATTTTGCTTTTATCGTTGCAAAACTGGCTGGCAAGAAACTCGTTTTTAACCCACTTTTGGTTATCTATACAGGATTTTCTGAAGAGCAAGGGATCCTTAACAAACAATCTATCTTAGGCTCTTTAATCAAATTTGCGGAAAGTATTGCATATCGACTGTGTGACATTGTTTTTGCTGATACGCCATTCCAACAAGAGTATTTGCACAAATACCTCTCCGTTCCAAATGAAAAGATGCGAATTTTAGCGATTGGAGCGGACGATGGATACTATCGATTCACGCCATACACAAACACTACCAAGAAGATAAATGTGGTGTATTACGGCCTGTATAGTCCAGTTCATGGAGTAGAACACATTATCGAAGCGGCACGAATTTTACAAAAAGAGAAAGATATTCACTTTACGATGGTTGGAAATGGAAACACATTTGCTACAAACTACGAAAAAGCCAAAAAACTGAAACTATCAAATATCACTTTCTTCCACGATACGCCACTCGATCAGCATCCAGCCATTATCGAAAAAGCAGATATTTTCTTAGGCTTTTTACAAAAGCATCCGTCTGTTGATCGCATTATTCCAAATAAGGTGTATCAAGGACTTGCCTTAAACAAAGTTGTACTGACGGCTGATGCGCCTGTCACACGGTCAATGTTTGGTCATACAGAAAACATGTACTTGGTAGAACCGGCCAATCCTCAGGCATTTGCGGACGCATTAGTCGAATTGAAAAATAATCCCCAACTTCGAAAGAAGATTGCAGAAAATGGATATGAGCTTTTCAAGAAAAACTATAATCCGTCTTCTGTTGGAAAACAGATGATCACATACGTGAAGGAAATTTTGGAGCCTACAAACGGATAATGCCTATGACTGTCACAAAACTTCTTTCACATCTACTACTGCCATTCCTGCTCGTGTGGATAGTTACAATGCTGATCCTTGGATTCAAAGGAAAAGCAAATAGCTTTGATCTAACTGTGCCACATTTAGAAACTGGGGTTGGGAATGTTTTTGAAACCTCAAATACCAATTCACGATACGCACTTACAAGCAGTCTTGTCGAATCAAAGTCCTTCTTTTTCACGGAAGAGCAGGCTCGTTTTGCTGCTCCTGATTTAGTTCGCTTAAATGGAAAATTCTTTACAATTTTCACGCCCGGCATTTCAGTGGCAGCAGTACCGTTTTATACTCTAGGGAAAAATCTGGGTGGGTACCAACACATCACTACCTTTTTCACAACCGCAACTTTCGCACTTATGAATGTAGTGCTCATCTATATCGTAAGTAGAAAAATAGGTGCCTCAAAAATACTTGCATGTGTTGCAGGGGCTCTTTTTGTGTTGGCCACGAACGCATATAGTTACGCATTTACGCTCACACAACATCATGGAACAGTTACAATCCTGTTACTTTTGCTCCTCAACGCTCTCAGCAAACAGAGGACTGTACTAAATAATCTAGTCTTTGGAATACTATGTGGAATCGGATTTTTGTTTGATTTTCCTAACATTTTCTTATTCATTCCGATTGGACTGTACGTTCTATCCAAACACTTCAACAATGACACCATTCGCTCAAATGTTAGAGTTGAAATAGACCTTTCCTTTGTCGCAATTGCAGTGGGATTTTTACCATTGGTTGGTGCCTTTTTATGGTACAACCTTCAAGTGACTGGATCTCCAACAAAGTTTGGACAAATGTATCCTCGCTCTGATTATTTTGACAGCGAAGAGGTCAAAGAAAAGAACAGGCTAGAAGCCGCCGAACCAAAAGATCCATTCGCAGAAAAAGTGCCGTTTAGTACACGCGCACAATTGAAGGGCTTTTATACCTTGCTTATTAGTGATGAACGCTCATGGTGGTACTACAGTCCAGTGGTTTTAATCGGTTTCTTAGGTCTGGTTGCTCTGAATCGCAAACAACAAACACAGGAATTCGCAATTCTATTTGGAAGTGTGCTGTTCCTAAATATCATCATGTATGGAATGTTCGGCGACCCTTGGGGAGGTTGGTCTTTTGGACCACGGTACTTAATTCCTGGAGCGGCAATTCTTTCGATCTTGGTAAGTATCGCACTCACTCACTTTAGAAGAAGTATTTTTCTTTCTATCCTTTTTCTAGCTTTGACTGCAATGAGCAGTGGAATAAGCATTGCCGGAGCACTGACAACAAATTCAATTCCTCCAAAGATTGAAGCTCAATCCTTAACTGTTCGCATCCCACACACGCATCTGTATAACTTTGAGTTACTTGAAGCAGGAAAGAGTAGCTCACTTGTGTATAACAAGTGGCTTGAAGGTCGCATTCCTTTGAAAACCTACTGGATGATTCTTACTGCCACTACTGTAGGGATCTTTGCTTTGGCACTGATAGCACACATGATTCAGTCAAGGAAGAAAATATGAGTCGAATAAAAGTTTCTTTTACCCTACCCAAAGAGAAAATTGAACAAGCAGTTACATTGCTTCGTGCAAACGTATTCCCAATTCTCCTGCTCGTTTTAAGTCTCGTATCACTCTATTATTTCTTGTTTTTCTATAATAATGGGTTAGGGCTTGCGTATAACGATGCACGCTCGCGTCTTGATATTGGCCGTCGTGTGGTCGAAGGACTCAAACCTGGACTTGCTCAGCTGGGAAGCGTGTGGTTGCCTTTACCACACGTTCTTATGATCCCGACAGTTTGGAATGATTTCATGTGGCATTCAGGACTGTCGGGGGCAATTCAATCAATGGTTTCTTTTGTTTTAACTGGGGCAATTATTTATAAGATTCTTGCCAAATTGAAAGTAGGCATCGTCGGGAGAGTGTTCGGAGTCATAGTCTTTGCCGCAAACTTGAATATTCTGTATTTACAGTCAACTGCCATGACTGAGCTGCTGCTTTTGGCAACAATGACCACTGGTTCGTATTACTTCTTACTTTGGTATAAGGGGAACAAGCTATTGGATCTGATGAAAGCTGCCGTGTGGATTATGTTATCTACATTGATCCGCTATGATGGCTGGTTTTTATTTTTCTATTGTGCGATGCTTGTTGTTTTGAAAGCATGGCAGGTGAGTACATTTGATATTAGAGAATCTCTCAAGCGGAGCGAAGGGCTGTTTATTCTTTTTTGTACTCTTGCGGGCTTGGGAATTTTCTTGTGGGTTGTATGGAACTGGGCGATCTTTAAAGATCCATTGTATTTTGCATTCGGAGAATTCTCTGCACATGCTCAGCAAGATCAACTTGCCGAAGCTGGTGTGTTACATACGAAAAAGAACTTGGTTCTTTCTACACAAATATATTTATACGCACTTGCGTATAACTCTGTACTCACAACAGTCATTATCGGAACGATGGGAGCAATTGCACTCTGGACTCATAAACTTGTGAAAAGCGAAGAAAAGATTGCTCTCACAGCTTTATTGGCTCCACTCGCATTTAATATTCTCGCACTTTATTTGGGACACTCTGTTCTCTTTGTTCAAGGTATTTCTGGAAATAGTTGGTTCAACGTTCGATACGGTTTAATGATGATACCGTCGATTGCAGTATTTGCTGGATACTTAGTTCACCGTTTCAAGGCATGGAGATATGCAATTATTGGACTATTTTTCTTCGTCACCATATTCCATTTTGTAAATTGGGATTCAGTCACTATCGACGATGGCCGAGTTGGTTCAAGTCAAAAAAATGTAACCGAAGTCAGTGGATGGCTGGGCAAGAATGCTTCCGACAAAGAAGGTTTTATTCTCATTTCAGCTGCATCACATGATGCCATCATTTTCAGTTCAGGTCTGCCGATGAAGAAGTTTATTCATGAGGGTACCGGAACCTATTGGAAGAGTGCAACTACAGCTCCTGATCGATGGGCACGATGGATCATCATGCGAACCTACGACAACAATGACTTAACCTATCGTTTAGTTTCCCAGGTGGAATGGGAATCCAAATACAAGAAGGT
>CAZNKS010000001.1:0-43444 GCA_964574065.1 uncultured Pseudomonadales bacterium | reverse complement strand
TATGCAAACAGTACTACTTGACCATCTAAACAAACGAGAAAAACCAATCGATGTAATTGTGGTGGGCTTGGGTTTCATGGGATTTGGATTTGTGTCGTTGATGCAACATGCAAACAGAATTCGTATCCCACTTATCATCAGCAGACGCCCTCAAGAAACAGTCGATTTTCTTCAGAATGAAGGATACAAAACAACCGTTTGTCACAAAGAAAATGAGTTGTGGGATTGTGTTGCAAAAGGGAATATCTGTGTATCAGATGATTTGGATTTAATTAAAAAAGTTGAAGCTGACGTCGTATTGGAAATGACCGGTACCGTTGATTACGGAACGCAAGTTGCTCTGGCTGCCTATGAAGCTGGCAAGCATTTGGTGACTATGAATCCTGAATTGCAGGCAACTGTCGGAACACAACTCAAACAACTTTTTGATTCAAAGAATTTGCATATTACCGATGTGGTTGGAGATCAACCAGGAAGCTTGTCTCGCCTTATCGCATCAAGCAAACTCAAAGGTTTTAAACCCATATTGGCTGGCAACATGAAACGATACATGGACCGTCATGCAACCCAAAAGAAAATGAAACCATGGGCAGATGATAAAGGGCTTGCAGTCAGACAAACCGTATCCTTTACAGATGGAACCAAACAATCAATTGAAATGACCTTAGTTGCAAACTACTTTGGCATGGGACTTTTTGCGGCAGGCATGAAGGGACCAGCAGTCGAACGATTCGATCAGGTTCTTTCAATGTTTGATTGGGATAGTATTCCAGAACAAGGAGTCGTTGATTTCATGATCGGAAAGAATTTATTCCCTGGGGTGTTTATTGTGGCAGAACATGTTGATCCTCATCAACAAAAATACCTTCGATACTTAAATATGGGCGATGGTCCTCGCTATGTACTTTTTGATTCGTATCATCTGTGTCACTTAGAAGTTGCAGAATCAATCGCAAAAGTTGTCCTCTATGGAGTAGAAACCATTAACAATGGCCTAAACCCGAAAACAACCACGATCACAATTGCAAAATCTGATTTGGAAGTCGGACAGACATTGGATGGTATTGGTGGAGACACAATGTACGGGAGCATTCGTAAAGCAGCAACAAATGCGGAATATCTTCCAGTAGGGGTTGCAAAGGGTGCACGGCTCAAGCGAAATGTACCTCAGGATGCACCGATTCGTTTAGAAGACGTGGAGATTCCAGTCAATGCTGCGACAAAGCTATTAGGTCTTGTATAGTACAAAATACATGAAAACAAAATTGAAAAATCACCAGCGAATACAAGTGGCTTTGAACAAAAGCACACTCTGCTTTGAAGATGGTACTCCATTCTTCTATTTAGCAGATACGCTTTGGTACGCAATGTCTGTTCGAACTTCCTGGAAAGATTTTCAAAAAATAGTGCTGGACCGAGAAGCCAAAGGTTTCACAGCGATTCAGTGTGTCGTTGGAGTCCCACCTGAAATTCCAATTGATTCTCCATATGCAGCAAGTGGAACAGGGATGCCGTTTGTACAACATAAGAATGAATGGGGAATAAACGTTGCGTATTTTTCTGAAGTTGATAGGAGAATTGCATTCTTCATTGAACATAATCTTGTTCCTGTAATTTTTGGGGGATGGGGACACCACATAGATGATCTTGGTGAGGAAACAATTTGCGCATGGTGGAAAGAAATTGTTCGTCGATATAGTCACGTACCAGTCATCTTTTCTTTGTGTGGAGAAGTAGATTTCGGTACGAATACTCCATTTTCCCCATCAATAACAGCCCATATTAGAAAATCACTACCCGTTTTCTTACCCAAATTTTTGGTAAAGGCTGTACGATTTGTAAGGAACGGATTATCTGCAGCGGTGAATGAATCCTCGTCACTCTCACAAGCAGGACGAGAACGAATAGAAAAATGGAATCGAATTGGGTCCTTTGTTGCAGCGTCCGATAAGCATAAAAACTTGCGTACGATCCACGTGCAAGCAAAGACAACGGCCAGAATTCTAATGGGAGATCCATCTTGGTTAGACATCGATTCAATTCAATCAGGACACAGTGAAGAATCGATCAATTTCATGATACAAACACTGCGGGAGAACAGTGGAAAAGGAAAACCAATCATTAATCTGGAACCATGGTATGAGGGAATCCTAGGTACATTTGATGCGAGCTACCAAGCGCTCGCATTCTGGGTGAGTGTGACCTATGGGGCAGCCGGACACGCGTATGGTGCCCATGGACTCTGGAATATGTCGACTCACACGGATGAATTCTTGGTTCACTGGGGAAAAGCAGACTGGAAAATGGCATTGCAATACAAAGGAGCAACACTGCTTGGAAAATTATCACAATTGATACACACATCGTAATCTTTATTTCAAAGCCTGTATGCACACACACGTTTTTATACTATCAAGTCTTTTTATCTCACTGTTTCTGCTTCTAGCAGGAACACTCCTTCCTCAGAAAGCATTGGCAGCAGAATCTTTTTCTGCTCAGTATTTCAACAGTCTTGACCTTTCTGGGGCTCCAGTTTTAGAACGAACAGAAGACACTCCAAACCATGATTTTGGTTCCGGTTCTCCCGATGCTTCTGTAACAACTGATAATTTCTCTGCTCGCTGGACAGGTAACGTTTCATTTGCAGCAGGTAAATACAGATTTTTAGTAACAGCAGATGATGGAGTACGCCTCTACATTGACGGACAACTCAAAATCGATCGATGGGTACATCAAGCTGCTACCACATATGCGGCTGTGCTTGACCTTTCAGAAGGCACACATACCGTTGTTATGGAATTTTATGATGCAGGAGGGGCTGCTGTGGCCAAGCTTTCTTGGTCAGAAGTCACAACTTCAAATGGAAAGCTGATCATGCCAATTGGTGACTCTTTGACACATGGATATAGCGTTGATGGTGCGTACAGGACGAAGTTATATGAACTCATCCCAGGCATTGATTTCTTAGGCACACAATCAAGTGGCCCTAGTAGCTTAGCTGATCATGATCATGAGGGGCATCCTGGGTTTCGTATCGATGAGATTCAATCCCAGATTCAAAATTGGTTGACTCAATATCAACCAGATTCGATTTTGCTACTTATTGGAACCAATGATATTTTACAAAGCTTCCAACTTGATAGTGCTCCAAATCGATTAGGAAATGTAGTTGATTCGATTGTTGCCTTGGCTCCAACCGCAAAGGTGTATGTCGGAACCATTCCTCCTATTGCCAATGAAACACAAAATCAAAAAGCACAAAGCTACAACCAAAGTATTACAACGCTTATCAATCAAAAGAAGCAAACGAATCCGAACCTATCAATCGTCGATATCTATGGATCTGTCACCACGGCAGACATGCCAGATGGAGTTCATCCCAATCAAGTAGGATATGACAAGATGGCACAAGCCTGGGCAGCTGCGCTTGGTGCTCAAGGCGGTCCTTCTACTCCAACACCTACTCCAACAGCAACCCCGGTTGTTACTCCCACGCCTACGCCACCACCAGGGGATGGGTATACGGCGCATTACTTTAATAATATGAATTTATCTGGTCCTCCAGTGCTAACCCGCAATGAAGTAAGTGTAGGAGCTGACTGGGGGAGTAGTTCTCCTGATCCTATCGTGAATGTTGATAGCTTCTCCGCTCGTTGGACAAAAACAATTTCCTTTTCACAGGGAACCTATCGCTTTACTGTGCGTGCGGATGATGGAGTCAGACTCAAAATTGATGGAAATGTAATCATCGATAAGTGGATTGATCAACCACCTACAACTTACACAGTAGATGTCCCGTTAACCGAAGGGACACATGAAGTTGTGGCAGAGTACTATGAAAATGCATGGGGAGCCATTATGAGTATGAGCTTCGAACAGATACCAACTGTCACCCCATCTCCTACTCCGACTGCAACTCCGACACCCACGCCTACTGCGAATGGAGCGTTTACTGCACAGTACTATGCAAATAGAACCTTAGAAGGCACACCGACACTCACTCGTGCAGAAACGGGTATAAATTATGATTGGGGAGCAGGATCTCCAGATCCCTCAATTCCTATTGATGACTTTTCTGCTCGCTGGACAAGTATTACAACTTTTGCACAGGGAACATACAAATTCACGGTTCAAGCTGATGATGGCGTTCGATTATTTATTGACAATCAGCTGGTGATTGATAAATGGATTGACCAAGCACCGTCGTTATATACCTATGAAACTACATTAGAAGCAGGAGATCACACTATTGTATTGGAATACTACGAAAAAGGTGGGGGCGCGGTTGCGAGTTTGTCACACGAACCGATTGAACAAGTGTCCGTAGGATCCGCATTCTTGGGTGAATATTTTGCGAACATGAATGTATCAGGAATCCCAGCGTTCACAAGAATTGATGATACGATTCAATTTGAATGGGGAAGTCAAGCTCCTGTGGTGCAACTACCCGCCGATGGATTTTCAGTACGATGGAGTCAGAACCCAACCTTTGCTCAAGGGACATATCGCTTCACCGTGACAGGAGACGATGGAGTCAGACTCAAAATTGATAATGAAGTGGTACTGGAGCGCTGGGTCGATCAAGCTCCAACCACATACACCGTGGATGTTCCTTTGACGGCAGGGCAACACGCTGTAGTACTGGAATATTATGAGAATGCATGGGGAGCAGTTGCAAAGCTGTCGATGGAAAAGATTTCAGATGAATTGCCTCCGGTCGTGACCTCGGAATTCACCTCGCAATTTTTTAACAATCTGACGCTCTCTGGTTCACCGGTTTTAACGAGGACTGATAGCAAAATTGATTTTGCTTGGGGATCGGCATCACCTGATCCTATCGTTCCTGCAGATAATTTCTCTGCTCGTTTTACGACGACCACACCATCGGTAGAAGCAGGACTCTATGAGTTTACGATGACTGTTGATGATGGGTTTCGTTTGAAAATTGATGGAGAAACAGTTCTCAATTACTGGATTCACCAGCCGACGACCACCTATCAAATTCAGAAAAGTTTGACTGCTGGAGTGCATACTATTGTCATAGAATACTATGACGCTGGAGCACATGCCACGGCGATCTTTGATTGGAAGAAGCTGTAGGAAGGTAGGCACACTCATCGCGTGAACAACGAAGACATAATGTTCTCTCCATTCTTTCTCCTCCAGCGGATAGTTTGTATGTTCCTTGTGAGCATGGGTTTCCTTGTTCTCTCTTCATCTTCTGTTTTTGCGCAAGCATCATCAGAACACTTTTGGGACTTTCAGTCTATAGATACGATGAAATACTCACGTGATCCTTCACGTGAATTCTTATCCAAGATGGATGAGCTTGAAGCTATTGTGAATACACAAGTCCGTCAGATTAAAGAAGTCGGTGCTACACACGTTGGGATTGCTACACCATACGATGAGGAATTCTTGCCTATTCTCAAACGATGGGTCGGAGCTGCGAGACGAGAAAATTTGAAGGTTTGGTTTCGGGGAAACTTTTCTGGATGGGAAGGTTGGTTTGGCTACGAAAAGATAACCCGGGAGCAACATAAACAATTACTTGCTTCATTCATAACTGAACATCCCGATCTTTTTGAAAGCGGTGATCTCTTTTCGGCATGTCCTGAATGCGAAAACGGAGGTCCTGGTGATCCTCGTATAAACGGTGATGCAGCTGGTCATAGGAAATTTTTGATAGATGAATATGACATGACTCAACGACTTTTTCGCGAAATTGGGAAAAATGTCCAAAGTAATATTCATTCAATGAATGGAGATGTTGCACGCTTGATCATGGATCAAGAAACAACGAGTAGATTGGGTGGAATTATCACCGTTGATCATTACGTTGGAAGCCCCCAACAATTAGCGGCTGACATAGAGGATTTCGCAAAGCGGGGAAATGGAAAAGTAATTTTGGGAGAATTTGGAGCACCGATTCCAGATATTCATGGAGAGATGACAGAGAAAGAGCAAGCTAAATGGATTGAATCAAGTTTAAATCTTTTGTCACAAAGTCCATCACTTGTGGGTATTAACTACTGGGTCAACGTCGGAGGATCCACTGCAATCTGGACCGATACCGGTGAGCCAAAGCCAGCGGTTGAAGCACTCCATGCCTTCTTTAAACCAAATCTTGCAAAAGGAATAGTTGTGAATGCGTTTGGAAAACCAATAGAAGATGTGCGCGTGTATTCAAGCTCACGGACTACATTTTCCGATAAGAAAGGGAAGTTCCTTTTGCCATTTTCGGGACGGATGGCAAATCTCACGTTCTCTCATCCGAAGATGAAACTACAAGTTGTAGATGTAGACAGTTCGAATCCGGAAAATGTGAGAGTCGTATTAGACTTTGAATCTCCGACACAATTTCAAAGAATTCGATTACTGATTCATCAGTTTCTTCAAAAGGGATTTGGTCTGAAATAGATTATTTCACAAGCACCGAGTATTCGCTGCTAATCCATCCAGTGGATGTTCCATCATAGGTGACTTTCCACCATCCGCTTGCGGAAGCATTGGCGTATGGAACGGTTGATCCTACAGCAAGTTTAAATAATTCTTTACTTGAATTTACTGTTGGTGAGGTTCCAGATTGTTCTCTCACCCGCAAGAATCCAGTTGGTGTATCTTTCACTTCAATGTACGGTTTCTCAGTTGTCGTTTTCTTTACAGCTCCGCCCGCTGCCGGAGTAGCGCTTGCAGATGCAGCCGGAGTGGCTGAGGCTTTCGGGGAAGGGGAAGGGCTTGCCTTCGCAGTTGCCTTTGGTGTGGGGCTAGCTTTTTTGGAAGAGGCAGTTGCATCTTTTGTAGCTGACTGTGTCGCTTCTGGAATGGGAAGAGGCAATGGGGTGGGGGTTGGAGCTTTTGCAAGTTTGGTTGTCATTAAGACGCGCTTGCCTTGGACCAAAATAATACTTCGATTTGTGGATGTATACCCGGGTGCCTGCATGACAATGTTGTGTGTACCTGCTTCCAAGTTATCAAGCAAAAGGGGAGTGAATCCAACATTTTTTCCATCAATACTCACGGGGACATTATCAGGGCTCGCAGTTAATTGAAGCTCTGCCTTGGATTTGTTTTGGGCATCTTCATACTCGAAAACAAAACCACTGCTTTCTTCTTTGGTTGTGGCAAATGTCCATTCAATTTGTGTTTCGAATCCTGGATAAAGCTTCACCGAGGTCTCAAACGGTTGTTTTCCTGCAACAGCAGGCATCAGTTTGAGTGAGTATTTTTTTACCTTCAATTGAGAGCTTTGATAGGGGCTTTCCCCTACGATTTCGTTATCAAGAGTAATAGAACTAGGTTCATTGGTGATAACTTTTAGACCTGCAGGCTGTGAAGAGAGTTTATTGCAGGCTGCAAAGAGAAGAAAAGACACGGTCACAACCGAAAATTTCACAAGCAGGTGCATAGATTTCATTCTAACATCAACCAAAACATGGGTCTAGACCAATTCCCTTTTTCTTACAAAGAAGGTGACTGCCCTCTTTCCCATCTCTACCAGATACGTTATACTCCAATTCTTACCGACAATGGCACGGTACCAGAGCGGCCTAATGGCGAGGTCTGCAAAACCTTCGATTCGCGGGTTCAAATCCCGCCCGTGCCTCAAGAAAAAGAGACCCAATATCGGTTTCTTTTTGTTTTTTGAAATTGGGATGAGAAGCAAGGTACTCGCTCAAGCAAATACAATTAAGATTAACAATCCATGAGCCTGAGCGGGTAAATCCCCTCCGCAGCTCAAAAAGATTTCAGGACATCATTTATTTAAACTATCACTTTGACTCTTAATATAAGCAAGTAGATTGGCTCTATCTTCATTTGCTAAAGGAAGTTTAGTGACTTTCTTTCTCTCTAGGCCATTCATCTCAAGTAAAATGATATCCCCCACCTCAAAACTAGAAATCCCAGGATACATATCTGGGTTACGCTGAAAGTCGTAGCCAAACCCCATTGGGAAGCCTGATTGATCAAAATAGTTTATAGTACCTGAATGATCAGTCTCTGGATTTACAGCGTGAACAACTCCAAAAACCCTACCTTCTCTTTCCAATAATCTAAGTAACCCTTCATTTTTTTTAGGATTATTAATAAATTCTTTTACTCTTTCCAAGTCTTCTGGACTAACAAAGTTGCTACCAATAGCATCTGTTCTTAAAATATCTTTATCACTCATATTTTGAATCAGTCTCGAAAAAATATCGCTTGCATTTTGTTGACTTTCCATTGGCATATGATCCTTCTTTTTTTTGTTGCTTATATTTGTAATTACCGCCTATTCTAACAAACACTTGATCGAGGTTATAATACCGAAAGCAGAGCGCCATTTCTTTGTATAACGATAGTTCTAAGTGAGAAGTGGTGTGCCTCACTTCTTCTATCGTGTGAATGTAGTGGGGCTATCTCGGTATGTTTTTTTGAAGCCAAAGTGGCGATACCATTCCGCATCAATTCGATCCTTCATCGCTTCCAAAGCAGGATAGCTATCTACCATAATGTACTCTTGGTTATAGTTGATGACGACAAGTGGGTGTTTACTAATCTTTTTTGGCCGAAGAGACAAAATACGCTTGTGGTACGAGGGGTTATTGTAATCCGCACTCTTGGAGTTTGAATTGTACGTAGCAAATAAGTTTACTTTTGTTTGGGGAAAGTATTCATCAGCATACTCGAGGAGTTCTTTCGCATAGTTATTCCACCACCAAGGCTTACTTACTCCTCTCCAATACAAAATCTCGAATCGGTACATTTGGGGATACTTCTCATAAATAGGAAGTTCTCTTGCTGGTGATACCGGTTTAACAGGAGGTTCCTCCGGTTCTTCTGGAGTTGTTTCAAGCTCTGTTTCCAACATTTCCTCTTGAAACGTATTTGTATCGTCGTCTTCAGATCTAGAACGGCCACGTCTTCGAACCAAGGAAACACTCTCTTTCTTGGGAGAAAACCATCGGCTAATAAAGGCAAAGATAATAAGAACACCAATGAAAAGGAAAACAGCAGTCAACGCAATGACAGCATATATGGCGGCCTGGACGACAGCTATTATTTGTTCTCCCATAGCCGTATTGTACATGCACGATCAGGATGGCATGTATTACTGTATAGATTGTTCGACTAATCTATTACAATAGCCAAACTCGTTATCGTACCAGGAGACAACTTTCACCAGATCTCCATCGACCACCTGGGTCAAATCAAGATCAATAATGGAGCTTTCACGCCTTCCGACAATGTCGCTACTGACCAGGGGGTCATTCGTCACCGCAAGGATTCCTTTGTATCGGTCAGAGTTTGCGGCCTCAACAAGAGCAGCATTCACTTCCTCAACAGTTGTGGGACGACTGACTACGAAGGTCATATCAGACAAAGAGCCTGTTGATACTGGTACTCGGAAAGAAACGCCATCAAACATGCCCTTGAGCTCTGGAATTGTTTCGGTGACAGCAATGGCAGCGCCTGTCGTTGTTGGAACGATACTCTTGGCAGCGCTGCGGGCTCTACGCAAGTCCTTGTGAGAGTTATCCTGCAGGTTTTGGTCATCCGTGTAAGCATGGATGGTACTCATCATGGCTTTTTTAATACCGAACTTGCTATGGATCACTGCTGCCACGGGTGCTACACAGTTGGTGGTACAGGAGGCATTGGAGAGGATGGTTGTCCCTTGTGTTTCTTGATTTGTCCCAACCGTCTCGTTTACACCAAGAACAAAGGTCCCCACATTTCCCCCTTTGGGGGGAGCACTGATAATGACCCGTTTTGCTCCTGCCTGAAGATGGAGGGACGCTTTCTCTTGAGAAATGAAAATTCCTGTCGATTCAATAACAGCATCGACTCCCAAAGCTGCCCAAGGGAGTTTGGCTGGATCCCTCTGAGCGAGAACTTGAACATGCTGATCTCCAATGATGATGGTTCCCAGGACTGGATCCTGATCGGTGACGTCTTTTGCTTTCTGGTGTTCTTGAACGGTCATGGGCTCATTCCAGACCCCATAGTTGGAGTCATACTTGAGTAAATGTACCCAGCCTTGGATATCCATGGAGCCAGATGTATTCACAGCAACTAATGAGGCCTCACTTCGATGGTATTGATACCAGACTCGAAAGCTGGTTCTCCCAATACGGCCAAACCCATTAATGGCAAGATTCATACCACTCCTTACATAAACTGTACCAATGTATTCTTCCAAGATAGCCTAAACCTACAGATTTTCAATCCTCATCCTCTCCCAGGAGCAGCTTTGCCTATTCTATACCTAATTCTTATCAAGACGTGACAGTGGCCATCTATGTTCTCCCAAGTAACGTGCACAGGAGGTCACTGTGGTACGAACCCTTCATCAACTCTTTGACAAAGAACTTCGTCTACATGGGAGCGGGGAAAGTAAGAATTAGAGCTTGAAGGCTTTCTGGCTCTTCTCGATAGCCTCAATGCCTGGCAAGGTATGATGGAGAAGGTAATCTAGCATTGCTCCACCCCCTGAGGAAAGGTGTTTGACTTTGTCTTCAGCTTTGTACTTGGTTTGCGCTGCTTCGGTGTCTCCACCTCCAGTTAGGGAAAACCCGTTAGCATCGTTGACGATCTGGGCAATCCGTTTGGTGCCATAGGCGTGCTTTGCATCCTCAAAAACGCCCATTGGACCATTCCAGACGATTGTGCCAGCAGCCTTAATAAACCGCTCAAACTGCTCTACAGCAGCCTTGGAGATGTCTTTCCCGTCACGGGTTAGCTCAGCCAGGATTACTTTGCGGCCAACCTGCATATCCTGCTCTCTGGCTTCCAGAGCAAGCTTTCCTCCCACCAGGATGATATCAGCTCGTTCCTGAAGAGCATTAATCAGAGGAAGCTTGGTTTCTAGCTTGGCTCCACCCAGGATCACCACAAATGGACGCTTAGGATTATTGAATACTTGAGCAAAGGCTTTGAGCTCTTTTTCGAGCTGCAATCCAGGATAGGTAGGGAGGATTTCAGGAAGGAAGGTTATTGAGGTGTGTTCCCGGTGCATGGTCGCAAAGGCGTCTAAAACGAACAAATCATGCTTTTTGGCTAGCGTCTTGGCAAAGGTAAGGCTCCCCTTTTCCTCCCGGGAATCGAACCGTAGGTTAGGTAGAACGGTTATTTTCTTATTGTCCTCGGGGGTGAAGTGAGCGCGGAGGAGTTTTTCAATTGGCCCTAGGGAGTAGAGCGAGCTCTTGGCCTTTGGGCGACCCCTATGTGCAATAACCGTTACTGCAGCAGCATCTTTACGAAGGATGTGTTGGAGGGTAGGAATCCCTTGTTCAAGGCGGGTAGTATCATAGCCTTTGGCTATTTTGGGGAGATCAAGATCTAGACGTACGAGTACACGTTTTCCAGCAATTTTCGCTGAGGAGAGGTATTTCATACAGTATTGCCATTTTACCAGAAAATTAGAGAGTTAGCCAGAGGAAATAACCTTCTAGTTCCCAACCGTCCCAGACAGGGACAGAATTACCTTTCTGGGATGAATTTGAGGCTTTCACCTCTGGGAGGAAAAACCTCTCCAGAGGTAAAATAGGGCTTGACTCACTTGACAATATTTTATTTCCATTCTAATATAGGATTCACCTCCAAACTATATAGGAGGTTTTTTAATCCCCTACAATTCTGGGGGATCTCTGTTATAAGGGATCCACGAACTAGGGGAAAAGGAAACCAACTATAGGGGGGAACTCTGGCCACGATGATGTGGCAATCATGAAACGATGTATCGTTTTGTTACTGACAACTGGTTTCTTCTTCACAGGCGCTTCTGTAGCGTTTGCTGCTGAAGAAACATATGTCTCATTATCTGAAGTTTTTCCAAGCCTTGCACTCGATGCTGCCAAGATTGCTGGTCAATCCGGTGAGCCTTCATCCTATGTTCTCACTTTTGAGGAAAAGGAAGGGGAAGCCAAAGAAAATACTACCGACGTTTTGCCAACCTTGCCTCCAGTCTTAGTTCCTATGGTGAACCTTACTAACAAGGATCTTGCTGCTGGGGAAACTAAATCACATACCAATGTGAAGGTTCTTCCTATTGCTCCAAGTGACACCTTAGGTATTTCTACCTTCTTTACGAGGTTCCACCATGGTGTCGACATCCGTGCCAAGATTGGATCTCCAATCATGTCCATGCACGCCGGAAAGGTCATTACGGTTGCCTATGAAGGTGGAGGATATGGCCGCTATGTCGTCATCGAGCACGAAGAGGGTACCTCAAAGGTCACCACTCTCTATGCACACATGAAAGAGACAAAAGTTTCTGAAGGTGAGGTTGTCGAAGCCACCACTGTTATTGGATCAGTTGGTATGACTGGTCGTACCACTGGGCCTCACTTGCACCTTGAGATCTATCAAAATGATGTCGCAATCGATCCGATTCGCTACTTTACCAAGGGCTTGACTACCAAGACCATTGCCAGTATTCGTCGATAATCCGAAAAGATCAGTATGAAGTACAGACTGAAAAAACCATCAGCCACACTTTTTCGTGATCTGAAACGAAGGGTAGAAGAGATAATGATTTTGCTTATTTTTCTCGCGCGATAATGTAGTCTGCTACATCAAGCAGTTGTTGCTTGGCATGACTGTCTGGAAGCTTCGCAAGCGCCATTTTGCCTTTGGCAACGTACTCTTTCTCAAGAGAACGCATATGGTCCAAGGCACCCGTTTTTTGCACGATCTCTTGTACTCGGCTGATATCTGTCCCTCCTAGGTGAGGATTTCCACAGACCTTCTCTAGAAACGCTTTATCGACTTTATCTGCCTCTTGGTATGCATATTGCAGCAAGAGCGTCTTTTTCCCTTCCCGCACATCATTTCCAACTGGTTTCCCCGTAACTTCTTGGTTTCCAAATAGCCCAAGATAGTCATCATGCATTTGGAAGGCAGTGCCTACCAGACGGGAGTAGTCTTGTATGGCTTTCCGTAGCTTTTTGTCGGTGGAATCTGCCAGGGTATATCCCACGAGTAATGGTCCTTCAAATGTATAGGAAGCCGTAACATACCGAAGCCCTTTGATGAACTGTTCTTGTGTTGCGATAGGCAATGGTTCAATTGCTTGTATCCCATGGATTTGCCATCCTGCTAGGGTATCTCGATACATAATGGTGTCGAAGATCTTTAAAGTCCGTACAAGTATGTGAAGATCAAAGGAAGTTGAGAGTAATAGCTGCCGGGCAAATGACCCCAACAACACACCATCGAGCATCGCAAATGACCTAGCTCGGTGCTGTCCATCCTCATCAGGTGAAAACAAAGGCCGATACGCATGTTCTACGGTAGGACCTCCATATCTAGACTCATCTCGATCGGAAATGTCATCAAGAATCAAAATGTGGCGATGATGCAGGTCGACACTAGCAGCAGCTTTCAATACATTTTGAGTCGCTTTCTTGCCAGAAGCTAGTTCATACCCAACCACCGTTAGGAACCCACGGACATACTTTCCGCCTCGTAACGTGAAATCAGACAAAAGAGAAACTGATCGGCCAAGAAGCGGGTCGATTTCGACTGCTTCTATGTGCTGTTTCGTAAAGAAGTCAGTCAAAATTGTTGTGAGTGCTTTGGAGGTATATACCAGATTCTCGCGAAGCTGCATGACCTATCCTTCTACGCTGATTGAAATGACATCTCCACATTTGGGATAGTTAAAGACATCTCGGGAGGATACATCACGAACAATATGACGACGCAGGAAAATTTCCATAAAAGGGTCATCATATCCACTGCTTCCGGCAGAGAAGGCAAGTTCACCATGGTGAACGCCAAATGAACCTTCTGCCATGATTCCTGTCCAGATAACACCGTTGATTTCAATTCGAAGCTTTGTACCTGGTTCAAAAGTGACCTCACTGCGTCGGATAGTGGTTTTGATATTCCCGTAGCCATCGATCCACGCAATTCGATTCTTTGGTACATCGGGAATTAAACTCAAAGGAAGATTTTGCTCGAGACTACTGTAGTCTCCATGCATGATTTCACTGACGATACGAGGATAATTGTCTCGAGAACGAAACTGTGTTCCTTGATTGCTCACAAAAATTTCTTTGAACTCTTGCAAATATGGTTTCACGAAGGAGAAGACATACTCTGAATTAACAGCCACAATTTGTGTCCCATTCGTTAATTTGCCGTACTTTAGTCCTTCTCCAACGTTGTCACGCATTGCTTGGCGCTGCACTTTGCGTGGAGCAATGTTTGAATATACAAACATGTTTTGAGATTCAGATTTGCCCATTCCGTATTGATAGATCCAAAAACCACCTGCCACTGTGTCAGAAAAATCGACAGGAGTGATGAACGTGGTTGGTTTGAGATCATCGGTCGTCGCATGCAGTCGTTGAAAGACTTCTCCAAACGCTGGGTCTGAGACCCCATAATCAGAGATGATGTGTAAGAAAGGTGTCATAGTGTGTGCAGTAGGTTATATTCTGCCAATATTCTACCATGAGATGTTCGATTGTATGACCTCACTGCTGACTAGCAGCAGGAAGGAAGATGTGGTACGTTGGTACTATGCATCGTGCTGCACGACATTTTCTATTTCCACAAAAATCAAACAACCATCGGGCACGTATCCTGCATGTTGAGGGGATTGCGGTTTTAACCGTCATCGTATTGGTTGGACAAATTCTAACCCATTCGTTCTCAACATATCCAGGACCACTTCCTGCAATTTTAGGATTTTCTTCGAGCATTACTACTTCACAAGTGGTTGAACAAACAAACCAACAACGTGCAAGTGTGGGACTGTCCACCCTCAGTTCCAATGCGCAACTTTCCGCTGCCGCAGCTGCAAAAGGAAATCATATGTGTGCAGAACAGTATTGGGCACACATTTCCCCTTCAGGTGTGACCCCTTGGGTTTTTATGAAAAATGCAGGGTATAAATACTCTGTTGCTGGTGAAAACTTGGCCCGTGATTTTGCTGATACAGGAAGTATGGTCAGCGCGTGGATGGCATCTCCCACGCACAAGGCGAATATTGTAAATCCAAAGTACTCAGAAATTGGTGTTGCCGTTATTGACTGTAAGTTACTTGGAACTGACACCGCTCTAGTTGTGCAGATGTTTGGTACGCAAGTTGTGCCAGCGGTTGCGGCTGCTAGAGAATCGGCTTCATTACCTAGAGCCGGACAAGTAGAAGCCCAAACTTCGCAAGTAGCACCGCAAGAGATTGAACAAGCTAAACCAGCTCTCCCAGTGGAAGCCCCTATAGAAGAAGAGCAAGTTGCTGGTGAAGAGTCAGTTCCAAAGCTGCTTGTCGATGTCGATCCAAGCCTGACCTTATCAACGCCAGAACCAGTTTCATCACTGCCACACTTATTCACCCCCTTACAGGTGAGTAAAGCGATCATGGTGAGTGTCTTAGGAATCCTGTTGGTTGTTCTCTTTGTGGATATGTGGTTCTCGCATGAAAAGCAGACAGTTCGGATTGCGGGAAGAAATCTTGCACATATGCTCTTTTTATCAGGTGTGTTAATTGTGATCATCATTTTGAAAGCGGGAGTAACGCTCTAAACTGTTTATGATCAAGCGAGAACTACAAAAACGATCTCATCACTATATTTTGCTCATCGTTGGTGAAGCGATTCTTTTCTCCAGCTTTGTCTTTGTAAAGAATTCTCCTTTACAATCATTTCTCGCTGTTGTGATTGGATTGTTCTATTTTTTGTGGGGAGTTTTTACACACCAGAAGGAAATAAAAACATTTCGTCTCATGCTAGAATATGCCGTTGTAGGAATGTTAGCAACGGTAATGCTGCTGTCGTTACTCCAACGCCTATAGCAGATGTTACCTGTACTATGATTGAGGGGCTTATATGAAGGGAATCATTTTAGCTGGTGGAGCTGGAACAAGGCTCCATCCACTCACACGAGTAACGAGTAAACAGTTACTTCCAATTTATAACAAGCCAATGATTTATTATCCTCTTGAGACATTGCTCTCTGCAGGAATTAAAGATATCCTCATCATCATTGCTCCTGATCATGCCGGTGATTTCTTAAAGTTACTTGGCAGTGGAAAAGAATTTGGATGCAAATTCACTTTTGAGGTTCAAGAGAAACCAGAGGGATTAGCACAAGCATTCATTATTGGTGAAAAATTTGTTAGTGATGATAATGTCACTTTGATTCTTGGTGACAATCTCTTTGAGGATGATTTTAGTAGCGCTATCAATTCGTTCCAAAAAGGTGCACGAGTGTTTGCAAAGAAAGTATCTGATCCACAGCGCTTTGGTGTCGTCGCCTTTGATGAAAATCGGAAGGCAACCGCAATCATCGAGAAACCAAAAGAGCCTGTATCCGACTACGCTGTAACCGGTCTGTACATCTATGACAATACAGTGGTTTCGAAAGCAAAAGCACTTGCACCATCTCCACGAGGCGAATTAGAAATTACAGACCTCAATAACTTATATTTGAAAGAGGGAACTTTGGATGTAGCGTTCGTGGAAAATCGCTGGCTTGACACTGGAACATTCGAGAGTCTCTACGAAGCAATTACGTTTGCACGCGAGAAGGAAATGACGAAGTCACAGACTTAAAATATTGTTCGTATCTCACAAAATTCTGGAAATGTCCTTTAGAAACCGTAAATGAAGAACATAACTAGAATTCCCCAAACCACACCAGTAATCAACAATGGCTTGTCACGAAGCAGTACGCGCTCAGGGCTTTCGCCTTCATTGCTTTCATAGACGAGCTGCAAATAACGCATAACACCAAAGATAACGAGCGGCACCGTGATCATAAGCCATTTTTCAGCAGTAAAGGTGCGAGGCAACATAGCAAGTAGGCTAATAAACAAAATACCTTCTGGTTTAAATTCATTACGCTGGAATGTATAGAGCGCGTAGGTTAACCAAGTGGCATTTGCAAACATTCCCACATATACATCCAGGAGGCGTTGCGTGTAATGGGACAACGTTTCCCTATGCTTGGAAAGATCTTCGCCTCTGCCTTTCAGGAGAGTTCGTTCACTCTGTCGTTTTCCAACAGCTAAGAACAGAGAAGCAGACATAACGGTTAATAAAAACCATACGCTCATGTGTAAGTTCACAATCACGGCCCCTGCATAGATACGGATTAAAAATCCCGCCGCGATCGCCATGACATCGAGAATTGGTGTGTGCTTTAAGTTGTAGGTGTAGACCAAGTGCAGCAATACGTATAACACCGCCAGCACGAAGAAAAATGGCGAAATAAACAAGGCTGCTACGCCAACAATGCCTAAGAGGATGAGCGCCACACCTAAAGCAAACGATACCGGTAATTCTCCCGATGCAATTGGACGTTTTTTCTTGAAGGGATGTAGTCGATCCTGTGGGGCATCAACAATGTCATTGAGGATGTAGACAGCTGAAGACAGAAAACAAAACAGGACAAACGCAACAGTCACCGAAAGGAAATATCCTTCTTGAAAGAAAAAGCCTGAGAAAACCAGAGCAGCATACAAGGATAAGTTTTTTATCCATTGTCGCGGACGGACTTCCCGAATTGTATGAAAAATAAGCGAAGCCATATCGCAATCATACACACTATGCTACCAATAAGTAAAATGGCAAATAGTTTTTGTTCGCTCGAGAGTGATAGCGACAGGATTCCTAAAATTGCTGCCGCAAGCCAATACACCAGCGCAACCTGTCGTTTGGACAACCCACTATCAAGCAAAGCGTGATGTAAGTGCCCCCGATCTCCATAGAAAGGGGAGCGCTTATTTTTTAACCTTCGAAAGATCACAAAGAGTGCGTCAGCCATAGGCACTGCCAGAACCATGATTGCAGTGGCTAGTTTCGCTCCTGAAAGGATAGAAAGAATAGCAAGGAAAAAACCAGCCAGGGTGCTAGCTCCAAACCCTGACATCATTTTTTGTGGGTACATGTTCCAAAACAGGAAACCTACATATGCTCCAGCAACGATAAGAGAAAGAATCAAAACACTTTGCTCGTTTGGATCTGCAATAAACCTGCGTGAGAGCATGCCAATGGTTAGTGCGGCAATCACAACATATCCCGGCATCTGTCCATCAAGACCAGTCGAAAAATTTACAATATTCATACACCAAACAATCCAGATGAGAGTCACCAGAATCGTGATGATCGGAATACTCAATGCTCCAACTTGTAGAAGAAACGAATCAAAGTGAATAACTCCCCCAAAAGGATTGGTGATGTAATACACTCCGATCCCAGAAACTGCGACACATCCAGCGGCAACTACTTGCAAAGCCAATCGGAAAAAAGGAGGAGGATCAGCAATGTCATCCCACACTCCCATCAAAGTCAGGATAACTGCGCCCACAATGACACCGGCAAGTTTGGCATACAGAGGAAGGAATACAGCAATACAAATGAGAATAGCTAGCGACACGACCAGGCCTCCGCCTCTAGGTAATGGGGATGTATGCACAATCTTTGGATGTGATGATTTTTTGGGATCATCCAGCCAATTGTATTTTTTGTATATCCAAATAACGAAAGGAGCCAGCACGAGGGATAATACTGTTGCGAATAGAAATGCAAAAAGTTGTGTCATAGGACAACCATCGCGGCATGAATCATTCCGGTAATAAATAAAAATAATGGTACATAGGTAAATCCCCATAACAAGGTTTTCAATTCAGTCTCATACATCGTCGTTCGTGACAATATAAGGGTGTGCAGAAGCGACACACCAAAAGCCGCTGCAGGGAAGAGAAAAATAAATTCACGCGCAACGAGGTGTTGTTCAGCAATTGCAAGTGAGTACCATAGTGGAATTTGTGCTGGCGCAAGTGCGTATAAAAAGACGCTCGCTCCGGCACATATAGTACTAATCGCAAAAGGAATAATTGTCTGTAATTTTTTTTGTTTTTCCAAGGAAACATTCATATCATTCACGCCTAAGTATATCAGCAGCTACTCGTTTGTACCCATTGAAGGAGCATTACTGGTTCGAAGCCGGTACATGAGTAACGATGAGTTGTTATACAAAGGAATGTACTTTGTATCAAGAGTCTGTGCCAACTCAGGGAAAGGAGGCTCATACAAAGAGTCAACGATAATCAATTTTGGTTGCTTCTTTTCTATCGCTCGCATTGTCTCTTCAAATCCATTGAAATCCTTAATGTGATAACTGCTTGTATATCGACCGGGAGGAAGCCTTCGAGTCAAGGAATAGAGAGTTGGCAAGTCTCCCCAAATAAAAATTGAATCAGTAGAAGTTGTACGAGCAAGAATTTGTTCAGCTCTTGCGTAAAGCTGTGGCATCCGTGGATCAAAGTACGAAATGTATTGTTCTTTCGTTTTTTGTCCAGTCACAAAGGAAATATAGTTTGTATAGTATGGAAGCAACGGGTAATACCAGAACTTCACCATGACAATACTTGCAATAAAGACTCCAATTACAACGAGTGTTGTACCCTCAAGCAATACAAATGAACCTGTATGCCTTCGCTGACTCAACCACTCTTTTCCTTTCGTATATGCATACACAACGAGTAAAGCAGCCGGTGGAATGACTTGAATTAGATAGTGCGGATACGGTCGTTCCGATAGAAGAGCACCAAACAATGAGTAGGCAAACCAGAGAAATAGCAGAACCGCTTTTTTTGAATAGAAGCGAGAAGCTAGAACGAAAAAGATTGTAGCTACAGCTACAATCACAGCTCTATTCATCAGCCCAGACTGGGACAGTTTGCTAGCTTCATGAGTTCCCGTTTTCCAGGATGAAAGATAGCCAACATTTTGTGCAAACGCAGCTTTTATATATTGTTCTCCAACTCCCAGAGCTGAATAGTACACAATGGTGGCAAGAATTGGCAGCAAGAAAGCGAAAATAAAAATATATGTCGGTTTGTGCAAGAAAATCTTTTTAACAGCTTGAAAAAAAGATGCAATTGAAAGCTGCGCTTCATCAAGAAACGCGATGACATAAAATACAACACCTGCCGCAGCGGCATCAAAAAGCGACGGAACCTTTGTAAGGAAGGCGATTGAAAAGAGAATGCCTGCCACCGCATCCACCCAGAAACTGCGTGTTCTTTGCGTCTTTGAAAAATACTTTGTAACTAAAAGTAGCATGGCCCCAATGGTGGGCATGATCATGAAAATCTCGCCATTCGCAATATTGCCTTCAGCAAAGAAAGGAACAATTGCAAATAAGAACGTTGCGAAAACCGATGGGTACAAAGGAGGAAACTCTATTCCCGCTAGCTTGAAAGGTTTTTTCGTGTGAACAGGATCGAGAATCTTTTGTGCTAGTCGATGAAAGAGCACAATGGCTACAGTATTCCAGAGCAATAAAAGCATGCGGTACCAAAATACCGATCCCGAAATTGCTGCAAGCAAATACACAACTGGAGGTTTGTTGTCGTGAATATCTCGATAAAGTTGTAATCCTTTTCGTATTCCTTGCCCCAGAGTTAAATAGATGCCTTCATCCCCATACCAATAGGGTTCGAGTAAGCTTGGCAAGCGAAGCAGAGCACATAGACACACTGCCCAAATCAAATATTCGTGGCGTAAGAGAAATGATTTGATTCGCTCAACGTTCATAGGAATAAGTGTACACTGCAATTTCACGCTACTGCTACAACTGATCGTTTTATACTTTTTCTGTTACGCGGTATTCCAGATATTTTCCAAGCATAAGTCGGGTATGTGCATCAAGCCCTGGCAAAGCCGAGAAAAAGAGTCCAAGGATCGGGAGTAAAAGAAACTCAAACGGATGCAAAATTCTTCGTAGAATTCCTATTTCTTTTGGTCGTACGGGTCTGGCTTGAGCATCAATGATGAATATCACAACTAAGGAGATAAGAGACATTGTTAATAATGCAGACGTAACTTGTGGTAAAGTTTTTCCAATAATACTTCGGTTAAATTCTTCATTTAAAAATGGTGGTAAAAGTGCACCGATGGTAATGGCGAACCAGTTCACCGGCCAAAGAAAATGATCCTCTACGGTTTTGATGACACGAATAGTTTTATCCCAAAATGGAACACCATCCGCAACAATCCATTGCTTGATGATATAGGCATCATCAGATACACCCCAGGCCCAGCGTTTGATCTGTTCATACTGGTTGATCATTGTTGACCAAAAACTGTGCGCTTCAGCGGCATCAGCATTTATCGGCAAAAAGATTGGCTCTACTTCCAAATCTCCTTTGAGGGCAAAGTACGCCTTAAAAAAAAGACGATAATCTTCTGGGATGACATCCGTATCCCAATAGCCGATAGAATCAATAAGCTGAAGGGAAGTAGAGTAGGTAGAGAAGTTTACCAACCGATCTTGACGCATGAGAATAAACATTTGTGTGACAGAAAAGATCGATGCCAGCACTCGAACCGGCACCGGAACTCTCCAAATGTTGTTATAGAAGCGGATACTGCCTTGCCAGATACGATTGTATGGCTTCTTGTTGGTGCAGAATAAATAGGTGAAGGCTGCAAAGTATGACTCGTGGAAACGCGCATCCGCATCCTCACTCGTGATAGTTACATTCTCAATCGGAACGTGTTGTTCATCAACCAGGTGTTTCTTTGCCTGTCGGGCACCCCAAGCCGTATTGGAAGATTTTCCTTTAACTTCACCTTCAATGTCTGGATGGTGAGTTGCCCACAAGTTTCCAAATACGTCACGATATTTCTCTTGAAGGTTTGTAGCTTTTTCTTTGGCAGCATCACCTTCACGTTCTTCAAACGACAACATGATATGCAAGTTTTTCAATGGAAAGGTTTGTTGAGAAAGACTCTGAAGAGTTTCCTCTAAAATATGAACGGGTTCTTTATACGTTGGTATCACAATGATGTGATGAATATCTGCACAGCGAGGAACCTTAGCAGCATCAGCCATCCAGTCATAGCGCATACTGGCTTTAATCCGATAGTGGGCAATGACTGAGAGGACTGCCATCGAGATAGAACGATAGAGCCAGTACACAGAGAAGGCAATGATGTAATAAGCAACGAATTCTGGAATCACGTACGATCCCCACACCGGAAACAAAATAAGTGACCAGGAGACAAACCCAGGGAGAATTTCTAAGAACCGCTGGGTTTTAACTGGGTGGCGAAGAACAATCTTTTTTAGGGGAGACATGTGCTTTTCTTGATAGACTAGATACCATGTATTTTACTTTTTCTAAACCCAGGCGTCTAGCGGTTGAGACTATAGCCATCTTGAATAAGAACTTGCTTGCAGTATTCAACCTTTGCCTGCTGTAAGACTTGAGAGGGGATATTTTCAACTTGTTTTGATATTTGTCCAACTACTGAATTCACTTCAATTGGCGCCCCAGATGCAGAAGAGGTGGTAAGGATTTCTGAAGCGACCTTGCCGATCGCATTTCCAGCTTGCTGTAGATTCTGTGTGACTTGTGACGTTTGCATACCTCGCACAGATCCGGAGGGACTGCTCTCTTTTTTATCGGGGGATTCTTCAGTTTTTTTGGGAAGAGCTTTTGTCAGGGCATCCAATAAGTGTGTTTTCGGCAGTGAGATCGATGTGGGGAGAGGTATTCGTGGAATTTTTTCTTTCAGTCCCGGAACCATAAACGTTGCGGCAACAATTCCACCTGTGGTGAGCAGAACCAGCAGAAAAAATTTCATACGACGTACGGTTTACCAGACCATTTTCTTCAAAGGTTTCCCAGGTCGGAAATTTACGACTTTATGACCCTTGATGGTGATACGTCCACTTTGTTTCCCAAAGGGGACAACATCTTTGTCCTTTACTTTTCCTAAGGTGAAGGTTCCAAAACCAGAAAGCACCACTTTATCACCCTTTTGCAACGCTCTACATATTTCTTCTAAAAACACCTCTACAGCATCTTCGGCTGCACGCTTGGGCATATGTGCACGTTTCGAAACGATGCCAACGAGTTGTAGCTTGGTCATACCACTCCTTCTTTTTAGGTGCTGTGCATGAATGTATAAGAAACCGATGTCTATACGCTACCTTGTGGTTAATAAAAAATCAAGAACCGTAGGTGCGAGAAAATCCCTATATATACGTCAAAACTTTATTGCAATAGTATATAAACTTGGACCGGCTAAGTAGGGAGATTACTTTTAGAACGAAAAAGCTCTCCGGTAAAGGAGAGCTTTTTACTTTCAACTGTAAACAGTTTTATCGGTCATCGCGACGAAAAGGCCTACGTCCTCCGCCTCCGTTTCCGCCTCGAAATCCGCCTCGGTCAGAGCGAGGTGCTGGTGGTCTTGCGACGTTAACCAACATTCTTCGTCCTTCCCATTCAGATTCATTCAGAGCTGAAACTGCTTCATTCGCTGCTTCGGCTGTTTCGAAAGTAACAAATCCAAATCCTTTTGAGCGGCCAGAAAACTTGTCGGTTAAAACGATTGCGTCTACGACTGTTCCAAAGGCTGAGAATTTCTCACGAAGCTGATCTGAGGTAACTGCAAAATTCAAATTGCCTACAAAAAGTTTTGCAGGGTTTGCTTGTTGTGTTGAGGTGTCCATGTGTGTTCACCACCTTTCAAAATGGTCAAAGCTTTTCACATCATGGAGCATCTCACTGCAACAAATCACGAAGCAGGAACAACACTTATGCTGTAGAAAGCACACAAAAACTAATACTTGATACCGGTATAGTTACTATCACCAAAAGGTGAAATCTATACTGGCTCTATGTGTAGTATACCATTTTTGCTACACTAAGTGGTGTGAAAACTCTCGCTTTCTTGATTATTACCGGTCTTTTACTTGCCATATCTCCTCGAGTGGTATTGGCGCAATCAGAGAGCGTTTTTGGTCCAGAATATCCTGTTTTGGAGGGGCAATATCGCAATCTATTGGAGGTGTATAGAACCAAACGGGAACTCTACACTGTTTCGGTCCAGCAATACTATAACCTCAAAACCTTGGCTTCCCAGGAAGAGGCAGTGCGGATTGGGAGAGACCTTTTTTTGACTCGTGTCGACGTAACCTTGATATACCTGAACATGCTTTCACAGGCACTATCGAATAGGCAGACTATTGATGTGCAACGACGAAATGAGATACTCGGACGCCTGACACTTACCATGGATGAACTCAAGACGCATAGAACCAGAGTAGATATCGCAACTGATCGACTCAAAGTTGATGAGGAAGCACTCTGGTTCTCTCAAAGACAAAAGGACTATTTAAAGCTGGTAGATCTGGCACAATCGTTAATCAAGATTGGACGCATGCAAGAGTCTCTAGATGAAGTAACCCAAGCCAAAGAACGAATTAAAAATTGGGTACAATTTGCTCCTATCAGTGAAACAAGAAGGGTAGAAAAGCGTCGGGGAATTGATGAACTAGAGCGTACCCTTACAGCTGTTGCTGATTCCCTAATCGGCGCAAATGCACTCTATGAAGAGTACAGTACGAGATCGACAACAGAGACAAAAGGGAGCGAAATATCAGAAACTCTATCAAAAGGATATATAAAACTATTACAAGGGATATCTTTTGCGAAGGAATTATCTCAATGAGTGACGAACTAAAAAATCAAACTGACTTTACCACAGAACAGCAGTTCGTAACTGCTCCAAGTCCAGTGCAACCACAGGCACCACAAGAAAACCGTGAGGTAAAAAAGCCATCCCCTCTTTTATTTGTCCTGATTCTTTTCATAGTTCTCTCTGTAGTAGGATTTATAGGGTATTTTGCTACCCAACACTCTGGTAGTGGTCAAGAAAAGAAGCCAACACCACTTCCTACTGTGCTACCAACTCCTTCAACCAATGAGTTGGAACAAGAGATCAATCCTATGCTTGATCGTGCAGAACAAGGTGATCCTGATAAGCAATCTATTCCATTCCCGCCAATTGATTTTGATCTTCGTCTAAAAGACGCTCGAGAAGTTAGAAACTAGTCCGTACCTTGTAGCGGGAGAGTTCGAAGTAGCTTCCCAAATTTTCTGGTCGGATTAAAAATAAACATTGAGGCGATGAGCGTCGTAAAAAGAGTTATTGCAAACCAATACATCGCAAATTGTAAGTTAAACGCAGGTTTCTGAACGAAGTATGTAATTGCAAGAATTGCAAAACTCATGCCAAATGTAAGCTTCATGATGCGTTTATACTTTTGATACCCCATTCCCTTGTCGGTTGAAATAAATGCTCCGATGTAACAAAGCATCCCAGCTGCGATGGCGCTACCTAGGATGGTGTAAAAAGGATTTTTTTGTATGACTATGTCGAAGGGAAAGAAAGAATTAATAACACCGAAGATAACAAAGAGAATAAATCCCGCCACGTACATTCCTACGTGTGTGATGAATTGATGGAAGTACTCCGATTGCTCAAAAACGTCAAAAAAAGGATCTCGGTTGACCTTCAGATTGAAGCTTTTGGTGAGTGAGTGGATAATTCCAAATGCGTAAAAATACAAGAAGAAAATTGTAAAGATGGTATCAATTGTGATCCACTGTCCAATACTAAATAAGACACCAATTTCTTCACGGAGCAGAATATACAAAAACTGCTTCATCCAGATATAGGCTACCGGATACACAAAGAACGCAAAGATGAACTGGACTAGGTCAAAGCGCAAAAACTCTTTGCGTCCACTGAAACGGTACAGGTACAACACGCAGATCATGATGAATATCGGAAGAAGGATGAGTAAAACCATGTCTACCTATCGTATGCAAAATCAAATCGTTTTTAAAGCCCAAGCTTTATTCTTGAACCGTTATTCCGTTAATCTTGTCTCCAATTTCCATTTTCTTGACGACATCCATACCGGAAGTTACTTTTCCAAAGTACGTATATGCTCCGTTTAGGAATGTACAGTCCTTGGTACAGATGAAGAATTGAGAATCATTACTAATTTTGATATTTCCGGCTCGAGCCACACCAACTGCGCCTTCGACAAATTGTCCATCAGAAAGTTCTGTAGGCATATCTCCACCCCCAGTACCATTGCCTCTTGGATCTCCACCTTGAACTACCCAATCTTCGACACGATGAAAGGTAAGACCCTTATAGTAATTTGATTTTGATTTACTCACAAAATTTGAAACGGTGCCGGGAGCACGAGTACTATCTAATTCGATTTGAATTTTCCCTTTGGTTGTATCAATGGTTGCGACTGACATTTTTTCTCCTTTTGTGTTTGGTTTTGTTGATGATAGAGGACTTGCTGCCGGTGAAACCACTGGAGCTTCACTAGGCTTAGGTGATGCATTATGCATCTCTATGTCAGACGTCGGAGTAGGAGCAGACGTTTCTTGTGGAGCACAACCAGTAAGGAAAAAGGAAGCTGCAAGGAGTGAAAGTAGAATCGTTTTCTTCATAGATTACAGAGTATAATGGATGCCATGCCAGTTCTTCAAGCAGCGGGACTCCAGACTAATGTTGAAGTTATAGGAAAAGGCCCTAAGTTGTTAATGCTTCATGGGTGGGCAAATACCTGGGAATCTTGGCTTCCTGTAATTCCTTTCTTATCTGATCACTTCACACTGATCCTACCAGAACTCCCGGGGTGTGGGAAAACAGAAACTCCGACCAGTGGATGGTCTACACAAGATCACAGCCTCTGGCTTGATGACCTCTGCAAAAATCCTGTTATTGGAGACAGCCTTTCCTCTGCAGTGGGACATTCCTATGGGGGGAAAATTCTTCTCTGGAATCAATCACAAGCTTCAACCATCGTTTTTCAAAAATTAATTCTGATGGATTCTTCTGGAATTCCCGCAGTCCTGTCTTCAAAACAAAAACTTCTCACAGCTTTAGCTACTATGACGCCAGCCTTTCTAAAAGGAAAACTTTCAACCAAAATACGAGGAAAGGTATACAGCAGCTTTGGTGTAGATAGTGACTATGTGGTTGCAAATGAGTTTCAAAAGCAAACCCTACGGATTATTTTAAAAGAAGATCTGACTGAGCGATTAGCAAAAATATCTGCAAAAACACTCCTTGTATGGGGGAAACATGACACCTCAACTCCTCTATGGCAAGGAGAATCAATGCACACACTCATCCCCTTGAATCAATTGAAATCGTATGCCACCGGACATTTTCCGCACCATGAAATGCCTATACCTGTAGGACAAGATATGCTCTCATTTTTGCAAGAATAAAAGAATGTATGAATAAGATACCTTTGATAACTCGATTAGCAATTTTGCAACAAGGTGAGTATGAATGGCGACAGTACCTTGAATGGAGAAGCACACACACAGACTATACCGATGAAATTCAACCAAAACAGCTTACGCTTAAACTACAGATTCTTAAGGCCTTTGCACGAATATTCTCAGCTCTGATTGGTATTGATGCTGCATTGCATCTGGGAATACAGTTGCTTTCTTTCCCTCAAGCTTTCATCACCTGGATGATTATTTCTGTGGCTCGGATCAAACTACGATACCTACAACAAAGGGGACTATACGTGGTGGCTGTCTGTGGAAGCTACGCTAAAACTTCCACAAAGCATATCCTGCATCATGTCCTTGCAACTTCTTTTCCAACGCACATGACTCCCGGAAATATAAATAGGTCGATAGGCATTGCTCGAGAAATACTATTTCAACTCAACCCAACCCACAAGGTGTTTATTGTTGAAATGGGTGAATACGATCGAGGGGATATTCAGCAAATGACCCAATTTGTGCATCCTTCTGCTGTCATTATCACGCCGATTACGATTGCTCATCTCGAACGGTTTTCCAATGCAGACGAAATTGAAACAGAAATTTTTGATGCAGCCAGATATTCAAAGGCACACGTCTTTGTTCATGAAAGAAATGAAGAGTCTCTTGCGCACCAAAAGATCAAAGAGGCAGAGCTCTATTCACCATCTTTCCTGGACAACGTGCACGTGTCGCGTGCTGGTACAGAATTTCAGGTAAAGGGAATAGATGGAGAATTCTTTATTCCGCTGTTTGGTCGTCATAATGCGGAAAACACGTTGCCTGCAATTCTATTGGGACAAAAAATGGGAATGACAGTTGAACAGATCAAAACAGCGCTTTCTTCTCTTCCATTTGTCCCACACAGGCTAGAACCAACTCTACTTGAAAATAACATCCTGCTGTTGGATAACGGGTATAACGCCAACCCTCAAAGCTCCAAAGAAACTCTTGCGGTGCTGAAACAACTGGAAGGAAGTGTCAAAATTGTGTGTACTCCTGGATTTGTGGAGCTGGGATCAAAACAAGAAGAAGAGAATGAAAAACTCGGAGAACGTATCGCGAAAGTAGCCGATGTCTGTCTCATTATGAAGGGTGTAAATACCGATAGCCTTCGAAAAGGATTGCGTCGTGGTGGAATGAAAGAAGATGATATCTATGAGGCAGCCAATGAAATTGAAGGCATGAATCTCATTTCCTCCCGTTTTGCGCCTTCATCAATCGTTCTATTTGAAAATTCAATTCCCCAGTTGTATCAGCGATAGGTTATAAAATATTTGTTTTCTTCCACACATTGAATGTGGTGATGGGCTCTAAGAAAATAACAGGACTATCCTTGACGAGGATGCGCTGAAACTCTTGATAGTATAGTTTTCGTTCTTCGCGGTCAGTTGTCTTTCTTCCATCTTCTAAGAGCTTATCAACTCGAGCATTTTTATAGTGCGTAAAGTTGCTTTGCTGAGTGGAGTGCCACAATGTGTATTGATCGGGATCTTGAGGAATCTGTTGTCCTACTAAAAGAACTTGAAAGTTAGAAAGGTCAGGGACATTGGTGATTCGAATTGCAACTGAAATCTTGAAGTTATCACAATTCTTTTCAGATCCCTGTGCTTTACAGGTGTCAATTGCTTGATCACCTAACATTTCCCAGCTCCGTTTGATACTTTCGGCTTTGGCTGCGTAGGAAGGAATAGTGGTCAATTCTAATGTAAGTGGTTTTATAACCTCTGCTTTCAACAAAGTTCCAACTGCTTCATTAATATTTTGCTCAAAGCGATCCAAATCATCTTCGTTGGAAACATACGCCCAGGAATTTTTATGAATGGGTGAGAGGACACGATTATCAGCTTGTGGCTTTTGGATTGATAAATTCAAAGCCTGACGAAGACCTCTGTTACTCAGAGGCTGATCTTCACCATCACGATATGCCAAGTTAAAGAACACACCAATATATTGATCATCATGCACTTCAATTCGTCGGGAGGCGGTATTCCAGCTGGCAAGATCTTCTATGTTTTGAATTTGTTCGAGCCGATCAACTTGTCCGTGTTTGAATGCGATGATTGCATCATGCTCTGTGGGATAGAATCGATAGATTAGCCTGTCTGTATCTGACTCCAGGCGAATTTCTGAAATCACGGGGCCCTTATACACCAGATCCGTAATTTCATATTCTCCTAAACCGATAATAGTGTTCTTTTCCCAGAATAAAAATGTGCGTTCTTTTTCCTGACGAAATAATGGCTGTGATACGAGAGATAGAAAGGAAGAAGGTAAAAACGGATCAGTGGTGGCTTCATTCTCTCGTTTCGTACGGATTCGGTATACGATATCGTTTTGTGAGCGAGCCACATCGATATCAGCAAACACGTAGGAAATATCTTGTGGTGTAACTGTTCTACCATCCTGCCAGCTGACGTTCGGCCGAATCGTAAATCGATACGCTTTGCCTTCCTCTTCCAAGTGGAAAGAAGAAGCAAGCGCAGCAACAAGCTGTCCATCTTCGGCTGATTTCGTCAGTCCGAAACTGACCTTTTCTTGAATATCACGAGGAAGTCTCGAAAGGGGAAAGCTTCCTACACGTCCAATATAGGAGGTTGGCTTAAAAAAAGGTACTCGGGACAGAAGGTTTGGCAAAAAAATGAAGATAGCTATACCCACGAATGTACTAATTCCTAAAACTTTTCCATATTTCTTAAGGAAACCTTGAATATACCAGGCAGTGGTACGAAGAGTTGACATGGGAATATCTTTTTATCTTACACCAAGATCACTGTTGCCAGTGACACTATGAAAAAAAGGACGATCAATACTATCGTAAAACCAAAAAGCGATTTTTCAATTCCTCGTTTGGTGTGATAGCTTTCTCCGCCTCCGCCCCAAGTGGATCCAAGTCCTGATCCTTGTGCTTGCAAGAGGATGGCTCCAACTAAGAGGAGAGAAATAAGAATTTGGATGGAGAGGAGAATCATTGAGAGTGACATTTGTTGTCCAATTCTATCGCCAATGAGAGAAAAAATCCAGATTCTGTTTCGCATACGTACAATCCGCGATACACTACGAACTATGATTGATACCCATTGTCATTTAAATCTCTCACCGCTTGCCGAAAAGGCCCAGGAATACTACGAGAAAGCACTCCTGGCAGGTGTGGAAGCTATGGTTGTAGTTGGCACTGACCTACAAACGAGTAAGTCAGCAATCGAGTGTGCCACGAAATTCTCATCAGTATTCGCAAGTATAGGGATTCATCCGGAAGAAGCAACTCCAGACATATCCGATGAGCAAATACAAAGCTCTATCGACGCACTTCAAACTCTACTCTCATCAGAAAAAGTAGTAGCTATTGGAGAATGTGGACTTGATTACAGTCGCTTTGATTCCAACACCTGGAATGAAACCAGGCAAGCACAACGCAAGCTGTTCCGGGCACAAGCAAAATTGGCTTTGAAGACGCAAAAAGCCCTGATTATTCACTGTCGATCCTTTCGAGATCAAACAACCATTCCTTTTGATGCCTATGCTGATCTACTTGATGAACTTGAAGCGTTACAGCAAGAGAATGAACTTCCTCAATTCATTCTCCATTGTGCTTCTGGAAGTCCTGATTACATTTCCAAAGCCATACAACTTGGTGCCTATGTGAGCTTTGCAGGCAACGTGACATATCCAAACGCTCATGCGATCAGAGCTCTGCTTGATGTCGTTCCGCTTGATCGGCTGCTCGTAGAAACTGACAGTCCATTTCTCCCACCGCAATCAAGAAGAGGTCAAACGAACGATCCAAGTGGAGTGATGGAAACTGCTCGGTTTATTGCCAATACACTTGAAAAAGAGCTCGTGGACTTTGATGGCATTATAGATAAAAACGCACATAAAGCATTTAGGTTCTAGTTCTATCCTCCCGGCCACAAATAAGAATTGAAGCAAATAAATTCTTTATTGATTGGTTGACAAATCTTCAAAAAGAACACGGCTCATTACAACTTCAATAAATGCCAATCTCAAGTTACTCAGGATTACAAAAATAGGACTAACTCTATGAGAGTTGGTATATCCATAGGTAAAAAACCAATTTGGATGTATAATCCAGATCAAATATGCCACTTTTTCAGATCAATGGCAAAAAGCTGAAAACTATTAATGAAAAGAAGATAGAGCTCGAAAAAGATATCCAAAGTCTTACAGAGCAGAACCTATCAGAGATTTTTGGACTCACTTTTGTTAAATCTGAACTCCAACTTGGAGATTTGAGAATTGATACTCTTGCTTTTGATGAAAGTACTGGCTCGTTTGTAATTCTTGAGTATAAACGGGATAGAAGTTTTTCAATTATTGATCAAGGATTTGCTTACTTGTCCTTGATGCTGAATCAAAAAGCGGAGTTTATCCTTGAGTATAACGAGCAACTTGGACAAACATTGAAGCGGGAAGATATAGACTGGTCACAATCTAGAGTGCTTTTTATTGCTAACTCTTTTACCGTCCATCAGCAAAATGCCATTAACTTTAAAGATTTACCGATTCAACTTTGGGAAGTAAAGGTTTTTGAGAATGGCACGTTGCTCTATAACCAGATCAAAGCAAAAAATGCAAAAGAATCAATTAGTAAAATCACAGATGATCAAGTAGTTGAAAAAGTGAGTAGGGAGATTAAAAGTTATTCAATAGATGATCATTTTAAAGAAGGTAGTAAACACAGTAGAGAGTTGTTTGACGAACTTGAGCAAAAAGTTACTGCTGTTGACTCGAGAATTGAAGTAAAACCGACCAAGATTTACATTGGATTCAACATTGGTAGATGGAATATCGCCGTTTTGAAGGTATATAGAAACAAACTAGGTTTTGAATTTGGAAGAACAAGACCTGAAGAACTCAATGATCCTGAAAAGAAGGTCTCCTACATGGAAAACTCCTATGAGTATTTCCATCATCATGTGTCGAGGATGAATATCGAGAAACCAGAAGATATTGACTACGCAGTCTTCATTATGAAGCAAGTATATAAAAAATTCCTTGAAACGAAAGAAAAATAATTATTATTAGGAGAATTTTCTATGTCAGTTTTTAGTTTTGAATCTCGTGAAGCTTGGGTTGCTGAAGTTTTTCCAAACGGAAGACCAACTGAATTGCCTTCAAGAGATTATTTGAAAGATAGTGCTATTGATTGGTCTGTATCGAGAAAAAGATTGCTAGAAATTGCTATAAGAAATGCCGACGAAGAGCAAGCAAAGATGGTCTTAAGCGAGTATGCCTATTTAGTTGGGATAGACGGAGCTATGCAAGTCTTCATGCAGATCTGGGGTAATATGGTTGCCGCAGAAATGAATATGGATGATAATGATTCTCTGGATACAGAGTAGACTTAATCGATTTCAGCCAAAGCAAGCTTTTGAGTTATTGGCTGAGAAGTAGGAGACTCGTTACCAGTAAAAACAAAATAAACTATAGGACTTTTGATCTGGAAGTGAGTTATTATTTCATTCCATAGATCCGACCCTTCGGCCTCGCTCAGGGTAAACTCCTATCGTGTTTTTGAGAGTTTGTAAACACCTTTCCCAGACAACACCTACAAGATAGAATATAAACATGATTAAGCAATTGGCAACAAAGATTGTCTATCAAAATCCATGGATGAAAGTGTTAGAAGATGAAGTTGAGTTTCCGAATGGACATAAAGGTATTTATGGAGTCGTTGATAAATCAGATTTTGCTTTAATTGTGCCTTTTGACGGTAAGAAATTTCATTTAGTTAAACAGTATCGTTACCCTACTAAACAAGAATCTATTGAATTCCCTCAGGGTAAACATGAAGATAAGCCAGATGAAGACTCTGATCTTATGGCAAAAGCCGAGTTACTTGAAGAAACAGGGTTTGAGGCAAACAAACTAAAACACATTGGATTTTTACACGAAGCACCAGGTTACAGTAATCAAGGATTTCATATTTATTTAGCGACTGATCTTGTTCAAAAAGAAGCAAATCTTGATTTAACAGAAGTAGGATTAGAGCGTTTGGAATTGACTCCAGTAGAGTTTGCTCAAGCTGTCGAACAAGGCCAGATTACCGATGCTCCAACTATCAGCGCATATGGATTACTAATTATTAAGTTTCCTGAGTTCTTGAGTCAGTAAAAACGTATAAAGCTATAGGCTCCTTGATCTGGAAGTGAGTTACAATTTGGTTCCATAGATCCGACATGTATCGTATTTTTGTGGGTTTGTAAATAGTTCTCATATATCCTCACTTGTCTGATAGAATCACATTAACGATGAAAATGTTCCAAATAAAACACATCAGCGAAATACCACTTGAAGGCACACATGATCTTCCTGATTCTCGTCAAACTTTAGCAACCAAAGATGATTTGGTAACGGACAACATTGATGCAATGACTAAAGGTTTATTGAAACCAGGCCAATATTGGGATTGGCACATACATGATGATCATGATGAACTAGGAGTTGTTCTTGCTGGTACAGGTAAGTTTTATTGGGAAGATCAAATTGTGGAGTATAAACCTGACGATGTGATTATTATTCCTGCTGGAAGTAAACATAAATTTGTGGCAGGTGGAGACGAATTAAATCAATTCTATTTTGTTAGGATAAAAACATAATTTGCTATAGGATTCTTAATCTGGAACTGAGTTATTATTTCATTCCATAGATCCGACACATATCGTGATTTTGAGAGTTTGTAAATAAACTAGCTACTTTAAGTTTCTTCAAAATGCTTTTATACTCCAGGCTATGTCGGAATCCAAACCATCATTTGAAGAAATGGCTATAGAAGAACAGCAAGGGGTACGTCCCGAGGAAAACACAAATGATGAGCAATTTACCATGGATGAAGTGAAAGCTGAAAACGAAAAGCTTCAGAAGGCTAAAGACTATGTTGAGCGAGGTAAGCAAGCAAAAGCGATGGGTGAAACCAATCAGCTTCAAGCACTAAATGATGCGATCGCATCTGATCCTATGATGGTTGAATTCATGAGAGCAAGAGGTATGCAAATGCAAGAGCAAACCAAAACTAGACAGCCGGAAGTTACTGGGGGTGATTCAAGCGAACAAACAACAGAAAAGGCTAAGGACACGGCAGAGGCAGGTGAAACTCCAACAGCTACACCTCCTCAGACTGAAACAGAGACAGGGACTGGTGTTGCACCAAAGGAGATCGAAAATCAGAATAAAGAAGTCAATCTCCAAACCGTGAAGACTGCAATGAGTGAATTCCAAGGTGCTTGGAATCGAATGTATCAAATTTCTGTAGATGCAAATGCAGCTCAAGGCACAATTATGAGCATCTTTGGTTCAGGACAAGGTGTAGAAACTACGGCAAGAGTAAATGACTTTTTGAAGAATGTATCAAAAGCTGAAACCGTAGAACAGATGCAGTCTCAATTGACAGAATTAAGTTCATGGTTTGATAGAGTGGGTTCTGCAATAGAAAATAGGTTTGTTGCTATGCGTAGATATGTTGATCCGCAGGCAGATCCTAAAACTGGTGAATTGCCTAATCAAGAATCTCGAAGTCAAGAAACACTTTTCAAAGAGCTACACCGACACATTGAAAATATGAAGTCCTATATGGCTCTGATAAGTAGAAACTAGTCGAAAGGATAGAGTATGTCTGATGCAATGCAAATAGAAGTGCAAAAAAAACAAGCGTACATTGAAGCAAGGAACACAGCACTTTCATACTTGAAGCAACTTATTGTATTGCTTGAAAAGAACGGTGAAGAGCCTCTTTCTGGCGAAGATAGAAAAATCTTTATGGAAAAATTCTCAGCTCTTGATCATAGACTTCTAGATCGATTGGATGTCGCTTCTTTTGAATATTACGAAGCTAAGAATAATCACGGCGGGGGTCTCTAAAATGGATTTCTGTTACTTAGCAGATGATCTTTTTACGCTTATCAAGAAAGAGTTAATACAAGCTCAGTCTCAGGAAGACGTTGCTGAAACATATCCCAAACTCGTACTTTCAGTCGAATTCTTTCGCTACATTAGAGGAGAGTTCTTCCATGCTTCCAGACCTTCACCGATAGAATGTCAGGATAAAATATACAAAATGGAACGTGAGTTGCTTGATCTTCTTCAAGCATTAAAGACTAAAATTGATAAGAGTGACCAGAGAACTAAATATTACCTAGATCAAAACAAAGAGTTATTTGACTAAAGGATAGAAAAAACTATAGGATTAATTTATCTGGAACTCGGTTAATATTTCATTCCACAGATCCGACCCTTCGGCCTCGCTCAGGGTAAACTCCTATCGTGTTTTTGAGAGTTTGTAAACAACCTTTCATGGGTTAAGATATCAATTATATGCCTGAGAAACCGAAATATGGTGAGAGAGGAAAAGATAGTACTCTCTCTCCGGAAAATCTTAAGATCGCCATCACTATCTTACAAAAGCACTTTCCTCAAGCAGGACCTTTCAGTTTTGTTGGTAGGGGACAAGTTGGATCAGTTTTCTTATCAGAATCCACAGGTAAGGCTTACAAGGTAATTTTTAAGCCAAAATTTGCAGATTCAACAAGCTGGTATCCAAAACCACTAGACTCTTTTAGAAAGGAATCGTTTGAACGAGAGGTTAGAAACCAAAGTCTACTAGGTGAATTGCCAGCTCGTTTTTTTAGTGTCCAAAATGATGATTCGTGTGCTGTTATAGAAATGGAGTTTATAGACTTTAAACCAGGTGAACTACAAGTTGCCGATGAGGGATTCCGCAGAGCTGAAGTTGAAAGAATTGAAAATTTACTCAGACAGTTACGACTTTGGCCACCAAGCACAGCAGAATTTGTGTTAGATGAATCTGGGAAAGTTCGAATTATTGACTCGGGAGAATTGGTTAATTGGGATGAAGTTAATAGTGATGTAGTAGAAAGAGTACATGAGGCTCTTGAATACCACTTTGGGTTATCACTTATCACTAAGGGTATTTACACATTATAAACTATGGGACTTTTAGTCTGGAAGTGAGTTATTATTTCATTCCACAGATCCGACCCTTCGGCCTCGCTCAGGGTAAACTCCTATCGTGTTTTTGAGAGTTTGTAAACAGTCCTGGTACAATTAAACGTATGGCAGAGAAAATAACATTATCTAGAGGGACACACACAGGAAAGAATGGCGAGATTATTGAGCAAGTTTTGATGTCAAATACCCTTGTGGAAGGACCGATATCTTTCTCCTTAGATTGGGATCAGGATGTTAACTGGAGCTATGCAAAAAAAGCAGCAACAATTCATCGTGAATCAAAACCATGTGTAATTAAGCTTGATCTAAATGAGGAAACTTTTAATAAACTCCAACCGTTTCTTTTAGTTTATCACTCTGACTTCGATCAAATGAAGGGTCATGAGGGGCATGGACATCAAATAAGACCTCCAAGTTGGGAGTATATGCGAAAATATCAAGGAGAGGTGTTGTTTGTAAGGTTTCCTGGGTTTGATGAGGTGTTTACCAGTCAGTTACTTCAGGAAATGGGAGCTAGAATTTGTGTCGGTAAAGAAGGTGAGTATGTCCCTTTGAAGGATTATGTACATGAGGGACAAATAAGAACTGAGGAACAAGGGAATGCAACGCGTAGAATTTAGTTGATCTCAAAAACATAACAAACTATAGGATTATTGATCTGGAAGTGAGTTATTATTTCATTCCATAGATCCGACCCTTCGGCCTCGCTCAGGGTAAACTCCTATCGTGTTTTTGAGAGTTTGTAAACACCCTTACAAATTTTTTTGTTATACTAGAGAAATGCTACCAGTGTTAATCCAAAAACATCAGCAAGCCCTTCAACAGATTGCCAAGAATAATGGTATTTCATACATGGCATTGTATGGCTCATATTCTCGGGGTGATCAAAAACATGGAAGTGATATTGACTTGCTTGTTTCATTTGAAAAAACTCCAGGACTCATAGAATTTATAGGCTTAGAACAAGAACTAAGTAATACCTTGGGAGTGAAAGTTGATTTAGTAACTAGACAGGGACTGAGCAAATATATCAAACCATATATCCAAGATGATCTTCAAATTGTGTATGCAAAAGAGTCCTAGCCCATACATTCAGCATATTATTGGTGCCGTTACCAAGATTCATGAGTATCTTGAAAATACGGATCAAGCTAAATTTTCAAAAAATGAAATGATGTACGATGCGGTTGTACGAAATTTGGAAATTGTCGGAGAAGCTTGTTCACACCTGGAAGAAGAATTTCGTTCTTCGAACCCCAATATCCCATGGAACCAGATCATTGGCATGCGAAATAAATTGGCTCACGAATACTGGGATATCGATGCAGAGATTGTTTGGCAAGCAGCCACCATAGAGGCACCTCAGCTCAAAAAACAACTTTTAGAACTATTAAGCAAGGTGGGGCAATAAGTTGTTCTTATCTGAAAATGGGTTATTCCCGCAGCGCAAGCACACGGGAGAAGTGTTTCCACCGCCAAAGCGGGGATCGCGTGGCAGTAGAGCAATATCGTTGACCCTTCCACTCCATGTAGGCGTAAACTCCTCTATAGATTTCGAGTCTATCCTCTGATTGCTTGCTTTTTGGCTGTACAATACTCCTATGATTGCGTACGAATTAACGACCAAAAGAGAAGAGCTGTCTGCTAAGTTTTCTGCCATCTCAGACAGGCTTGGGGTAGCTGAAAAACAAACTCGACTGGCAGAGTTGTCTTCTCAGCGCGAAAATCCAGATTTTTGGAATGACCAAACAAAGGTGAAAACTGTCGGTCAAGAAATTTCGCGAATTGAAAATGTGCTTGCTGTTATTGCCAAGACTGAAAAAAAATTTTCTGACCTCATAGGTATTGAGGAACTTATTGGTAGTGGAGATGATCCAGCTTTAGAAGCAGAATACGCACAAACCGTACAGACCCTTGAACAGGAACTGGATGCTCTAGAAATTCAAACTTTTCTTTCTGGCAAATACGATTCTCGTGATGCGGTATTTTCTATCCATGCAGGACAAGGTGGAAGCGAAGCTTGCGACTGGGCAAGTATTGTGTCACGTATGTACACAAGATACTTTGAACGTAAAGGCTGGAAGTGGGAGACAGTTGAAGAATCACGAGCCGAAGAAGGCTTAAAGTCTGTTACCTATATTGTCCACGGTGACCTGGTATATGGCTTGCTCAAACACGAAGGAGGAGCTCATAGACTCGTGCGACTTTCTCCTTTCAATGCCGATAATCTTCGACAAACATCATTTGTGGGAGTCGAAGTCATGCCACTGATTGAAGAGGATGATAAAGAGATTGAGGTAAAACCTGATGATTTGGAATGGCAGTTTACTCGGGCAGGTGGACACGGTGGACAAAATGTAAACAAAGTGAACTCTGCAGTTATTTTGCGTCATATCCCCACAGGCATAATCGTGGAATGCAGACAAGAGCGCTATCAAGAACAAAATAAAAAAACTGCGCTTTCTATTTTGAAGAGTAAGCTTGCCCAAATGGAAGAAGAAAAACGAGGGGAGGAACTTGCAAACATTAAAGGTGAACACAAGATTGCAGGATGGGGAAATCAAATTCGCAACTACGTGCTTCATCCATATCACTTGGTGAAAGACACGCGTACGAAAGTTGAAACCTCAGATACCACGGCAGTATTGGATGGGAATTTGGATATGTTCACACAAAGTTGTGTCCGAATACTGTAACAATGAAGCGCTGACTATTTTAAGCTCGCATTTTTGCAACTGCATTCTGCAGTACTCACAGCTGTCTGGAAACCAGACGCGACGCTGCGTGCTGAAAATACAGATGCTTCAAATGCTTTGTGCGTTATAAATCGATATTTCAATATCATTGTGAAAATGATAGGATGGATCGGTATGGAAAAGATTTCTTTTGAACAAAACCAACCGACACCAGCTGCGCTACAAACACAGCCAAAGGCTCAATCCAATGCATTTGCACAAACCCTTGCGAAAGAAAATAGTATGGCAAAAAAACAAAACATCTTTCTTCCTCTTCTAGTTGTCATCATTTTTGCAGGCATTGGTACTGGATATGTGGCTGCATCAATGACCAGCAAATCAGCACCAGTTGTGACTCAAACTACAACATCTGAAGGCGAACAGCCAAGTGAGGAAACTACACCTGCAGTCAAAGTGGGGCAAGTTGTTGGCGCAAAAGATGCAAGTGCCTTTAAAGATAGTGCTGAAGGAGTTCTGGTTGCCGGAGGAGTTGGTGGTGAAGGATCCCACCACATCGTTCGACCCGGTGGTGTCTCACAGAGTGTGTATCTTACCTCTTCAGTCATGGATTTGAAGGAATACGAAGGACACAAAGTCAAGGTATACGGTGAAACATTTAAAGCACAAAAAGCAGGTTGGTTAATGGATGTCGGACGTTTGGAAGTGAAGGAGTTGAATGCAGAACTCCCAGATGGTGCCAAGAAACCAGCTGAAGATCTCATGCAAGATGAATAACGATACGCTGTGTCCTAGTTGCCAACAACGTACTGCTTCATAGGTTTAATCTCTAGTTTTCCTTTTTTTGGTCTTCATAAACACGCTATTTTTTGCTATCGTGTACTGTATGCTTTCTTTCGCAAATGTTACAAAACGCTACGGATCACAAGAAGTTCTTGGTGATGTTACGTTTAACGTAAATCCCGGAGAGTTCGTGTTCTTGGTTGGAAAATCCGGAACAGGAAAGACAACAGTCATGCGATTGTTAACCCATCAAACGACTCCTGATGAAGGAACGATTACCGTTGAAGAGCTTTCATTTGGGAGACTTCGTCAGAGAGATGTGGTGAACTTGCGCCGAAAAATTGGTGTCATCTTTCAAGACTACAAACTTCTTCCCGAACGAACGGTGGCAGAAAATATTGCCTTAGGATTAGAAATCATTGGAAAACCAAAAGATGAGATCGTTTCTCGAACCAATGATCTCTTAACACTTATTGGCCTTCCCAATAAAGCTGATGTGTTCCCAAGCCAACTCTCAGGAGGAGAAGCACAGCGTGTGTGTATTGCTCGAGCACTCGCAACTGCTCCACGAGTGTTGTTTGCTGATGAGCCAACAGGAAATCTTGATGATGCAACTGCATACTCCATCGTCCGTCTTTTGGCAAAAATAAATGAGCTTGGTACCACAATTATTATGGCAACCCATAACATGTCGTTGGTTGAACGAATCGACAAGCGCGTCATTGAACTCCAAAACGGCAGAGTTGTTGATAAAAATGCGCCAAAGCCACAAGCAGAAACGAAGTCTACAGAAGAGAAGGAAGAAAAACCAAAATCAAAAGAAGATTCAAAGGAAAAGAAAAAAGCAACAAAAGAGGACAAATAACACGTATGTTCCGTTCACTCCAACAGGCAGTGCGCAATATGCGCCGTAGCCCCTACCAAGCTCTTGTCGCTACGATCATGATGACGCTGACATTTTTTGTAGCGTATTCATTTGCTATTTTGCTCTACACTGCCGATCTTGCGTTAAAGTATGTTGAGACTAGACCTCAAGTGATTGCCTATCTAAGTGTAAGTAGTACAGATGAGCAACTCCAAGCTGCCAAACAGGCAATGGAACAAAAAGAGTATGTAGCTTCTGTGAAAGCCATTTCCAAACAAGAAGCCTTGGAAATTTTTAAAGAAGAAAACCAAAAAGATCCATTGTTGTTAGAACTGGTCACGGCTGAAATACTACCACCAAGTTTGGAAGTCAGTAGCAAAGACATTGAGTCACTCGAAAAAATCAAAACTGACTTAGAATCCGTCCCTGGAGTTGATGAAGTTGTGTATCAAAAAGATGTCATTGATAATCTTTCGCTTTGGACTAAACGGATTCGAAGCGGAGGCATGATTATCACTGGTGTTCTTGTTGTGATTACAGTCCTCCTAACATTTGTTATTTTGAGTTTGCGTGTAGGAATGAAGCGCTCAGAGATTTCAATCATGCGACTGTTGGGTGCGAGTATGTGGTATATCCGCGGTCCCTTCGTGTATGAAGGAATGCTGTATGGTATCTACGGTGCAGTTTTGGGTTGGATCGCAAGTTATACCGTGCTACTGTATCTAACTCCAACGCTTATTTCATTCTTTGGACAGCTCCATATACTACCCATACCATGGACAATCCTTGGAGGAATGTTCGCTGTTGGTGCAACGACAGGAATTTTCATTGGTATTGTTTCAAGTTTCCTAGCCGTAAAGAGATTTGTACGTCGAGGTTTGTAGAAGGGAACAAAGATTAGGCTGTAGACAATGATACAAAAAGAACGAAACACATCGACGAGCATCGTTTTTCTCATACGGTCCACTTTGACCGTATTGTTTTTCTTTTTTACTTTTGTCATGTTCTTTGCAGTTGGAGCGTACGCAGTAGACCCAACTCCTCCTCCTTCACCCTCACCAACTCCAGCTGTGAATCAGGATAAGATTGCAGAAAAACAAAAAGAAATAGAAGAGCTCAAAAATAAAATCTCGCAGCTGCAGGGTGAGGCCAAAACGCTTTCATCCGCAATTTCATACCTGACCAACAAAAAAACACTCACACAGAAACAAGTTGAGGCAACCGAACTTGAAATCGTACTTCTTTCTCGTGATATAGAATCACTCGAAGGCAAGATCGCCACCCAAGAAAAAAATTTGGATACCTACATTGCTGCACTCTTAAAAGAAGCACAAACAGAGTACAAGCAACCTGATATTGGCTCCTTCGAGCTCCTATTTTCTAGCCATAGTTTTTCTGATTTGTATACACGCTACAAATACATGCAACTAACGCAGGCCCACTATCAAAGTCTGCTTGCTAAAACAACGCAAACAAAAATAGACTATGACAATCAAAAAATTTCAAAGGAGAAGAAACAAAAATCAGTTGAAACCCTGAAGGCAAAGCTTGAAACCCAAAAAAGAGACTTGGAATCACAAGAGGCTGCAAAGAAAAAACTCCTTACTGACACAAAGAACAGTGAAAGTACATATCAAAAGCTCCTGGCTCAAGCTGAAGCAGAACTATCTTCGTTTGCAAGCTTTGCGAAAAGCAGAGGGGCAAATGTTTTGCCTCCACAGAATAGCCCTGATGGATGGTTTTTCTCCCAACGTGATGAGCGGTGGGCAGGAGTGTGTATCGGAAACAGCTGTGGGACTAAGAATGAAGGCAGGATTTTGGAAGTGGGGTGTTTAGTCAGTAGTACTGCCATGGTGAAGAAAAAATTTGGCGAAGATGTAAATCCGATTACAATTGCACGAAACACAAGTTATTTCTTTTCGAATACCGCCTATATGTTGCAACCATGGCCTGCTCCAGGTGGATGGCGATATGAGAGAAGCTCCTATTCGGAAAGCAAACTTGATGAAGAGTTAAAAAAGAATCCCGTCATCGCGCACATGAGGATTGGGACTCGTGATGGTCACTTTATTGTGATCAAAAGCGGAGAGAAAGGAAACTATACAATTCATGATCCGATTGAAGGATATGATAAGCAGTTTTCAAGCTTCTACCGCACGAGCCAAATTTCTAATATTAACTACTTGAGAAAAGTGTAAAAGAGTGGCATTCTACACACTTAACTACACACGAGCCTTATGCGACGACGGATATTTATCAGCGGTATTTGTACTTTTCTCTTTCTCTTTTCAACAAAAGTATTGGCACAAGCACCAAGTCCTGTAGGAGCTGGGGCAAGAATTACATTATCAGAAATAGTTGGATGCCAGCCAGTTGGTTCAACAGAAAAAGACTGGGTAGAAATTTACAATTCGTCCTCCGCTCCTGTTGATCTTAGTGGATGGAAAATAGAAAAAAATGCTTCTAACGGAGATGTCGCACTTTCCGGAAGTATTAGTAAAGAGGGATATCTTAAGATCTCTATTCCTAGTAACCTTAGTGATAATGGATTTGCTGTTAAACTTATTGATAATACTGGGTTTGTCTGGGAAACATTCCCGAGTGAATATTCATCTGATGCTTCAAAAACTCACAAATGCACAGCTGTTGATGATACAGTTAGTTGGATTAAACAAGGACAGAGTTGGATTCAAACATCGAGCATAACAGGTGGACAAGAGAATAAACTTATTGCTCTTCCTACTCCAACTCCTTCACCAACGCCTACTCCCACCCCATCACCCACAGCAAGTCCGACATCGACTCCATCTCCAACATCCTCACCCACAGCAACGCCAACTCCCACTCCCGCCACCCAACCAACTGGAATAGAACTCTCAGAAATATATGCGTGTGCTGCAACAGGAGAAAAAGAATGGATAGAGATATATAACAGCACTAACAGTTCCGTGACACTTACAGGATGGAAAATCACCGATGATGATAACAATGAGCAACCCATAAGTACTCAAA